>JAXDPA010000104.1:0-12255 GCA_034668685.1 Sphingomonadales bacterium | reverse complement strand
TGCTTCGCATGGTCCCCCTCCCCATGCGCTGCGCGCACAGGGAGGACGTAGGTCACTTCCGCGTCGCCGCCTTCATCTCGGCTGCGAAGGCGCGCACCGCCCCGGCGTCCGCGCCGAGGGACACGATCGCCGATCCTGAAATGACGCCCGCGGCTCCCGCCTCGCGGGCGAGCCGGACGTGCTCGGGCCGCGAGATCCCGAAGCCGAGCACCGGCGGCGGAGCGCCGAGCGCCGTCAGCCGGGCGATCATCGCCGCGTCGAACCGGACCTCGCGATCGGCGCCGGTCACTCCGGCCCGCGCCACGCAATAGGTGTAGCCCCGACCCGTCGCCGCGATGCCGCGCAAACTCGTCTCGGGCGTGTTGGGCGCGGCGATCAGCACCGGGTCGACCCCGGCCGCCCCCGCCGCCTCGGCGAAGCGCGGGCTCTCGAGCAGCGGCACGTCGGCGACGAGGACGCTGTCGACGCCGGCCTCCGCCGCGGCCCGGTAGAAGGCGTCGAGCCCGCGCGCGACGACGAGGTTGGCGTAGGTGAGGATTCCGACCGGCAGGTCCGCATGCCTCTGCCGGAAGTCGCGCAGCAGAGCGAAGCAATCCGCCGGCGTGACTCCACGCGCCAGCGCCCGAACCGCCGCCGCCTGGATCACCGGCCCGTCCGCCACCGGATCCGAGAAGGGGATTCCGACCTCGACCATGTCGGCCCCGCCCTCGGCCAGCGCATCGAGCAGCCCCGCGCTGGCTTCCAGGTCCGGATCGCCGAGCATGACGAATCCGCCGAACGCCAGCTCGCCGCGCGCGGCGAGCCCGTCGAACATCGCGGCGTAGCGGCTCACGCCCCCGGCCTCAGCAGGCCCTGCGCCTGGACCATGTCCTTGTCGCCGCGGCCGGAGAGGTTGACGACGAGTACCGTCTCGTCGTCCGCGGCCTCGGCCAGCTTTAGGGCGTGGGCCAGAGCGTGCGCCGATTCGAACGCGCAGATGATCCCCTCCCTGCGGGCGAGCAAGGCGAAGGCGTCGAGCGCCTCGCGGTCGGTCGCTCCGACATATTCGGCCCGGCCGCTGTCCTTGAGGAAGGCGTGCTCGGGGCCCACCGCCGGATAATCGAGGCCGGCCGAGACCGACCAGCTCTCGGCGATCTGCCCGTCGGCGTCCTGAAGCACATAGGTCTCCGAGCCGTGGAGGATGCCGGGCCGGCCGCGGAGCAAGGTCGCGCCATGCTCGGCGCCGTCGAGTCCGAGCCCGGCCGCCTCGACTCCGATCAGCCGCACATCCTCGTCGTCGACGAAATCGGCGAAGGCGCCCATCGCGTTGGAGCCGCCGCCGACGCAGGCGATCACCGCGTCCGGCAAGTGCCCTTCCTCTTCCAGGATTTGCGCCCGTGCCTCCTTGCCGATGACTCGCTGGAATTCGCGCACCATCAACGGGAAGGGATGCGGGCCGGCGACCGTGCCGAGCAGATAGTGCGTGTCGGCGAAGCTCGCCGCCCAGTCGCGCAGCGCCTCGTTGATCGCGTCCTTGAGGGTGCGCGAGCCGCTCTCGACCGGCACCACCTCGGCGCCCATCAGCTCCATCCGGAAGACGTTGAGCCGCTGCCGCTCGACGTCGTGCGCGCCCATGTAGATCCGGGTCTCGAGGCCGAACAGGGCGCCGGCCAGAGCGGTGGCGACTCCGTGCTGGCCGGCGCCCGTCTCGGCGATCAGCCGGGTCTTGCCCATCCGCCGCGCGAGCAGGGCCTGGCCGAGAACCTGATTGGTCTTGTGCGCCCCGCCGTGCAGCAGGTCCTCGCGCTTCAGATAGATTCGCGCCTTGTCCGAACCGAGGTTTCGGCAGCGGGTGAGCGGCGTCGGCCGTCCCGCATATTTGGCGAGCAATTGGTCGAGCTCCGCCTTGAAGGCCGGGTCGGCCTGAGCGTCGAGAAACGCCGCCTCCAGCTCCTCGAGCGCCGGCATCAGGATCTCCGGGACATAGGCGCCGCCATAGGCGCCGAACCGGCCGCTCAGGCGCATGCGGCGAGCTCCCGTCGGGCCGGGAGGCGGAGCGCGTCGAAGAAGGCGGCGAGCCTGGCCGGGTCCTTGCGGGCCGGCGCCGCTTCCACCCCGGAGCCGACGTCGAGCGCATAGGCGCCGACCAAAGCGGCCGCTCGGGCGTTGCCGGGGTTGAGGCCCCCGGCGAGGACGGCTCGGGCGAGGTCCGGCCGGCCTTCGAGCCGCGACCCGTCGAAGGCCGTGCCGGTGCCGCCCGAGCGGCCTGCGACCTCGGTGTCGAACAGGGTCCGGTCGGCGCCGAGGCGGGGCTCGGGGACCGTCCCGGCGACAGCGCCGGCGGCCCAGATCTCGGTCCCCTCGGGCAGCAGGCTCCGCAACCCGCGTATGTAGAGCGCGTCCTCCTCGCCGTGGAGCTGGACGGCGGAGAGGCCGAGACGGAGCGCCGCCTCGGCGACATTCAGCGGCTTCTCATTGCGGAACACGCCGACGCGCGGCAGGCGGGTCGCGGCGGCCAGCCGCTCGGCGCGCCCGAGGCTCACCGCGCGCGGCGTGCCGGGCACCATGACGAAGCCGGCGAAGGCGGCGCCCGCCGCTTCCGCCGCCTCGACATCCTCCTCCCGGGTGAGGCCGCACACCTTGACCCGCCCGAAGGCGAGCGCCCGCGCCGCCAGCGCCGGGTCGGGCGCGCGCATCAGCGACGAGCCGACCAGGAATGCGTCGGCATGAGGCGCCAGCCGCTCGACGTCGCGCCGGTCCTCGATTCCCGATTCGGCGACCACCAGGCGATCGGCCGGGACGAGGCGCGACAGCCGCTGGGTCACGGCGAGATCGACCGCCAATGTCCTCAAATCCCGATTGTTGATGCCGATAAGCCCGGCGCCGAGCGCGACCGCGCGCTTCACCTCGGCTTCGTCATGGGCTTCGACCAGCACGTCCATGCCGAGCGCATCGGCTTCGGCCAGCACGGCCTTCGCTTCCGAGTCGTCGAGCGCGGCGAGGATCACCAGCACCGCGTCGGCGCCGTGCAGCCGCGCCTCGGCGACCTGGCGCGGATCGACGATGAAATCCTTGGCGAGGATCGGCCCGCCGAACGCCGCCCGGACCGCCTCCAGGTCGGCGAGCGAGCCGCCGAAATAGGGGCCGTCGGTGAGCACGCTCACCGCGTCGGCTGCGCCGCGATAGGCGCGGGCGATCGCGGCCGGATCGACGTCGGTGCGGAGCGCGCCCTGCGAGGGAGATGCGCGCTTCACCTCCATCACGAAGCGGGCACCCGGCCTCGCCAGCGCGTCGCGCAGGCTGCGCCGGGTCGGCACGGCGCGGGCACGCAGCGAGGCGAGGTCCGTCCCGCCGAGCCGGACCGCGACGTCGCTTCGCTTGCGGTCGAGGATTGCGCCCAGCACGCCTTCAGCCATGGCTCGCCTCGACGAACAATTTGAGGCGGCGGTAAGCCTCGGCCGAGCGGATCGAATCCATCGCCCGCTCGGTTCCTTCCTTCAAGTCGGCGGCGAGGCCGGCGGTCATCAGCAGGGCGCCGGCGTTGAGCGCGACCGTCTCGGTCTCGGCGGCGAGGCCGTAGCCCATCAACAGCGACTTCAGCCGCTCGGCATTCTCTTCGGGGCCGCCGCCCTTGAGCCCGGCGAGCGAGCGCCGCTCGAGCCCGGCCTGCTCCGGCGTGAGGGTCAGCCGCTCCAGCCGGCCGGCCTCGAGCCGCACCGCCTCGGTGTCGCCGTGGAGCGCGATCTCGTCGAGCCCCGCGCCGTGGACGACCAGCGCCTTGGCGACGCCGAGCGCCGCTAGCGTCCTCGCGACCGGCTCGAGCAGCCCTGGATCGGCGACTCCGAGCAGCTGCACGTCCGGCTCGGCCGGGTTCACGCAGGGGCCGAGCACGTTCATGATCGTGCGCACCTTCAAGGCCTTGCGCACCGGCCCGGCGTGGCGGAGGCCCGGATGGTAGCGCGGCGCGAACAGGAAGCAGATGCCGGTCTCGTCGAGGGCCCGGCGCGAGACCTCGGCCGGAACGTCGAGCTTCGCTCCGAGCTGCTCCAGAACGTCGGCGGAGCCGCAGCGCGAGGTGACCGAGCGGTTGCCGTGCTTGGCGACGGGAAGGCCTGCCGCCGCGGCCACGAAGGCGGCGGCGGTCGACACGTTGATCGTCCCCGAGCCGTCGCCGCCGGTGCCGCAGCTGTCCGCGAACAGATAATCGGGGCGCGGGAAGTCGGCGTCGGCGGCGCGCAGCGCCCGGGCCGCCCCGGCCAGCTCCTCGGCCGTCTCCCCCCTGAGGCGGAGCGCGATCAGCATCGCGGCAATCGACGGCCCGTCCAGCTGGCCCTCGACGAGGGCGGAGAACAGGCTCTCGGCCCCTTCGGCGCCGATCGACTCGCCGTCATAGAGTCGGGCGAGGAGGAACGAGGGACCTTCGGCGGCCTCGTGCGGAACCGCGAAAGCGAAATTGTTGCTGGCGTACATGGCGTGGTGTCCTGGCGATGGGAGAAAAGAAAAAGCCCGCCGGATTGGCGGGCTTCTCGGAAAGGTCTCAAAGGGTTGCTAGGCCCCCTTCACCATCGCTCCGGACGCGCCGCCTGGGCAGGATCGCTCCACCGCCAGCGCCAGGCGTGCGACGCCGCGGCCGCGGGAGCGGCGAGGGTCGCGAAAATGGCGGCGCGGTCGGTCATCGCCCTTCAAGTCTCAGCTAAAGGCTTCGCCGTCAACCCGATTTCGCGCTTGTCTGCGCGTTCAGGGCCGGTGCAGCCGGCAGGGCGTCGATTGGCCGCAAAGGGAGTATATGACATGAAGCTTCACCTGATCGCCCCTCTTCTCCTCGCCTGCGCGGCGCTGCCCGCCACGCCGGCCGCCGCGCAGCCCGAAGCCGCGCTCGCGCCGGGCGCCACCCGGCTGATGATCGTCGCCACCGGCGAGGCGCGCCGGGTGCCGGACATCGCGACGATCGGCGCCGGGGTCGTCACCACCGCGCCGACCGCGGCCGCCGCGCTCGAGCAGAATTCGCGGCAGATGGCCTCGGTCCTCGCCGCCTTGAAGCGGGCGGGAATCGCCGACCGCGACATCCAGACCCGCTCGGTCAGCCTGTTCCCCGATTACCGGCAGGACGGCACCAGCCCGCCGCAGATCATGGGCTATCGCGCCTCGAACGAGGTCAGCGTCCGTTTCCGCGACATCGCCGCGACCGGACGAATCCTCGACGTGCTGGTGGCGCAGGGGGCGAACCAGATCAACGGCCCCAATCTCTCGATCGAGAATAGCGACGCCGCGATGGACGAGGCGCGCACCAGGGCGCTCACCGCCGCCCGCGCCCGCGCCGAGCTGTACGCCCGGGCCCTCGGCAAGCGCGTGACGCGCGTGCTGGAGGTCAGCGAGGGCGCCGACGTCTCCTATCCGCGGCCGATGATGATGGCGCGGGTGGCCGACACGTTGCAGAGCCTCCCGATCGCGACCGGCGAGCAGGCGCTCTCGGCGACCCTGACCGTCGTCTTCGAGCTGGACTGAACGCACGAACGGCCGCCCCCTGTGCGGGAGCGGCCGTCCTGCCGAGCAAGCGCCGACTAGCGGACGCTTCGGCGGGTGAAGAGGTTGACGATGGCGAGGAGGATCACCGCGCCGGCCAGCGAGACCAGGAACGACATCACGGTCAGCGGGCTGTTGTTGATGTTGCCGTGGCCGAGGATCAGGCCGCCGATCACCGCGCCGATGATTCCGACGACGATGTTGAGGATGATGCCCTGCTGCGCGTCGCGACGCATGATGATGCTCGCGAGCCAGCCGACGATTCCGCCGATGATCAGCCACATGATGATGCCCATGATATTCCTCCTGTTGCGCCGCTCGGGCCGGAAGGCCGGCGGCGGTGTGACGGGAATACGCGCGCACGGCATGCTTGTTCCAGTACCGAAATGCTTTCGCAGCCGTCTCGACAGCCGTCGCGGCCGCCGTCATAGCGGCGCGATGCGCAGTCTCCCCCTCGCCTTTCTCGCGTCGGCCTTCCTCGCCGCCGCTCCGGCCGGTGCCGACGATCTCGGCAAACGCACCGCGCCACCGGAGACGCTCATGGCCGGAATCGGCGGCGGAGTGTCGGACGCCGCGCTTCAGGCCGAGACCGAGGCGGCGGCGGCCTACCCGCTCGGCTCGCTGCGCAATCCCGTCCGGGTCGGCGGGCCCGAGGGGCGCAATGCCTACGTCGCCCGCCTGCGCTGTGGCGACGGCAAGGCTCCGCAGGCGACGCCGGCCGTCGCCGGCGGCACCGGCGGCTTCGGAACCGTGACCGAGCTGATCGCCCTCGACTGCGCCGCCGCCGCGCCCGGCCGCGTCGACCTCTTCCTCGACCTCTACCACGAGGAGCATGTCGAGGACCGCGCCCCCGCCGGCTTCACCCTCGCGCCGCGCTGAAGGGGGCGGCGTGCGGCGGCTCCTCAAGCGGCTCGGCGCCGTCTTTCTCTTCCTCGCCGTCGCCCTCTGCTTCGCGCCTTCGATCCTCCCGCCCCTGCTCGACCGGATCTACTATCGGGGACCCTCGAGCGATCATTTCGACGGCCGTCGCTTCTTCAACCCCGAGGACCGTGCCCGCCCGCCGCTCGCAATCAATCCCGCCCGCTTCTTCAACCGCTGGGCCACGGGCGAGGGCCGGGCCCGCTGGCCGGAGCGCGTGCCGGTCACGCCCGCCGTTCCGCCCCGCCGGGTCGAGGGCCACGCGATGCGGGTCACCTGGATCGGCCATTCGACCGTTCTGGTGCAGACCGGGGGCATCAACATCCTCACCGATCCGATCTGGTCGGAGCGCGCCTCACCCTTCGCCTTCATCGGCCCAAGGCGCGTCCGGGCGCCGGGCGTGCGCTTCGACGACCTGCCGAGGATCGACCTCGTCCTCGTCAGCCACAACCATTACGACCATATGGACCTGCCGACGCTGAAGCGCCTGTGGGACCGGGACCGGCCGCTGATCGTCACCGGCCTCGGCAACGATACGATCCTGAGAGGCGCGGGCGTCGGCTCGCGCGCCCTGGACTGGGGCGGCGCGATCCGCCTCGGGCCCGCACAGGTGCTCGTCGAGCGGGTCCACCATTGGGGCTCGCGCTGGGGCACCGACCGCAACCGCGCGCTCTGGTCCGGCTTCACCGTGCGGCTGCCGGGCGGCAACGTCTTCTTCGCCGGCGATACCGGCTGGGGCGGCGGCGCCTGGGCGGCCGAGGCGGCGCGCCACGGCCCGTACCGCTTCGCCATCCTCCCGGTCGGCGCCTACGCCCCGCGCGACGTGATGCAGTCGAACCACATGAACCCCGAGGAAGCGGTCGCCGTCTTCGAGCGGCTTCGGCCCGCCATGGCGCTGGGCGTCCACTGGGGCACCTTCCAGCTCACCTTCGAGGCGATCGACGACCCGCCCCGGCGGCTGGCGGCGGCGCTGAAGGCGCGGGGCATCGCGCCCGGGCGGTTCGTGACGAGCGAGGCGGGGCAGACGATCGACGTGCCTTGACGGAGCGAACCCCGAACCGTTCGGGCTGAGCCTGTCGAAGCCCTCCGTTTGTTGCAGAAGATCGAAGTAAGGCCCCCGACAAGCTCAGGCCGAACGGTTTTCATCCTCTTCCGCCGGCACGATCAGCTTCAGCGCGCCGGGCCGGACCCGGTAGCACAGGGGCGTCTCCATCGGCTGGGCCTCCCCGTCGGTCGCGACCATCAGGCGGCGCCGGGGCGAATCGATCTCGACCGTCTCGATTCCGTCCAGAGTCAGGAAGTCGGCCTGCTCGTCCGGCCGGCCGAACACGGCGCGGGTCGATATCCAGAGGAAGGAGAGAGCCGAGCGGGCGAGCGGGGCGTAGATGCACAGCTCCCCGCGGTCGATCGCCTCGCGCTTGCCGAGCGCGAGAAGGCCGGTCTCGTAGCGGTTGTTGCCGATGAACAGCAAAGGCGTCTCGACCGGCGCTTCCCGACCGGCGATTCGCAGGGTCAGGCGGTGGTGGGAGAATCGCCACAGGCTTCGTCCCGCCGCGACGAGCATCGCCAGCTTCTTACTCCGCCCCAGATGCCGCTGCTGCGCCTCGCGGTCCTTGACCAGCCTGGGGTACATGCCGACCGCGCTGTTGTTGATGAACACCCGGCCGTTGACCTCGGCGACGTCGACCGGACGGGTGCGCCCCAAGGCGATCGCCTCCACAGCCGCCTCGAGATCGAGCGGGATGCCGGCGTCGCGCGCGAAATGGTTGAGCGTCCCGAGCGGCAGGATGCCGAGCGGCATCGCCGTTCCCGCCACGGCGCCGGCGGCGGTCGAGATCGTCCCGTCGCCGCCGGCCGCGACCAGGGCATCGACCCCGGCGGCCTCGGCCGCCTCGCCGCAATGGCGGTCGAGCTCCCCGGGTTCCACCGCCAGGATCTTCGCCTCGATTCCGCGTGCCTCGAACAGAGGCTGGAGCTGGGCGGCCTTGTCCTCGCCGAACGAGCCGCCGCCCCGGTTGATGACGACCCTGATCTTCCTCGGTCTTGCCTCGCTCACGCCGGCCCGACGCAGAAGGCGCAGAGCTTGTTCCCCTCCGGGTCCCGGAAATAGGCCCCGTAGAAGGCGCGCTCGCCCTCCTCGCCGCGAACGCCGGGCGGTCCTTCGTCGCTTCCGCCCAGCTCCAGCGCCCTGGCGTGGAACGCATCGACCCTCGCCCGGCTGTCCATGACCAGCGAGATCATGTTGCCGTTGCCGGCCGTCGCCGGCGCGCCGTTATAGGGCGGGGTGACCGCGACGCCCGGCTGCCCCCAGCCGCGCCCGTAGAGGGTGAAGCCGTGGGGCAGCTCCATCAGCCGCTTGGCGCCGATCGTCTCGAACAGGCCGTCGTAATAGGCCCGCGCCTCCTCGAGCCGATTGGTGCCGAGCGTCACGTATCCGATCATGCCTCAATCCTCCTTGTCGGCGCCGGGCGCGCAGGGGCCGATTCGGCGGCCGACCGAATGGCTGCTCCAGGTCATCGAACGGCCCTCGCCGGAGGCGGCGACCTTCATCGTGACGTCGAAGCTGTCGCCGCCATATTGGCCGTCCATCGTCATCGTCGAGGCCATTCCGCGCGGATCCTTGCAGGTCATCGTTCCGTTCACCCGGCCGCCGGCGAAGGTGAAGCCTTCGCGGGTACAGCCTTCCTGGTGCTTGCCGGAGAAGAGGTCGCCGGTCGGCCGCTGCGCTTTCTCCGGAGTCAGGCACTGGCGCGAGGTCACCTTGCGGTTGAGCGCCTTCATCGCCTGGGCCGCCTGGGGAGGCATGTTGCCGAGGCCGCCGAAATTGATCTCGGCCGTCGTCTCCCATTCGCCGGGATTGAGATGGACGTTGCCGGCCGCCGCGGGGCTTCCGCCCGGTGCTGCGGCCGAGGCGCTCGCGGAAGGCGCCGCCGCGTTGCCCGTCGCCGCGGCGTTGCCGCTCGCGGAGCCACCGCCTTTGCCGCACGCCCCGAGGGCCAGCGCGAGGCCGAGCCCAACCCATTTCCTGATTCCCATGTCGTCTTCCTCCTCTATCCGGTGAGCCCGAGAACGCGCCGCTCGGCGAGCGAGCGCGCCCGTTCGGACTCCTTCAAACAAGGCTCGGTCCCGACGTCCCGCGGGATGTCGAAAAGTAGCCGCTGGCGGGGCAAAGGCGGCATCAGCCGCCCGCTTTGGCCTTGGGCTTGGCGCCGCCTTTCGCGCCCGCCGGCGGAGCCGCCGGCTGGCAAGGCCCGGGGCTGAGCTTGCCCTTGACCTTGCGGCTCATCGTGAAATCGCCGTTGCCCGGCAGGTAGCTGGTGCTGTCGACCGTCGCCTCGAAGGATTTCGCGTCGTAACTGCCTGAGACGCTCATGTTGACCTGGCCCTTGAGCTCGGGCCGGCTGCAGACCAGCGACGCGTTGATCGTGCCATCCTTGATGTAGCTGTTCGAATAGGTGCAGTCGTATCCCGCGCCGGCGAACAGGGCGGCCGGCGGACGGTCGCCCTGCCCTTGCGGAACGCAGCTCGACGCCTGCTCCTTGTCGCCCTGCTTGGCTTTGAGGGCGGGTGTCGTCTTGTCGGCCGAGCGGAAGGACTTGACCTCGAACTCGCTGTTCCAGGTGCCGGCGGGGAAGGCCGGCGGCGCGGCGGCCTCCTGGTCGTTGGCCGAATTGTCACCGCTCCCGCAGGCCATTGCGGCCAGGCAAAGCGGTACGATCAAGATTATCCGCATCGTCCTTCCCCCTCTTTCGGCCCAAGCTAGCGCGGCGCGGCGGCAATGACCATATGGAAGCCATGGGAATCATGATCAGGACCGGCCTCGATGAGCCGGACACGGGACAGGCGTTCGTCCCCCATCGGCCCCAGCGGCCGGAGAAGGCCGAGGGCGGCCGAAAGTTCAGGATCGTCTCCGATTATTCGCCCGCGGGCGACCAGCCGGCGGCGATCGCCGAGCTGGTCGAATCCGCTCGGCAGGAAGAGCAGACCCAGGTGCTGCTCGGAGTCACCGGCTCGGGCAAGACGTTCACCATGGCCAAGATGATCGAGGCGCTGCAGCGCCCGGCGCTCGTCCTCGCCCCGAACAAGATCCTCGCCGCCCAGCTCTACGGCGAGTTCAAGAGCTTCTTCCCCGACAACGCGGTCGAGTATTTCGTCTCTTACTACGACTACTACCAGCCCGAGGCCTACGTGCCGCGCTCGGACACCTACATCGAGAAGGAAAGCTCGGTGAACGAGGCGATCGACCGGATGCGCCACTCGGCGACCCGCTCGCTGCTCGAGCGCGACGACGTGATCATCGTCGCCTCGGTCTCCTGCCTGTACGGCATCGGCTCGGTCGAGACCTATTCCGCGATGACCTTCAGCCTGAAGAAGGGCGAGACGGTCGACCAGCGCGAGATCATCCGCAAGCTCGTCGCCCTGCAGTACAAGCGCAACGACCAGGCCTTCGCCCGCGGCAATTTCCGGGTGCGCGGCGACAATCTCGAGATCTTCCCCTCGCACTATGAGGACATGGCCTGGCGGGTGAACTTCTTCGGCGACGAGATCGAGGAGATCGTCGAGTTCGATCCGCTGACCGGCAAGAAGATCGCCGCGCTCGACTACGTCAAGGTCTACGCCAACAGCCACTACGTGACCCCCGGACCGACCCTGAAGCAGGCGATGGAGGCGATCCGCCACGAGCTGGCCGAGCGGCTGAAGGAGCTTCACGCGGAGGGCAAATTGCTCGAGGCCCAGCGGCTCGAGCAGCGGACCAATTTCGACCTCGAGATGATCGCCGCGACCGGCTCGTGCGCGGGTATCGAGAATTACAGCCGCTTCCTGACCGGCCGTCTGCCCGGCGAGCCGCCGCCGACCCTGTTCGAATATCTCCCCGAGAACGCGTTGCTGTTCGTCGACGAAAGCCACCAGACGGTGCCGCAGATCGGCGCGATGGCGCGCGGCGACCACCGCCGCAAGATCACGCTCGCCGAATACGGATTCCGCCTGCCCTCCTGCATCGACAACCGGCCGCTCAGATTCAACGAATGGGACGCGATGCGCCCGCAGACCGTCGCCGTCTCGGCGACTCCGGGGCCCTGGGAGCTCGAGCAGACCGGCGGAGTCTTCGCCGAGCAGGTCATCCGCCCGACCGGGCTCATCGACCCGCCGGTCGAGATCAAGCCGGTCGAGGACCAGGTCGACGACCTCATCAACGAGGCGAGGATCACCGCGAAGAAGGGCTACCGGACCCTCGTCACCACGCTCACCAAGCGGATGGCCGAGGACCTGACCGAGTTCATGCACGAGGCGGGCCTCCGGGTCCGATACATGCACTCCGACGTCGAGACGCTGGAGCGGATCGAGCTGATCCGAGACCTGAGGATGGGCGTCTACGACGTGCTCGTGGGCATCAACCTGCTTCGCGAGGGGCTCGACATCCCGGAATGCGGGCTCGTCGCCATCCTCGACGCGGACAAGGAGGGCTTCCTGCGCTCCGAGACGTCGCTGATCCAGACGATCGGCCGCGCCGCCCGCAATGTCGAAGGCCGGGTCATCCTCTACGCCGACCGGGTGACCGGCTCGATGGAGCGCGCGCTTCGCGAGACCGACCGCCGCCGCCAGAAGCAGAAAGAGTATAACGAGGCGCACGGAATCACGCCGACGACGATCAAGCGCAACATCTCCGACATCCTCGCCGACGTCAGCCAGCGCGACGGAGTCGTCGTCGACACCGGCGACGACGAGCGCCCGCACCTCGTCGGCCACAACCTCAAGGCCTACTTAGCCGATCTCGAGCAGCGCATGCGCAAGGCCGCCGCCGACCTCGAATTCGAGGAAGCCGGCCGCCTCCGC
>JAXDPA010000103.1:0-23368 GCA_034668685.1 Sphingomonadales bacterium | reverse complement strand
C
Organism: Sphingomonadales bacterium; assembly: GCA_034668685.1. GTDB lineage: Bacteria > Pseudomonadota > Alphaproteobacteria > Sphingomonadales > Sphingomonadaceae > Allosphingosinicella. The sequence continues at coordinate 23,367 of JAXDPA010000103.1, read as the reverse complement.
GAAGCCGGCCTCGCCGCGCGGACCCGCTACCGGGTGATCGAGCGGGCGGGGAACCGGGCCGCCTGGGTCGAGCTCCAGCCGCTGACCGGGCGGACCCACCAGCTCCGGGTCCACATGGCGGCGATCGGCCATCCGATCGTCGGCGACGGCAAATATGGCGGGCAGGAGGCGTTCCTCACCGGAGCGATCAGCCGCAAGCTCCACCTCCACGCCCGGCGCCTGAGAATCGACCACCCCGACGGCGGCCGGATCGACGTCACCGCCGGGCCGCCGCCCCATTTCGCCGAGACCCTGGCGAGCCTCGGCTTCGACCCGGCGGCGGGCGACCTGCCGCTCGACGAGGTGAAGTTCGGCGAAACGCCCGAAGGCAAGCGCCGCGCCGCCGCCCAGGCGGCGAAGGCCCGGCGCAAGGAGCGCAAGGGCGAGCGCCGCGGGCGGGGCCGGCGCTGATGCACCCCAACCGCAAGTTCCAGCTCGCCGACCGGGAGGAGATGGCGGCGATCGCCCGGGACGTCGGCTTCGGCGCGCTGGTCGTGCCGACCCCCGAAGGGCTGCGCGCGGTCCATGTCCCTTTCCTGCTCGAGGGCGAACGGTTCCGATTCCACGTCTCGCGGGGCAACGCGGTCCACGGCGCGCTCTCGGAAGGGTGCGAGGCCCTGCTGCTGGTCGAAGGACCTCACGCTTACATCAGCCCCGATTGGTACGGGCTCGAGGACCGCGTCCCGACGTGGAACTACGTCGCCCTCGAGATCAGAGGCCCGGTCGTTCCGCTCGATCCGGCGGCGCTGGCGGCGCTGGTCGACGGCCTCTCCGATGCCCACGAAGCGCGGCTTCTTCCCAAGCCCGCGTGGAGCAAGGACAAGATGAGCCCGGGCCGTTATGACGGCCTGCTGAAGGCGATCGCGGGCTTCGAGCTCCGGCCGACGGACTGGCGCGGCACCGCGAAGGTCGACCAGGACAAGCCGCCCGAAGTCCGCGAGCGGATCGCGTCCGCGCTCGACGCCGGGGGCGAGGCGGCGATGGCCGCCCTGATGCGGAGGGACAGGCCATGGGGAGCCTGATCGAGAAGCTGGTAGGAGCAACGGTGGCCGCGGCCGGCCGCGCTGTGGGCGCGGTGCAGGCGGCGGTGGGGCTTCAGACGAAGGCGCGGCCGCTCAGCGACCAGGAAGCGGAGACCCTGCGGCGAGTCTATCGCGGCGCGCTCGACCTGGCGCCGATCCGGATCGTCGAAGGCCGCTCGGGTCTGTTCGGCCTCAGCGGCCGCCCGTTCACGCTCGGCAATTGCATCTACCTCAAGAAGTTCGACACGGCGCGGTGGATGGACGTCCTCGTCCACGAAGCCTGCCATGTGCGCCAATACCAGCATGAGGGCACGCGCTATGTCGGCGGCTCCCTGATCGGCCAGCTCAAGGGCGGCGCCTATGACTGGCGCGCCGAACGCCGCGCGGGAAAGGTGTGGCGCTCGTTCGGACCCGAGGCGCAGGCGCAGCTGATCCAGGACCTGTTCGGACACGGAAGCCGGGGCGCGGATAACAGGCCCGGCGCTTTCTTCGGCGACGAGCCGCTGGACGGGGACGTGACATTCGAAGATGCGGCGGAGGATCTCACCGCCTTCGCACGGGAGAGCGTCGAGGACGCGCGCCGCCCCGCCCCGTGAACCGGCTCGCTCTGTTCGACTGCGACGGGACCCTCGTCGACGGCCAGGCCTCGCATTGCCGGGCGCTGCAGGGCTGCTTCGCCGACGCCGGCTTCGAGCCGCCGGAGCCGGCCCGGGCGCGGCGGACGATCGGTCTCGGCCTGGTCGAGACGATGGCGGCCCTGCTCCCGGAGGGTTCGCCCGAAACGCACTTCCACCTCGCTCTGGGCTACAAGGCCGGCTTCCAGGACCTGCGCCGCCGCGGGCTGGTCGAGGAGCCGTTGTTCGACGGCGTCGACGCGCTGCTCGACGCGCTCGAGGCGGACGGCTGGCTGCTCGGCATCGCCACCGGCAAGTCGGACCGCGGCCTGGCGCTCTGCCTCGAGCGCCACGGCCTCGCCGGCCGCTTCGTCACGCTGCAGACCGCGGACCGCCACCCGTCCAAGCCGCACCCCTCGATGATCGCGGCGGCGCTTGCCGAGACGGGCGCGGACCCCCAATTGAGCCTGATGATCGGCGACACCAGCTACGACATGGCGATGGCCAAGGCGGCGGGCGTTACGGCGGTCGGCGTGCTGTGGGGCTATCACGGCGCTGAGGAACTTCTCGCCGCCGGCGCGGATTACCTCGCCGGGACGCCCGCCGATGTGCCGGGCCTGGTCAGGGCGATGGCATGACCCCGCAAGACGACGACCTCTGGCGCAACCGCTTCGTCGCCGTGAACCTGATGCGCATCGGCGGCACCGCGATCGTCCTGTTCGGGCTGATCCTCTGGCAGAGCGACGTCGTCGTCGCCGGCGGCGACGCCTTGCTCGGCATTCCGCTCGTCGCCGGCGGCCTCGTCGCCAGCTTCTGGGGGCCGATCGCCCTCGCCCGCCACTGGAAGCGCCGGGACGGGCGGTGAAGCGCTTCTACAAGGCCGCGAGCGTGGCGCCCGGGCCGGGGGGCCTCGCCATCCTGCTCGATGGAAAACCGGTCAAGACGCCCGCCCGGGCGCCGTTGGCCGTGCCGGGCGAAAGGCTGGCCGAGGCGATCGCCGCGGAATGGGAGGCGCAGGGCGAGTCGGTCGATCCGCGCTCGATGCCGCTCACAGGCCTCGCCAACGCCGCCATCGACCGGGTCGCGCCCGACCGCCGGGCCTTCGCCCGCACCCTCGCCCGATATGCCGAGGCCGATCTTCTCTGCTACCGCGCCGAGGCGCCGCAGGCGCTGGTCCGCCGCCAGGCCGAGGCCTGGGATCCGCTGCTCGCCTGGGCGCGGCGCCGCTTCGACGTCGACTTCGAGGTCACCGCCGGCGTGATGCACCGCCCGCAACCGGCGCGAACGGTCGACCGGCTGGCCGAGGCCGTATTCGAGCGCGGTCCGTTCGCGCTGGCCGGGCTGGCGCCGCTCGTCACCGTCTCCGGCTCGCTGGTGATCGCGCTGGTGCTCGCCGAGGGCGAGTCCTCGCTCGAAGAAGCCTGGTCCGCGGCAACGCTCGACGAAGCCTGGCAGGCCGAGCATTGGGGCGACGACCCGCTCGCCGCCGCCGCCCACGACGAGCGGCGGCGCGATTTCGACGCCGGCTATTTGTTCCTCAGCCTGTTGTAGCGGCCGGCGCCTCGTGGTGCGTCTCCGCCGCCGGGGTCGCGACGACATAGCCGCGCGGCAGGAACCAGCGGGCGATGACCAGGCCGGCGAGGATCAGCGATACGTTCTCGGCGACGAAGGCGTAGATCCAGTAGCGCCAGCCGAAATGGTTGAAGATCGGAGTCGCCAGGAACTCCCAGAGCGTGAAGCCCAGGGTGTAGAGCACGACCAGCCGGGCGACGCCCGAGAAGGCGCGCCCGCCGCCGCCGACCCCCGCGAGGCCGAACGCCATCAGGAGGCCGGTGCCGACCGCCATCAGGAAGCCGGGCAGAAGCATGGACATGTCGTCGGGCGAGAAGCCCTTGACGTTGAAGTCGACCATCGCGATCGGCCCCTTGGCGTAGAGCACCGCCCCTTCGGCGCTCTGGTGGGCGGGAATGACGTAGGTGCCGGTCCCGTTCGGCGTCAGGTTCTGGGCCAGCGCGGTCTGCACCGCGGCGTTCTGGGCGTCGGTCGCCTTCGAAAAAGGTATCTCGCCGAGCGGAGTCGCCCAGAAGACATAGCCCATGACGAAGATGATTATGCCGCCGACCAGGCCGCCGATCAGGGTCCGTACCATTTCGATCCTCCCCCATTTGAGGCGGCGAGCCTAACGCAAAGCGAGGGCGACTGCACCCCGTCATTGCGAGGAGCGAAAGCGACGAAGCAATCCAGATTCTGCGCGCCGTGCAGCTGGATTGCTTCGCTTCGCTCGCAATGACGACCGCGTCTACCCGATCAGGCTCCGGACGAAATCGTGGAGGAAGACTCGCCGCGACGCTTTCAACCGCTCGGCCTTGAGGATGGTATGGACCAGTTTCAGGCAATGCTGGGCGTCGTCGTTGATCAGCACATAGTCATATTCCGCCCAGTGGCTGATCTCGACGGTCGAGCGCGCCATGCGCCGCTCGATCACCTCCTCCGGATCGGTGTTGCGCGAGCGCAGCCGGCGCTCGAGCTCCTCCATCGAGGGCGGCAGGATGAACACCCGGACGATGTCGGGATCGACCTGCTTCAGTTGCTGGGTGCCCTGCCAGTCGATGTCGAGCAGGACGTCGCGGCCGCCCTCGATCTGCTTGACCACTTCGCGCTTCAGGGTGCCGTAGCGGTGGCCGAAGACGTGCGCCCATTCGAGGAACTCGCCGGCGTCGACCAGCCGCTGGAACTCCTCGTCGTCGACGAAATGATAATGGACCCCGTCGACCTCGCCGGGCCGAATCGGCCGGGTCGTCGCCGAGACCGAGAGGCCGATGCCGTCGTCGCGTTCGAGGAGCAGGCGCGAGATGGTGGTCTTGCCCGCGCCGCTCGGGCTCGACAGGACGAAGAGGAGACCGCGCCGGAGCAGCGGATTGTGGGTCGCCATGCGCGCTACTGGCTTGCGGCCCCCCGCCGCGTCAAGCAGGGTCGCGCCGATGACCCGCCATGTCGCCCTGCTCCGCGCCGTCAACGTCGGCGGCCGAACGCTGCCGATGGCGGCGCTGCGGGCGCTGTGCGAGGCGGAGCTGGGGTGGGACGCGGTCGCGACCTACATCCAGAGCGGCAACGTCGTGTTCGAGGCGAAGGGCGAGGCGGATGCGCTCGAGGCGGCGCTGGAGAAAGTCATCGCGGCGAAGTTCGGCTTCGAGGCCCCGGCCATGATCCGCACCGCGAGCGAATGGCACACCCTCCTCGCCGCCAATCCCTTCCCGAAGGAATCGGCAGCCGAACCCAACCGAGTCTTCCTGGGCCTACCCAAGCGCCCCCCGGCGGCCGACGCGGCAGACCGGATCGCCGCCAAAGCCGCCGCCGGCGAACGGGTGAAGGCGGCGGGGAGCGCCCTCTGGTTCCACTATCCCGAAGGCGCCGGCGCTTCGAAGCTGACCCCGGCTCTGATCGACCGAGCGGCAGGGTGCCCGGTGACGGCGCGCAACTGGCGCACAGCGACGAAGCTGGCGGAGATGCTGAGGTAACCCCTCTCCCGCGCGCGGGAGAGGGAGGGGCCCGCGACGCGGAGGGTGAGGGTCCGTACCGAGGACTCAGCAAGACCCTCTCCCTACCCTCTCCCGCGAGCGGGAGAGGGGAAATTATCCTGAGCTAGCTTCGGTCAGCCGAGCCAACTGTTCCGCGCCGAGCTCGAGCGTCATCGCGCCGATGATCTCCTCGGCCTGCTCGGGCGTCCGGGCGCTGGCGATGGGGGCAGTGATGGCGGGCTGGGCGGCGAGCCAGGCAAGGGCGACCTGGGCCGGCGTCGCGCGGGTCTCGGCGGCGACCGCGTCGAGCGCGTCGAGGACGGCGAAGCCGCGGGGGTTCAGATATTTCGCCATGCGGTCGCCGCGCACGCTTTTGCCCTGGTCGGCGGCGGACCGGTACTTGCCGGTGAGGAAGCCCGAGGCGAGGCCGTAATAAGGCAGCATGGAGATGTTCCGCTCGACGCAGAGGTCCTGGAGCGGGCCCTCGAACTTGTCGCGGGCCATCAGATTATATTCGTTCTGGAGCACCTGGTAGCGGGCGAGGCCTTCGCGCTCCGAGACCGCCAGCGCCTCGCTCATCCGCTCGGCGGAATAATTGGAGGCGCCGATCACACGCACCTTGCCGTCCCTGACCAGCCTGTCGAACGCGGCGAGGCTGTCGGCGAGCGGCGTCTTCTGATCGTCCTGGTGGGCGTAATAGAGGTCTATCGCCTCGACGCCCAGCCGCTTCAGCGAGGCCTCGGCGGCGGCGGCGATCCGCGCCGGCTCGAGCTTGTCGCCGCCTTCGCCGGGCAGCATCCCGACCTTGGTCGCGACCAGCATGTCGCCCTGGCCGCCGCGCCGGCGCAGCCATTCGCCGATCAGGCTCTCCGATTCGCCGCCTTTGTGGCCGGGCGCCCAGGCGGAATAGACGTCGGCGGTGTCGATCATCGTCCCGCCGGCCTCGGCAAAGCGGTCGAGGATCCGGAAGGCGTCCTCGCCCTTCGCGGTCCAGCCGAAGACGTTGCCGCCGAGCACGAGCCGCGGCGTCCTCAGCCCGCTCGATCCGATATTTCTCAGCTCCCGCATCCGCCTCTCCATTTGCTTATTTCCCGCCCCGCCGCGCCTCGAGCGCGTCGAGCGCTTCCTGGAGGCGCTGGGTCTGATCGAGCGGAACGACCAGCACCGCCCGCTCGGTGGCGACGATCGCCAGATTCTCGACCCCGAGCGCGACGACCGCCGGCCCCTCGGAGCGGACCAGGCAGTTCCGGCTGCCGGGCGCGACGACGTCGCCCGCCAGAACGTTCCCGGCCGGGTCGGCGGGGCCGAAGGCGTGGATCGCCGCCCAGCTTCCGAGGTCCGACCAGCCCATCGCGGCCGGCACCACCGCGACGTCGCCCGATCGCTCCATCACCGCGCGGTCGAGCGAGGCCGAAGAAATGGCGGCGAAGGCCGCGGCGTCGGGGCGCAGCGTCTCGCCCTCGATCGCGGCCTTCTCCATCGCACGGCGGGCGCCGGCAAGCAGGCCCGGCGCCAGCGCCTCCAGCGCCGCGAGGAGGGTTCCGGCGCGGAACAGGAAGATGCCCGCGTTCCACAGCCAGCCGCCTTCGGCCAGCATTGCCTCGGCGGCGGCTTGGTCGGGCTTCTCGCGGAACGAAGCGGCGGCCCAGGCGCCCGCGCCGAGCGGCTCTCCGCGCTTGATCCAGCCATAGCCGGTCTCGGCGCGGTCCGGCTCGGCGCCGAGGCAGACCAGCTTGCCCGCCTCGGCCGGCCCGCGCGCCGCCGCCACGGCGCGGCGGAAGGCGGCCTGGTCGCCGACGACATGGTCGCTGGGCAGAACGAGGAGCAGGGAGTCGGGCGCGGCGATCGCGGCGAGCGCGACGGCGGCGGCGGTGCCGCGCGGCTCGGGCTCCAGGATCAGCAGCCGGGGCGGAGTCTCGGCCGAGTCGAGCTGCTCCTCCACCGCGGCGGCCTGGCTTGCCGAGGCGACGACGAGCGGCGGCGCGAAGCCGTCGGGATCGCTCACCCGTTTCGCGGTCTGCTGGAGCAGGGTTCCCCCGCCATGAAGGGCGACAAGCTGCTTGGGCCGGTCGACGCGCGAGAGCGGCCACAGCCGGATTCCGGAGCCGCCGGCGAGGATGACGGGCGTGATCGGCGCGGCGCTCATGCCGGGCCTTTAGCAGAGCCGCCGGGGCGCGCTAGCCTTTGTCCTCCGGGGCCGGCTGGCCTGGCGGCGGGGCCGCCTGCCCTTCGAGCAGGGCGGTCAGCCGCTCGACCGACTGGACCAAGGCCAGCACCTCGCGCTCGCGCAGCTCGTCGATCTTCTGGTGGAGCAATTCGATCTCGAGCTCCGCCTTGATGTTGACCTTGTAATCCTCCTCGGCCTTCAGGCGGTCGACGTCGGCCTGGCGGTTCTGGCTCATCATGATGAACGGCGCCGCATAGGCGGCCTGGAACGACAGAGCGAGGTTGAGGAGGATGAACGGATAAGGGTCCCAGTGGCGGATCCAGGCGACGATGTTGAGCGTGATCCAGGCGGCGAGGATCGTCGTCTGGATGATGATGAACGGCCAGCTTCCCATCGTCGCCGCGACGGCGTCGGCGATGATCTGGCCGCGGGTGAGCGGCGGTCCGGCCTGGGCCGCCTGCACGCGCTGATGCCGCCGCTTGGCCCGCAGCTGGACGAGCAAAGCGCGCTCGTCCTCGCCGAGACGGACGTGGTGGTCCTTGCCGTCGGTCATCGCTTCCTCCGGCCCGTGCCGCGCCTAGAACTTGACCTCGGCGGCGACGGTGAACGAGCGGCCGCGCGGGTCGGCCACGCGCGGCTCCCACGAGCTGCCCGAGCCGGTGTTCGAATCGTAGGTGATCGCGAACGGCGGGTCGGTGTTGAAGACGTTCTTGATCCCCGCGGTCAGCATCAGCCGGTTGCCGAACGACTGCGAGATCGAGGCATTGTAGACGATGTAGGCCTTGACCCGCGGGTTCCAGTCCGGCCGCGACGGGCTGCCCGGAAGCGCCTGGTTGGCGTAGCCGTCGCGGTAGATCTGCGAGAAGGTCGCCGCGAAGCCGTTCCGCGAATAGCTGATGAAGGCGTTGTGCTTCCACTTGAGGCCGAGGTCGCCGGCCAGGCTGAACACGCCCCTCAGGTTCGAATAGGGCAGGCTCGGCAGGAGCTTCTCCTTCTTGGTGAGCAGCAAAGTGCCGTCGAAGCCGGCGAGCAGATTGCCGCCCATCACCGGGAAGCTGGCGCGGGCGGTGAAGTCGATGCCCTTGGTCCGGCGCGAGCCGAAATTGCCGGTGGTGAGGTCGATCAGGGTGATCACGCCGTTCGTGCGCTGGACGCGGCCGGAGAAGGCGTTGATGTTGGCCAAGAGCTGCTGGAGCGTGATCGTGCCGATCGTGTTGTCGACCGCGATCGACCAGTAATCGGCGCTGAAGCTCAGCCGGCTGGTCGGCTGCAGGACGACTCCGAGGCTGTATTCCTTCGCCGTCTCCGGCCCGAGACTCGGGTTGCCGCCGCTCAGCGTGTCGGGCGTGATCGCGAAGCAGGCGGGGTTGGTCGCGGAGACCACGCCGGAGGGGCAGGTCGTCGGATCGACGAGGGTGTTGCCCGGGTTCGGCGACTGCAGGATCCCGTTGTAGATCTGGTTGAACGTCGGAACGCGGAACGCGGTGTTGTAGGAACCGCGGAACATCACCTGCTCGATCGGCCGGAACTTGACGCTGACCTTGGGATTGGTCGTCGTTCCGAAGCCCGTATAATCGTCGATGCGGCCGGCGAGCGACACCTCCAGCTGGGTGAAGATCGGGAACAGCACCTCGGCATAGGCGGCCTTCACGTTGCGGTGGATTTGGTTCAGAGCGTTGGCGTTGTCGAAGGCCGCGTTGAAGATGTCGGGCTGGGTGCCGTCGCCGTAGGGCGAACCGGCGAAATGATAGCCTTCGCGCCGGTAGTCGACGCCGGCCGCGAGCTTCGCCATTCCGCCGGGCAGCCGGAACAGGCTGCCGGAGACCGACGCGTCGAACTGCCAGGTCTCGTACTTGCCGCCGTAGAGCTTGACGCCCTTCGCCGAGACCGCGTCGAGCGCGGCGATCGCCTCGGGGGTCTGGGTCAGCGAGAAGGGATTGAGGATGCCGCTGTTGAACAGCCCGACGATGCCCGGGGCGCTCGCCCCCGGCGCGGTGGGCGCGCGCGGGTCGATGCCGCCGATCACCGCATTGGGGAAGCCGTGGGCTTTGGCATAGGCGACCTCCTGGGCGTTGCGGAACACGCCGGCATAATGATAGCCGCCGCCCAGCACCGAGCTCGCCTCGCTGGTCGCGTAGCTCCCTCCGGCGCGATAGTCCCAATCGCCGAACAGCGGGCCGTCGATTCCGAGCGTCGCGCGGAAGGTCTTGCTATGCGTGTCGTATTCGCGGCCGCCGCACTCGATGCAGCGCCAGCGGAAGGTGATCGGCTTGCCGTAATTGTTCTTGATGGCCGGGAGCACCGCCACGATGCTGTTGAACACGGCGTTGTAGGTCGGCGCGGTGAGCGCGTTGAGCGGATAGGCGATGGGCAGGCTGGAATTGTTCGAGCTGTACTGGTTGTTCGAGAAGATCTTCGCGGAATCCGCGACCGACCCGGTGGCCTCGGCGAATATCTCGTGCCGGCCGAGCCGGGCGGTGGCGCGGCCGTAATAAGTGAGAGTGTCGATAGGCTGCTGGACCGTGGTGGCCCGTCCCGTGTCCCACGAGCAGGCGAGCGCCGCCGTCGGAGTCGCCCACAAGGCCGAATCGTAGTTCATCCCGCCGTCGACCGAATCGCAGCCGGCGCCGCCGGGGAGGCGCAGGATGTTGACTCCGCCGGTGGCCGGGGTCGTCGTTCCCGGGATGAAGAAGCCCGGATTGGCCGTGAGCGACGTCGCGCCGCTGGTGCCGCCGAGCAGGGTGCCGTTCTGGATGATCCCGATGCCCGCCCCGGACGGGTTGATCGGGAAGGCGCTGGCGATCGGCGTTCCGCGCGTGTCGATCGAGAGGCCGCGATCGGGCTGGTTGCCGTTGATGAAGTCGCGCCGGTTGCCGAACAGCGCGCCGTTCCAGCTCTTGCTCACCGCCGCCATGACGTTGAAGCCGCGTTCGTTGAGGTTGCCCCAGCCCACTGTCGCGGAGACCCGGCGGATCGGCGCGTCGCCTTCCTGGGTGATGTCGTTGAACGCGGCGACGTCGACTCCGGTGAAGTTGGTCTTGGTGATGAAGTTGATCACGCCGCCGACCGCGTCGGTGCCGTAGATGGCGGAGGCGCCGTCCTTGAGGATCTCGACCCGGTCGATCGCGGCGAACGGGATCTGGTTCACATCGACCGCGGAGCCCTGCAGGCCGTGGGCGGCGACCCGGCGGCCGTTCAGAAGGATGAGCGTCGAGGCGCTGCCCTGGCCGCGCAAATTGGCGGCGGAGAGGCCGTTGGTACCGCGCGCGGCGCCGCTGACCACGTCCGAGTTCGAGGAGAGGTTGTCGGCGCCGTTGCCGTTGTCGGTGATGTAGGAAATGAGCTGCTCGGGGTTGGCGATTCCCTCGCGCGCGAGGTCGCGCGTGGTGATGATCTGCAGCGGCAGGGCGCTGTTGTTCGGATCCTGCTTGATCCGCGAGCCGGTGATGATGATCGCCTTGCCGTCCGGCTGGTCGGGGGCCGCGGTGGCGGGCTGGGCCGCCACCGTCGCATCGGTGTTCGGAGTCTCGGCCCCGGTCGGGGTCGCCGCCTGGCCGGTCGTATTGTTGCCCGGCGGCGGCGTGGTCTGGGCGGCCGCGTTCCCGGCCAGGAAGAATGACGTGGCGGCGAGCGCCGTTCCCGACGCGAGCAGCCGCACCCACTTCGCCTTGTGGCTCATCCCTGTTCCCCCTCTATGTCGCCGCCCCGGCGATCTTTCCTAATTGCGCGATGTTGCAACAGAAAAGCCGCGCCGACGCCAGCCCTATTTTGCTCAGTTCGCCGCGGCGGCGAGGATCAGGGCGGAGTCGATCGCCTTCACCGCCTCGGCGCCTTCGGGAACGTCGCCCGCGAAGGCTGCGAAGACCAGGGGCCGCCCGCTCGCCGCGGTCATGTAGCCGGCGAGCGCGAAGCTGGCGTTGAGCGTTCCGGTCTTGGCCCGGAGCCTGCCGGCCAGCGGCGTGTCGCGGAAGCGCTTGGCGAGCGTCCCGTCGACCCCGGCTATGGGCAGGGAGTCTCGCCAGGCCTCTCCCCACGGCTGGGCCGCCGCCCAGCGCAGCAGGAGGACCGTTCCGCGCGGCGCCACGCGGTTGTAGCTCGACATGCCCGAGCCGTCGGAGAAGTCGTATTCGGCCGGCGCCAGCCCCGCTTTCGCCAGCATCGCCTTCACCACCGCCAGTCCCTCGGCGATCGACCCGCCTCCCGATTGCCGCCCCAGCCGGCGCAGAAGCAACTCGGCGTGGAGGTTCTGGCTGACCTTCAGCGTATAGCGAATGTCCTCGGCGAGCGGCGGCGGCGTCAGCCGGGCGAGCGGCGGCGCGGCCGGGGCGGGGGCCGGGAACCTGCCGGCGGGATCCCCGTTCGGCGCGGCCGGCCGGTGCCGGACGCCGACCATGCCGGTGACGCGCACGCCCCGCGCCTCGAGCAAGGTCTTGAGCCGCCACGCGGCATAATCGGCCGGATCGTCGACGCCGAGGTGCAGGACCTCCGGCTTCGACCCCACTGTCACCCAGCCGGTCAGCCGAACGGTCCGGCTGCCCGGCAGCCGCTCGAAATTCAGCGCCGAGGTGCCGGCGTCCACCGTCACGGCGCGGTTGTCGAGGGTGAAATAGCCGGGAGGCGCAACCATTGCCGGCTGGCTCGCCCTTCCCGGCACGACCGTCATCGCCAGCTCGTTGTCGTCGAGGGTCAGCGCCGAGACCGCGGTGCCCGAACGGGTCGCCATGTTGTTCCAGCTCATCCCCGGGCTCCAGCGCTCGTCGGGGAATTCGCGGTCGTCGCCGATCACGTCGTGCACGACCCTCACCTTCGCCGCCACCGCATCGGCCAGCGCCGCGAGGCAATCGACGCGGCAGTCGGCGGCGCTCGACAGCCGTGCGTCGCCATGGCCCTCCAGCACCACGTCCGGCGCATCCGCGCCGCGCGGCTCGAGCCGCACCGCCGCGCCCCCCGCTGCGTCGGGACGATCGAGCCCCGGCAGCGTTGCTAAGGCGGCGGCGGCGGTGAACATCTTGGTGCTCGACGCCGGCACGAACCGGCCTTCCGGAGCGATCGCGACCAGCTCGCGCCCGTCGGTCGCGTCGGCAATCACCAGCCCGAAGCGAATGCCCGGCCCGGCCTCCGCGAGCCGCGCCTCGATCCGCTGGGAGAGCGTCGGATCGGGCGAGGGCGGCGCGGCGGCCCCCAGCGAAAAGCCAACGAGCAGCAGAAGAGGCGACGCGCGCATCCCCAGAGTCTAGGCGGTTGCGCGCGCCCGCGGCAAGCCGCGCTCAGGCGGCGACCGGCAGAAGCTCGTCCTCGTTCTGCGCCAGGGCCTGGCCCGGCGTGGAGACTTCGCATCCGCCGGCGGCAGGGCGCGGCCTCGGGAAGACCAGGCGGCTCGTCGCCACCAGCACGCCGAGCCCCAGATAGGTGCCGACCACCGCGATCGGGTTGATCAGCAGAGTCGCTCCGAACGCGATTCGAAGCCAGATCGGGTTGAACCCGAAATCCTCGCCGAGGCCCTGGCAGACGCCGAGCATCGTGTCGTCGCGCAGAAGAAGGTTGGTCGTCTCGTCTTGCATCGTTCGGCTCCTTTGGCATGCGGGCCGAAATCCCCGCCGCATGCCACCCCCTCAGCACGAGCCGTGCCAAATGAGCTGGTCCCAAAGGAATCAATGACTTAGCCAAAGCATGGCGGGGACGTCGCGAAATACGCCGCCAACAAATAGCAAAACCCGCCAACTCGCTGCCCCATTGGCCGCGCTATCCCGATCCGCTGCTCTGTCCGCGCGAGCTATGGTTCCTCGGCGAACCACCTAGCCATGTTCCTGGCGGCGGCCGTCCGGTATTCGCGGCGAGTAAGGCATCCATCCCGATTGAGGTCCAGCTGCCGATAGGCGTCCGTGACCGAGGCCACCATCCGGTCCAGTTCGAGGCGCGAGTGCGCCCGCCGCGACAGGGAGGCTCTCGCGTTGGCCCGCCATTCGCGGCGCGACAGGCAATTGTCTCGATCGACATCCACGGAATGGAATATCGCCTCCACGGCGGCGGGGATGTCGACCTGACCGGGGCCCGGCGCGGCGGCCAGCAGGCAGGCAAGCATCAGGGGCCTAGGGAGCATCATTGCGTTCATGCGCCGCCTTCTCCTCCCGCGCCAGCGCCTCGGCGTCGGCCAGCAAACCCCGCAGCACCGCCGCCCCCTCTTCATCCAACGGCAAGGGAACGGCGGCCGCACGCTTGCGGATGCCGTCGAGACCGGGGTCCCGGCAGGGGACGGAGGTGAAGTCGTCCCAGTCCCGGACTCCCGGTTCGCCGTCGAGGAAGTCGCGCAAATAGTCTGCCACTTCCTCGGCGCTTCCCGCCTGGGTGCCGCCGAACAACGCCGCGACGATCGCCGCGACGAGGATGAGGGGCGACAAGGCGACGAGGAGAAGGGTCTTGAGCGCGGTGGCGAGACGGCCGGCCATCGCATCACCGTCCCGCATCCGCCTCGCGGCGGCAACCGGCGCCTGCACCCCCTTCACCCTTTGTTTGTCAAATAATGCGACAGGGGCTGTCGGTCCGGCTTACAGACTGGTGGCGCCGCCTTGGTGAGGCTGTTCAAACATTATGTCCCGCACGCCGTGCTTCTGCTCGGCGCGGTGGACTGTGTGCTGCTCACCGGGGCCGCCGAGGCGGGCTGGGCGCTCCGGGCCTGGCAATTGGGCGCCGCCGCTCCGGCCGAGACCGGGGCGCGCTGGGCGCACCTCCTCGTCTTCGCGGCGGTGCTGCAACTCGCCATGGTCGGCGTCGGGGCCTACGGCGCCGACGCTCTGCGCTCGATGCGGATCGCGGCGGCGCGGCTGGTGGTGGCGGTCTCGCTCGGCATTCTGCTGCTCAGCCTCGTCTTCTTCCTGATGCCGGCGGTGACCTTCTGGCGCTCGAACCTGCTCTACGCGATGCTGTTCGCCCTGCTGTTCGTCTTCTCGGCGCGGCTGATCTTCGACCGGACGCTCGGCAGCGACGCCTTTCGCCGCCGGGTGCTGGTGCTCGGCGCCGGTCCGCGGGCGGCGCGGCTGGAGGCGCTGGCGGCGCGCGAGGGCGCGGGCTTCCAGATCGCCGGCTATGTCGCGATGAACGACGGGCCGAGCGCGGTCGACGGCGCGGTCAACCGAGACGACATCCCGAGCCTTACCGACCATGTCGTCGGCCTCAGGGCGAGCGAGGTGGTGCTGGCGCTCGAGGAAAGGCGCAACGCCTTGCCGCTCGCCGATCTGCTTCGGATCAAGACCACCGGGGTCCATGTCAACGACATCTCCTCCTTCCTCGAGCGCGAGACCGGCCGCGTCGACCTCGACAGCCTCAATCCCTCCTGGCTGATCTTCTCCGACGGCTTCTCGTCGGGGCGGCGGATCTCGGCGGCGGGCAAGCGCCTGTTCGATCTGGTCGCGGCCGCGGCGATCCTCGTCCTCACCGCGCCGGTGGTTCTCATCGTCGCGCTGCTGGTCAAGCTGGAGAGCAGGGGCCCGGCCTTCTTCCGGCAGAAAAGGGTGGGGCGCTACGGCGTTCCGTTCGAGCTGGTGAAGCTTCGCTCGATGCGCGAGGACGCCGAGGTCGGCGGCAAGGCGGTCTGGGCGCAGAAGGACGATCCGCGGGTGACCCGGGTCGGCTCGGTGATCCGCAAGCTGCGCATCGACGAGCTGCCCCAGGCCTGGACCGTGCTGAAGGGCGAGATGAGCTTCGTGGGGCCGAGGCCCGAGCGGCCCCAGTTCGTCGCCGATCTCGAGGGACGGCTGCCTTATTACGCCGAGCGGCACGTGGTGAAGCCGGGCATCACCGGCTGGGCACAGATCAATTTCCCTTATGCGGCCAGCGTCGAGGACGCCCGCGAGAAGCTCGAATACGATCTCTATTACGCCAAGAACTACACGCCCTTCCTCGACATCCTCATCCTCCTCCAGACGGTGCGGGTCGTGCTTTGGCCGGAGGGCGCGCGATGATCGGCTTCATCGCTTTGTGGAGCCACGCTTTGGCGGCGGTGCTGTTCGGAGCGCTGGCGCTCTGGCAGCTCCGGCGCTGGAACCAGCAGGCCGGCAACCGCCAGCTCGTCGCCGCCTTCGCGGTGACGTCCGTGTGGGCGATCCTGGTCGCCGCCGACGGTCCGCTCGGAATGGGCGCGGCGATCGCCGAGAGCGCCCGCAATTTCGGCTTCCTCGCCTTCATGTACGCGATCCTGTGCAGCGCCGAGGACGACGGCCGGCAACGCGCGGTCAAGGCGGTCTACACGGCCGTCGCCGCAGCGATCGGGCTGCAGCTCACCATCGGCGGGGTCGCGCCCCAATTCGCCCATAACGGCCTCGTCTACGCGGCTTTGCGCTCGACCCACCAGATCCTCGGCCTCACCGTCGCCGCGGGCTCTTTGGTCCTCGTCCACAACCTCTACGGCCAGGCGGCGCCGGACAGCCGCTGGACCCTGCGGCTGCCGATGATCGCGCTGGCCGGCATGTGGACCTACGATCTCCACCTCTACACCGTCGCCTACCTCACTCGCGGGCCGGTCGACGATCTGTTCGCGATGCGCGGCGCGATCCTCTCGATGCTGGTGCCGCTCTTCGCCCTCGCCAGTCGGAGGAGTGCCCAGTGGCGGGTGCAGATGTCGCGGGCGGCGAGCTTCCAGTCGCTCTCGGTCCTCGCCATCCTAGCCTATTTGATCCTGATGATGTCGGCGACGCGGGCGCTCGAGATCATCGGCGGCAACTGGGTGCGCGTCGCGCAGGTCGCCATCATCTTCGCGATGACCATCGCCGCCGTCATCCTGCTCCCCTCGGGCCGGATGCGTGCCTGGATGCGGGTGATCGTCGCCAAGCATTTCTTCGAGCACCGCTACGACTACCGCGCCGAGTGGCTGCGCTTCACCCGCACGATCGGCACCGCCGGCGCCGACGAGGCGCCGCTCGCCGAACGGATCGTCAAGGCGATGGCCGACATCGCGGAGGCGCCCGCCGGCCTGCTGCTGGTCCGCGAGGACGGCGGGCGGCTCAGACTCGGCGCCAACTGGCGCTGGGGCGAGGAGGTGCCGCAGACCGGCGACGAGACGGCGCTGGTCGGCTTCCTCGAGCGGCATTCCTACGTCGCCGACCTCGAACAGGCCCGCGGCGGCTCGCTCAAGGCGGGTGAGGATCGCTGCCCGGTGCCGGAATGGATGGCGCGGATGGAGGCGGGCTGGGCCGGCGTGCCGCTGCTTCACAACGACCGGCTGGTCGGGCTCGTCATCCTCCAGCACCCGCCGGTCCGGCGGCCGCTCGACTGGGAGGATTTCGACCTGTTCCGGACCGCCGGAATCCAGGCGGCGAGCTATCTTGCCGAGGCGCGGACCCAGGAGGCGCTGGCCAATGCCGGCCGCTTCGACGAGTTCAACCGCCGCTTCGCCTTCATCATGCACGATATCAAGAACCTGGTGAGCCAGCTGGGCCTCGTCATCCGCAACGCCGAGCGCCACGCCGACAAGCCCGAGTTCCGCGAGGACATGATCGCCACGCTGCACAGCTCGGTGAGGAAGATGAACGACCTCCTCGCGCGCCTCAGCCGCGGCAATGCCAACGTCGAGGCGGAACCCGTGCGGGCGGTGCCGGTCGACCGCTGCGTCGCGGCCGTGGCCGAGATCAAGCGCCGAGTCCATCCGGTCGAGGTGGAAGGGGAGAGGGGCGTCGCGGCGCTCGCCGATCCGGGACGGCTCGAGCAGGCGCTGATGCACCTCGTCCAGAATGCCATCGACGCTAGCGCGCCGGAGTCGCCGGTGCGGATCCGGGTCTCCGCGCGCGCCGACGACGCCGCGATCGAGGTTATCGACCGCGGCTGCGGCATGTCCGCCGACTTCATCCGCACCCGCCTGTTCCAGCCCTTCGCCTCGACCAAGGACGGCGGCTTCGGAGTCGGCGCCTTCGAGGCGCGCGCCCTGGTCGCCGCCATCGGCGGCCGGCTCGAAGTCGACAGCCGCGAAGGCAAAGGCACCCGCTTCACCCTCCTCCTTCCGCTCGCCGAGACGCGCGCGGTGCACGATCGGATGTCCGCATGAACGCTCCCTTCAAGCCCCGTCTGCTGATCGTCGAGGACGACGAGGGTCTGCAGCGCCAGCTGCGCTGGGCCTATGACGATTACGACGTGCTGGTCGCGTCGGACCGCGAGGCGGCGATCAACCTGCTGCGCGCCGAGGAGCCGCCGGTCGTCACCCTCGACCTCGGCCTTCCGCCCGACCCGGACGGAGTCAGCGAGGGCTTTGCGACGCTCGAGACCATCCTCACCCTGAAGCCCGAGACCAAGGTCATCGTCGCCTCCGGCCACGGCGCGCGCGAGAGCGCGCTTCGGGCGATCGCGTCGGGCGCCTACGATTTCTACCAGAAGCCGGTCGACATCGATCAGCTCGGCCTCATCGTCCGCCGCGCCTTCCAGCTCCACGGCATCGAGAACGAGAATCGTCGCCTCGAGGAGAAAGTCGGCGACGACCGCACGGTGCTCGGCACGATGGTGACCGCCGCCCCCGAGATGCTGAAGGTCGCCCGCACCATCGAGCGGGTCGCCAATACCGGGGTCTCGGTGATGCTGCTCGGCGCCAGCGGCACCGGCAAGGAGCTGCTCGCCCGCGGCCTCCACGCCGCAAGCCGCCGTTCCGGCGGCGCCTTCGTCGCGATCAACTGCGCCGCGATCCCCGAGAATCTGCTCGAGGCGGAGCTGTTCGGCTACGAGAAGGGCGCCTTCACCGGCGCGATCAAGACGGTCGAGGGCAAGATCGAGCTCGCCCAGGGCGGCACCCTGTTCCTCGACGAGGTCGGCGACATTCCGCTCCCCCTCCAGGTCAAGCTGCTCCGCTTCCTCCAGGAGCGGGTGATCGAGCGGATCGGCGGCCGCAAGGCGATCCCCGTGGACACCAGGATCGTCTGCGCGACCCACCAGGACCTTCCCGAGATGATCAAGGCGGGGAGCTTCCGCGAGGACCTTTATTACCGGCTCGCCGAGATCGTGGTGCGAATCCCCGCCCTGGCCGAGCGGCCGGGCGATGCCGCTCTGCTTGCCAAGCATTTCCTCCATTTGTTCGCCCGCGAGATGAACCCGCAGGTCAAGGGCCTCGCGCCGTCGGCCCTCGCCGCGATCGACGGCTGGCGCTGGCCCGGCAACGTGCGCGAGCTCGAGAACCGGATGAAGCGGGCGGTGATCATGGCCGACGGCAAGCTGGTCACGGCGGAAGACCTCGACCTCGACGGCTCGGACGACGGCCTTCCGGTCAACCTCAAGACCGCGCGCGAGGCCGCCGACCGGCGCGCGATCCGCCAGGCCCTCGCCCGCGCCGACAACAACATCTCCAGCGCCGCCAAGCTGCTCGGAATCAGCCGCCCTACGCTCTACGATCTGCTCAAGCAGTACGAGCTCCAGCCTTAGGCAAAGGCGAGTCGTCATTGCGAGCGAAGCGAAGCAATCCAGTTGGGCTCCGAGGCCCGCTGGATTGCCGCGTCGCTTCGCTCCTCGCAATGACGGAATCCACCCCCTAAGGCAGCGGCACGAGCAGCAGGAAGCCGTTCAGGGTCAGCAGCGAGCCCGCTATCCCCAGCGTCAGCGAAAGCCCCAGGATCCAGCGGTTGGTGGCGAGGATGGCGACCGATCCGAGCACGAGCGCGAGTTGCAGCGCGACCTCGGCGAGGTCGAAATTATTGTCCTGCTGCGAGGCGACGCCGTAGGCGTCCTCGTAGGATTGGGCGCGCGCCTTCAGCTGCTTCTTGCCTTCGCCCTTCAGAGCATCGCCGGGCGCCTTCGGATCGGGCTCGTCGTCGTAGCGGGAGACGGTCGCCTTGTATTTGGCGAGGCGCTGCTCGGCGGCGGCGCGCCCGGCCGGGGTGAGCGCGCCGCTCGTCAGCTGCTCCTGGAGGTCGTCCGCGGCGACCTCGTACATGGTCTGGCGGACGTTCTTGGCCTGGTAGAAAGCCCAGCTGTCCGACGCCTTGATGTTGTTCGCCACCATGTCGTCGGTGGCGTTTCCGCCGCCGAGGCCGCCGATCGCCAGCACCGCCGCCAGAAGCGCGATCAGCAAGGCCGCGCGGTTCCTGAAGCCCTCCGCGGCCTCGTTCTCGGCGCGCTGCTCGTGGATTTCGGAAATCAGATCGGCGGCGTCGTTCGAATCCATATTGATGAGACTCCCTTGGAACCGTCATTGCGAGCCCTTCGACGCCGCCTGCGGCGGCGCTCAGGGTAAACCCCTGCTGCGCAGCGGCGAAGCAATCCAGTCGATGCTTTCGTCAGGCGCAAAGGCTGGATTGCCGCGTCGCTCCGCTCCTCGCAATGACGAGGTGCGCGCCTCGCTGGCAAAGATTTCCGCCCAAGTCGAGAGGGTTGAAGCGGCTTGCCGAACGCGCCGGCTGCTGTAGTTGAAAGGGCGCCAACCAGGGGGACCTGAATGACCCGTCGCCGCCTCGCCGCTCTCCTCGCTCTTGCCGCGCTCGCGGTTCCGGCCAGCGCGGCCGACCGCCCGCCGCCGAAGCTCGTCGTCGCCATCTCGGTCGACCAATTCTCCGCCGATCTTTTCGCCCAGTACCGCCAGCATTTCACCGGCGGCCTCAGGCGCCTCGAGGAGGGCGTGGTCTTTCCGTCCGGCTACCAGAGCCACAACGCGACCGAGACCTGCCCCGGCCATTCGACCATCCTCACCGGCTCGCATCCGGCGCGGACCGGAATCATCGCCAACAACTGGTTCGACCAGAGCCTCGCGAGGGAGGACAAGGAGGTCTATTGCTCGGAGGACCCGAGCGTCCCCGGCTCGAGCTCCGAGCATTACACCGTCTCCACCCATTTCCTCAAAGTGCCGGCGCTCGGCGACTGGATGAAGAAGGCCGATCCGCGCTCCCGCTCGGTCGCGGTGGCGGGCAAGGACCGCGCCGCGGTCATGATGGGCGGCTTCGACACCGACCAGCGCTGGTATTGGGACGGCAAGCATTATCAGGGCGCCGGCAAGCCCCGCCCGGCGGCGGCCGGTGCCGCGGTCAATGCCGCCGTCGACGCGGCGCTCGCCCATGCCATGGAGCCGATGCCGCTGCCCCCGGTGTGCGAGGCGCACAGCCGCCCCGTCGCGGTCGCGGGCGGCGGCAAGCCGGTCGGGGCCGGCCGCTTCGCCCGCGCCGCCGGCGACGCCAAGGCCTTCCGGATCTCGCCCGAATCCGACGCCGCCACGCTCGCCCTCGCCGCGGGCCTCAGGAGCGAGCTGAAGCTCGGCGAAGGCCCGGCGACCGACCTGCTCGCCATCGGAGTCTCGGCGACCGATTACATCGGCCACACCTACGGCACCCAGGGCAGCGAAATGTGCCTCCAGATGCTGGCGCTCGACCGCGCGCTCGGCGACTTCTTCCGCCAGCTCGACGCGACCGGCATCGACTATGTCGTCATGCTGACCGCCGACCATGGCGGCCACGACATTCCCGAGCGGATCGACCAGCACGGCGTCGGCGACGCGACCCGCGCCGACAACGCGCTGTCGCCGGGGCCGATGTCGAAGGCGATCGCCGACAAGCTCCATCTGACCGGTCCGGTGCTGCTCGGCGACGCCGCGTTCGGCGACATGTACATCGCCCGCTCGATCACCGGTTCGAAGCGCCGTCAGGTGCTGAAGGAGGCGGTCGCCCGGTACCGCGCCCATCCGCAGGTCGCCGCCGTCTTCACCCACGCCGAGCTGGCGGCGGCACGGCCTCCGTCCGGCTCGCCCGACACCTGGACCCTCATCGACCGCGCCAAGGCGAGCTTCGATCCGGAGCGGTCCGGCGACTTCCTCGTGCTCCTGAAGCCGCGCGTGACTCCGGTGTTCGACACCAGCCACGGCTATGTCGCCACCCACGGCAGCCCCTGGGATTACGACCGCCGCGTGCCGATCCTGTTCTGGCGCAAGGGCATGGTCCCGTTCGAGCAGTCGCTGGCGGTCGAGACGGTCGACATCCTGCCGACGCTCGCGGCGCTGATCCGCGTCCCGATCACCCCCGGCGCCATCGACGGCAAATGCCTCGACCTCGACGAGGGGCCGGGGACGACGTGTCCTTAGCCTCCCCTCTCCCCGGGGGTGAGGGGCCGGGGGTGAGGGGTTGCAGCGTTCGTAGTGAAGGCGCCATATCCCCTCACCCCTACCCCTCTCCCCACGGGAGAGGGGATCAAGACGCCAGCGCTTCGAGCCTCTCCGCCAGCTCCAGCCAGCGATGCTCCGCGGCGTCGCGCTCCTGCCGCGCCGTCTCGACCGCAGCTGTGAGGGCCGTGAATCGCGCCGGGTCTCGCGCGTAGAGATCGGGATCGTGCAGGGCCTCTTCGTCCCTTGCGATCTCAGCTTCCAGCGCGTGGATTCGGTCGGGCAGGAGATCGTAGTCGCGCTGGTCCTTGTAGCTGAGCTTGGTTTGCTGACGCGGGGGTTCAGGAGCCTGGCGCGAGGCCCCTCCACCGCGCTTCGCGCGCTCCCCCTCCCCTGCCAATGCAGGGGAGGATTTGGTGCCCCGCTTTCGCTCCCAATCCTCGTAGCCGCCGGCGACGATGTCGACCTTGCCGGAGCCGTCGAGGCCCAGGGTGATGGTCACCGTCCGATCGAGGAAATCGCGGTCGTGGCTGACGATGAGGACGGTGCCGTCATAGTCGGCGATCACCTCCTGGAGCAGGTCGAGCGTCTCGAGGTCGAGGTCGTTGGTCGGCTCGTCGAGGACGAGGAGGTTCGAGCGGCGGGCGAACTCGCGGGCGAGGAGCAGGCGCGACCGCTCGCCGCCGGACAGCGTGCCGATCTTGGCGTCGACCAGGCCGGGATCGAACAGGAATTCCTTGAGATAGCCCTGGACGTGCTTGCGGTGGCCGCGCACGTCGATCCAGTCGCCGCCGTCGGCGAGGATGTCGCGGACGCGCTTGTCCGGGTCGAGCAGGCGGCGCTGCTGGTCGATCATGATCCCGGTCAGCGTCCTGGCGCGGGTGATCCTGCCCTCGTCCGGATCCAGCTCGCCGGTCAGCAGTCGAAGCAAAGTGGTCTTGCCCGTGCCGTTGGCGCCGACCACGCCGATCCGGTCGCCGCGCTGGATGCGCAGGGTGAAGTCGCGGACGATCGTGCGCTCGCCGAACCTCTTCGTCACCCGGTCCGCGTCGATGACGACCTTGGTCTTCACGTCGTCCTTGTCGAGGCCGAGCCTGGCTGTGCCGGCCGGTCCGAGCATCGCCGCCCGCGCCGCGCGCATCTCGTGCAGCTTGGTCAGGCGCCCCTGGTTGCGGCGGCGGCGGGCCGTGACCCCGCGCTGCAGCCAGTGGAGCTCGAGCTTCAGCCTGGCGTCGAGCTTCTCGGCCGCGCGCGCCTCCTCGGCATAGACCTGCTCGGTCCAGGCGTCGAAGCCGCCGAAGCCGATCTCGGCGCGCCGAAGCGACCCGCGCTCCAGCCACAATGACGAGCGGGTCAGCCGCTTCAGGAAGGTTCGGTCGTGGCTGATCGCGATGAAGGCGCCGGTGTAGCGGCCGAGCCAATCCTCGAGCCAGTCGATCGCGGCGAGGTCGAGATGGTTGGTCGGCTCGTCGAGCAGAAGCACGTCGGGGTCCTGGGCCAGCGCCCGGGCGATCGCCGCGCGCCGCCGTTCACCGCCGCTCGCCGTGGCGGCCGGACGATCGAGCGCAACCCCGAGCTGCCCCGCGATCGCGTCCACTTCGTGCGGCGCCAGCGCCTCGGGTCCGTGCAGGGCGAAGTCGCGCAGGGTGGCGAAGTCGGCGACCGGCGGGTCCTGCTCGAGCAGCACGACCCTTGTCCCGGGCTGGATCGTCCGGCGGCCCTCGTCGGTCTCGATGAGGCCGGCGAGGCATTTGAACAGGGTCGTCTTCCCCGCGCCGTTGCGGCCGATCAGGGCCAGCCGGTCGCGCGCGCCGACGAACAGGTCGATGCCCCGGAACAGCCAGGAGCCGCCCTGGACGAGGCCGAGATTCTCATAAGCGAGGACGGGTGCTGCCATGGTCGGGGCGAGATAGGGGGAGCGGGCGCAAGGCTCAACCGCCGACACGTTCTCCTTTCCGTC
>JAXDPA010000102.1:0-21969 GCA_034668685.1 Sphingomonadales bacterium | reverse complement strand
CAAGCCGGGCGAGATGGCCTGCTTCACCTGCCACCTTTCGTGGACGACGAGCTGCGCCGGCTGCCACCTGCCGATCGAGGCGAACTGGAAGACGGCGATGCACCGCTACGAGGGGACTGAGACCCGCAACTTCGCCACCTACAACCCGCAGGTGGCGCGCGACGACATGTTCCAGCTCGGCCGGCACATGACCACCAAGGGCAACGAGATCGCGCCGGTGCGATCCTCTTCCGCGCTGGTCCTGTCCTCGACCAACCTCAACCGCGAGCGGATCTACGTGCAGCAGCCGCCGATCTCCGCCGCCGGCTTCTCGTCGCAGGCCTTCGCGCCGCATTTCCCGCACACGGTCCGAACCTCCGAGACCAAGACCTGCAGCGACTGCCACCTCTCCGCGGCGAACGACAACAATGCGATCATGGCGCAGCTCCTGCTGCTCGGCACCAACTTCACCAACTTCGTCGGCCTCGACGCCTGGACCGGCCTCGACGGGGCTTTCCAGGCGACGCGGGTGACCGAGTGGGACGAGCCGCAGGCGGTGATCGGCTCGTACCTCCAGCGCTACGCCTATCCCGATTACTGGCGCCTCCACGTCGACAGGAACAAGCGCGAGCTGATCGACTGGACGCGGTCGGGCGAGCGTTTCGGGAGCGTCGTCCAGGCGACCGGCGGGCCGGTCGGCTGCCTGCAGAATCGCGGTGAATATATGTATGTCGCCGAAGGCGCAGGCGGCTTCAGGGTCTATGACGTCGCCAGCATCGGCAACAAGGGCGTCTCGGAGAGGATCACCACCGCGCCCTTCTCGCCGCTCGGCCAGAAGATCCACGTGCCGAGCCGCAACGCCACTTGCGTCGCCTTGCCTACCAACCAGCCGATCAACCCGCTCAGGAACACGCCCGAGCTGCGCGCCGCCAACCAGGAGCAGGCGTTCGATCCGATCTACCGCTACGCCGTCGTCACCGACAGCGAGGAGGGGCTGATCCTCGTCGACATCACCACCCTCGCCGACGGCGACCCGCGCAACAATTTCCTCCGCCGCGCGGTCACCTGGAACGAGGGCGGCGTGCTCAGCGGCGCCCGCCACGTCACGCTCGCCGGCCATTACGCCTACGTGACCGCCGCGGCCGGCCTCGTCGTCGTCGACCTCTCCGATCCTTTGCACCCCCACGCCACCGCGACCCTGCCCTTACGCGACGCCCGCGCCTCGGCGCTGCAATTCCGTTACCTCTGGGTCACCGACGCCGAAGGGCTGAAGCTGTTCGATGTCACCCACCTGGACCGTCCAGTGCCGGTGCCGTCGGCGACCGTGCCGCTCGCCGACGCGCGCAAGATCTACGTCGCCCGCACGTACGCCTATGTCGCCGGCAAGGCGGACGGCCTGGTCATCGTCAACGTCACCAACCCGGAGAGGCCGGTGGTCTACCGAAAGGAGACGTTCGGCGGGCGGATGAACGACGTCGAGGACGTCGTCGTCGCGTCGACCAACGCCTCGCTCTTCGCTTACGTCGCCGACGGGCGGAACGGGCTCAAGGTGGTCCAGCTCACCTCGCCCGACAGCCAGCCCAATTTCTACGGCTTCTCGCCCGCCCCGGTGCCCGAGCTGATCGCCTGGGCGAGGACTCCGCACGCCGCGCTCGCCATGGCCAAGGGCCTCGACCGCGACCGCGCGGTCGACGAGACGGGCGGCCAGATCGCCGTCTTCGCCCGGATCGGCTCGCGCCCCTTCACCCGCCCCGAGATGGAGCGTCTGTTCCTCAACAGCCGCGGCTTTCCGTGGAAGGTGCGGGATACGGGAACGATGGACGATTGGGTGCGCTAGCTCCTCCCCGGAGGAGCTTTAGCCCTCCCGCTCTCTGGCCAGCATGCGCACCAAAGGCTGCAGCTCCGGGCCGTAGGAGGCAATGACATCGTGACCGCCCGCCGTATCGAAGTGCGAGACCAAACCGGCGCCGGTCCACAGATGAAGCCCGAACCAGGGCGGGTCGGCGACGATCATGGCGCGGCCGTCCGGCCGCTCGGGATCGATCGGCAGCAGGTCGAGCGCGACCTGGGGGGCGGTCGACGGGCAGACAGCGAGCGCGGTTCCGGCCCATTGGGTCATCACCGGGCGATGGAGGTGCCCGGCGATCAGGGCGACCACGTTCTGCGCCTCGGCAACCACCTCCCACAGCCGCAGGATCCAGGGGGCGTCGCCATTCTCGCCCATCCAGCTGAGTCCGCTCTCGATCGGCGGATGGTGGAGGGCGATCAGCGTTGGCCGCTCCGGCTCCTCTTCGAGCCGGGCGCGCAGCCAGGCGGCGCGGGTCTCGCAGAAGCCGCCGCCGTGACGCCCCTCCTCGAGCGTGTCGAGGACGAGGATCCGGATCGGCCCTTCCTCGATCGCATATTGGACGAAGCCTTCGGCGGTCTCGGCCTCGGGAAACCAGCGAAGGAAATCCTGGCGGCTGTCGTGGTTGCCGAGCGCGAAGCGAACCGGGAAGGGCAGGTCGACGAGCGCGTCGCGAAGGCGCGCGTAGGAGATTCCGTCGAAGCCGTCCTCGACCAGGTCGCCGGTGGCGAGCAGCAGGTCCGGGCGCGGCGCCGTCTGGACCAGCGCTTCCAGCACCGCGTCGAGGCGCTGCCGGTTGGGCTCGGCGGGATCGTCGCGGTCGAAGCCGAGATGGATGTCGGTGATCTGCGCGATCAGCATCAGCCGCCCCCTTCGAGCCGCGCCACGCTCTGCCGTCTCTCGGCGCCGATGCGCTGCCGGATGATCATCGCCGGCGCCCCCTCGTCCCGGTGGTAATCGTGGCACATCGCGCAGGTCGACGCCACCGGCTTCGACGTGCGCTCGCCGCCGTGGCAGGTCCGGCACGTGCCAAGGTCGGGCAGCAGCAGGTCGGACGAAGCGTTGGAGCGCGAGGCGGCGTGGCAGCTCGCGCAGCTCTGGCTGGCGTGCGAGCGGTGGTCGAACCAGCCGTGCTGGATGTAGCGGCTCGGGAAGGCGACGGGCGCGATTCGATAGTCGAGCGAGCCGGGCGGAGGGACCCGGACCGTGTGGCAATCGTAGCAGGCGCCGCCCGGCGAGAAGACGGCGCGGATCGCCGCGTCCGCGCCGGGCGCTCCGGAGAAGCGGATGTAGCGGGTCTCGCCCTGCTCGCTCGCGGCGGTGCCCGGCAGGCGCCGGGCGAAGGGCGAGAGGATCGCGGGCCGAGGCAAAGTGCGGCCGCCGTAGAGGGCGCGAAGATCGGCGATGACCTGGGCCGGGTCGCCGTGGCGCAAGGTGCGGAGGGTGCCGCCGACGCGGTCGAACGAGAGGTCGTGGCACATCGCGCAATTGCGCTCCATCTCGACCGGGCGGAAGCGCACTCCGTCGGGGTTGAGGCTGTGGCAGTCGGCGCATTCGAGCGCGGCGCCCATGCCCAGAGTGCGCGCCATCTGGGCGACTCCGCCGACTCCGGAGAGGTGCAGCGCGTGCGGGAATTTGAGGCCGCTCTGCTCGCGCGGATGGGCGCCGATCGGCAGCCGCTGAAGGATGGGCCGGTCGCCGCTCCAGCGGGTGATCACCGCCGGCCGGAAATCGGGATGCGCCTTGCCGAAATCGCCGGCATTGCCGATCCTTGTATCGGGCAGCTTCGCCGTCAGGTCGGCATGGCAGTCGCTGCAGAAATGCTGCGGAGTCGGCGCCATCGCCTGCTGGCCCTGATGCTCGGTGTGGCAGTCGATGCAGCGGCCGGGCGGCAGATTGAACGCCTGCTTGACGCGGAGTTGGAGCCGTCCCCAGGCGGTC
Source organism: Sphingomonadales bacterium (assembly GCA_034668685.1). Taxonomy (GTDB): domain Bacteria; phylum Pseudomonadota; class Alphaproteobacteria; order Sphingomonadales; family Sphingomonadaceae; genus Allosphingosinicella. The sequence continues at coordinate 18,203 of JAXDPA010000102.1, read as the reverse complement.
AGGTCCGGTTGCGCTCGGGCGAGGCGGAAGGGATCGGCGTGGCCGTGGATGTCGCGGTGGCACGCGACGCACGCATTGTCCCGCACCGACTCGAACGGCTTGACGTGGCAGGCGCTGCAATCGTGCTGGAGCGCGGCGTGCGCGCGCGAGAGGTGGCCGCTCGACCAGATCTCGTCTGCCTGGAAGCGGGCGAAGGTCTCGGCGCGGTGCTGGCGGTCGTAATGGGCCTTGATCGGCCAGCCGATGCACACGGCCAGAACGGTGAGGAAGAGAAGCCAGGCCATCGCCCTTTTGCCCGGCATGACCGGCGCGAGCGAGAAGAGCCGCTCGCCCCCTTTGTCGAGCTTCGTCTCACCGTCGGTGATCCGCTCGACGTTGAGCGAGATGTCGGGCGCGGCCGGCGGCGCCGGCATGAAGCGCAACGCGTGGCTGGCGAGGACGATGTCCGCGCCGGTGGCGACGTCGGTCTCCGCCGCGCCCACCTTTCGGCCGTTGAGCTCGACGGTGAGGCCGCGCTCGCAGGCGACGGCGAGGCGCGATCCGCGCCGTTCGACCGTCGCGTGGCGAAGCGCGACGGCGAGATCGGTGAGGTGGATGTCGCACTCGGGATCGCGGCCGATGGTGAGCCGGTCCGCCTCGATCCGCGACGGCCGCACGATCTCGCGCCCTTCGGCGCTGTGCGAGACGGTGCGGAGGACGAACGGCACCGGCCCCTACCAGTAGAAGAAGACGCTGAGGATGTGCGCGGCGAGCGCGGCGATCAGAGCGAAGGTCAGCGGCACGTGGACGTAGAGCCACACTTCGAGCAGCGCGCGCAGTCTCAGGTATTGGCGTATCCGGGCGAGCGCCGCGGCCTTGCGCTCGAGCAGGGCGACGACGCTCTCCAGCGCCTCCGCTTCGTCGCCGGTGGCGAGCGCCAGCCGCTTTCGCAGGCCGGCCAGCGCCGAGTCGGTGCGGCAGCCGCGCGGGCTGGCGGAGAGTCGTCGGAACAGGCCGGCGCGGAAGGGGTCGTCGGCGAGCGCCCGGCGGACGATCGCGGTGTCGGAGTCGGCGAGCGGCTGGGCGGCGGACTGGAGCTGGCGGTCGAGCTTGACGACGGCGTCGATCATCTGCGGCCGGGTCATCTCGGAGCGGCTGTTGCTGAGCGCCTCGGGCAAGGTGGCGTAGGCGGCCACGCCCCAGAGTCCGGAGAGGATGACGAGCAGCATCAGGGCGTAGGCGAGCGTGTGCACGTTCCAGCCGAAGTCGAAGCCGGTGTGGAGGGTCGCGACGACGACCAGCGACAAGCCGAGATAGACATGGGCGCTGGTCCAGCCCTTGAGCGACCAGCGGCCGCGGGTCATCGCGCGCTTGCGGACGCCGAGCAGGGTCAGCCAGAGGATGAGCAGGGTCGCGAGCGTGCCGAGCGCGTAGCCGTAGGCGGTGCCGCCGCCCGGGCGCGGCTGCTGGTCGATCAGGGCGTAGGCGAGCAGGCAGACGAGGCACAAGGCGATCGCAACCTTGAGCCAGCGAAAGCCCTTGTGGCGCAGGAACCCCTCGTGCCGCGCATCCTCGCCGAGCGTGGTCCGGGCGATGCCGCGCGTGGTCATCACGTCACCCCAGGAGGGACCCCATCAAAGTAATACTTTGATGGGAACCCGAAGGCTGGGGTCCATGCTGAGTCAGTATGGATGCCAGCCTTCGCTGGCATGACGATTACCCTCTGCAAGGCGCCTCCCCTCACCCCTCCTCCCCCAGCCGCGCGACGGTGAGGAACTCCTCCGGGGCGACCCGGATGGCGGCGCCGGTGGGGCAGGCGCGGACGCAGGCGGGGCCGCCTTCGATGCCGGAGCACATGTCGCATTTGACCGCCTGCTTCGGAGTCTCGGGCGAGACTCGCCGGTCGATCCACTTCTTCGGCGGCTCGCCGGGGCCGGGGCCGAGGCCGGCGAGCAGCCAGGCGAGCAGAGGCGGCTTTTTCGGGGGCACCTTCTCCATCCGGATGACCCCGTAGGGGCAGTTCCTCTGGCAATTGCCGCAGCCGATGCAGCTGTCGTCGATGAACACCTCGCCGTCCGGGCCGCGATGGATGGCGTTGGGCGGGCAGTCGGCCATGCAATGCGGATGCTCGCAATGCCGGCACGAGGTCGGGACGTGGAGGTGGGCGTAGGTCTTGCCCGCCTCGCGGTTGAGGCGCGACAGGCCCTCGTGGCTGTCGGCGCAGGCGCGCTCGCAATTGTCGCAGCCCACACAGAGCTTCTCGTCGATCAGGAGCACGTCGGTCGCCTCGCCGATGCCGTTCTCGACGAGGAAGGAGGCGACCGAGGAATAAAGATCGACGACCCCGCCGAAGCTGTCCTTCTTGGCCTCGACGAATTCATTGAGCGCATGGCGCGCGGCCATGTCCTGCTTCGCCTTGGCGAGCAAAGCCGGCTCGCGCGCCAGCAGCCGCGCGAAGGCGTCGCCGTCGATTCGGATCACCTCGGACTTGATCGCGGCGCGAACCGTCGCCGTGCGCCGCCCGCCTTCGATCAGCGCCATCTCTCCGACATAGGAGCCGGCGGGAAGGTAGGAGAGGAAGACCGCCTTCCCGCCGATCGTCTTCTCGACCACCATCGAGCCGAGGCGGATGACGAACAGGTCCCGCCCTTCCTCGCCTTCGGTGATGATCGACTCGCCGGCCCTGACCGGCTTCACTTCCGCCGTCTCCAGCACTTCGGTCAGGTCGTCCGAGGTGAGGCCGGAGCCGAACATCTGCAGCAGCTGGCGCTCGATCGAGATTCGGGTGACCGCGCGCTTCGCCGCCGGCACCGCCGCCATCAGCTTGAGGGCGGCGATGCGCGGCACTTCGACCAGGATCGAATCCTCGGCGGCGACGATGGTCGCACCGCGGCGGCGCCCCGAAATCAGGCCGACCTCCCCGAAGATCGAGCCGGCGCGGATCGGCACGGTGATGCTCGGATCGGCGGCGCTGATTCGGACCGCGACCGAGCCGCTGGCGATGGCGAACAGCGACGCGCCGGGATCGTTGCGCTCGAACACGGACTCGCCGGCGCGGTAGAAGCGCGCATCGCTGTCGAGCATGAACTCGCGCATCTGAAGCGGAGACAGCTCGTTGAGGATGGCGACGTTGGAGCGGAGGAATTCGAGCCACTCGGCGACGCTTCGACGGCCGGGGAGGTCGGCGAACTTCTCCTCCAGGATCGGCTCGTCGGCGGGCTTGAGGTCGCGGTTGCCGTTGATCAATTCGACGACGTCATAGCCCTGGTTCATGCAATGCTTGATCAAGGGATAGCCGGCGAGCGCGCCGATCACGTAGAGGCCCGGCTTGGTCGTCTCGAAGCTCGGGCTGAGGCGCGGGTAGGCCTCGCGGTCGGCGCTGGTGAACTCGATACCGCAGCCCTCCACGAAGCCGCGGGGCGCCGCCGAGCCCATCCGGGCGATGATCCGGTCGCAGCGGATACGGCGCTCGCCGTCGCGGGTGTCGAGGGTCATCCAGCCCGGCTCGACCTTCGCCGGCGTCGTCTCGGTCATCACCTCGATCCGGCCGGTATCGCGCGCCTCCGTCAGCAGCTTGACGTTAGCGCCCTTGGCGCGGGCGAAATCGGGGCCGCGGTTCAAGATGGTGACGACATTGGCCTGCTCGGGGTCGGCGGCGAGGCCGAGCGCGTTCTCGATCCCCGCGTCGCCCGAGCCGACGACGACGATATGCTCGTCGACATATTCGCCGGGATCGTCGAGCTGGTACTGGATGTGCGGCAGGTCCGCGCCCTCGCAGCGCAAGCGGTTGGGATTGCCCTGGGTGCCGATGGCGAGGACGACGTTCTCCGCCGCGACGGTCCGGCCGTCGGCGAGCGCGAGGGTGAAGGCCCCCTTCTCGCCGGCGATCGCCTTGACCTCGGCGCCGAGCAGCACGTTGATCTTCTTGCCGCCGGCACCTTCGTCCCACGCGGCGAGGATCGCCTCGCGCTTGCCGGCGTCGAACGGCAGGTCCGAGCGCAGCACGAGCTGGCTCGGGGTCGCCATGACGTGCTTGCCCTTCTGGTATTTGTAGATCGTGTCGGAGAGGTGGTCCGCTTTCTCGAGCAGGACGTGGGGAATGCCGAGGGCGGCGGCGCGCGCGGCGGCGCTGAGCCCGGCGGGGCCCGAGCCGACGATGGCGATGCGGTACGAAGCCGTCACCCGGACCCCCGCGAACGGCGCGCCGATGCGCCGGGCCTTGACGTTGAACAAATTGCGGCAACAATCGCAACCCCATGGGGGCAGCCACACCAAGCGGATCGAAGCGGCCGTCGGCGGCGACCCTGATCCTGATCGGGGCGGCGCTGATCGCGCTGGTCTCGGCGGGCATCGCGCTGACCCGCTCCAGCCACGCACCGGCAGCGGACAATCCGGCCGCCAAGGACTGGCGGACGGTCGGCTGGGCCTATGCGCAGAGCGGCGACGCCAGGGCCTCGGCCGACGCCTATCGCAAGGCGACGGAGCTGGAGCCGGAGCGGGCGGAGAATTGGTCGTCGCTGGGCGAGGCGCTGCAGACCGCGAGCCCGACCGTCGTCCCCGAAGCCGCCGCGGCGTTCCGCAAGGCGGTCGAGCTCGATCCGGCCGATCCGCGCGCCCGCTATTTCCTCGCCGTGCAGAAGGATCTGGGCGGCGACCATAAAGGCGCTGTCGACGACTGGCTGGCCTTGCTCAGGGACACGCCGCCCGGCGCGCCCTGGGAGGCGGACCTCCGGCGCACGGTCGAGCAGAGCGCAGCCAAGAATCATATCGACCTCGCCGGACGCATGCCGGCGCCGGGTGCCGGCGGCACCGCGACAGCGGGCATTCCCGGCCCGACGCCGGAGCAGATCGCCGCCGCCTCCGCCATCCCGCCCGGGCAGCAGGACGCGATGGTGAAGGCGATGGTGCAGCAGCTCGAGGACCGGCTGAAGGGGAACCCAAAGGACGCCGACGGCTGGATCCGGCTGATGCGCTCCAAGGCGGTGCTGAACGACCCCGCCGGCGCCAAAAACGCACTCCGCTCCGGGCTCGCCGCCTTCAAGGGCGATTCCGCGACCCAGGCGCGCCTCAACGCCGCCGCCGCCGAGCTTGGCATTGGCGGCGGCTGAGCGGCCTGGCGGGCCGCGGATCGTCTCGATCGTCGGGACCCGTCCCGAGGCGATCAAGATGGCGCCCGTCGTCCGCGCCCTCGCCGCGCGTCCCCGGTTGCGCCAGCGCGTCGTCCTCACCGGCCAGCATGGCGGGCTGAGGTCGACGTTCGAAACCCTTACGTCCGATCTGCTCGAGCTGCCTTGCGACCCGCGCGGGCACACCGCCCCGAAGCTGCGCGAGGCGCTGCACCGCCACCTTTGCGGCCATTTCCAGCGCGATCCCGCCGACCTCGTCCTCGTCCAGGGCGACACCGCGAGCGCCTTCGCCGGGGCGCTGGCGGCGAAGGATTGCGGAATTCCGATCGGCCATGTCGAGGCGGGCCTGCGTTCCGGCGACCTAAGCCACCCCTGGCCCGAGGAGGGCAATCGAATCGCCATCGACGCGCTCTCGGACCTGCTGTTCGCCCCGACCGAACGGGCCGCGGCAAACCTTCGCGCCGACTGGCGCGCGACCGGCGAGGTCCACGTCACCGGCAATACCGGGATCGACGCGCTGCTCCACGTGAGGGACCGAATCCCCGATATCCCGCCCTCCCGGACGATCCTCGTCACCTGCCACCGCCGGGAGAATCAGGGTGCCGCCTACGCCGCCATCGCCGGCGCGCTGAAGCGCATCGTGCGAGAGCTGGCGGTGGACATCGTCGTCCCGCTCCACCTCAACCGCCACGTCCGCGGCGAGGCGGAGGCCTTGCTGAGCGGCGAGCCGCGAATCCGCCTCGTCGAGCCCGCGGACCATGAGACGATGGTGCGGCTGATGCTCGGCGCCTTCCTGATCCTCACCGACAGCGGCGGGCTGCAGGAGGAGGGTCCGGCGCTCGGCCGTCCGGTGCTGGTGATGCGCGGAACCACCGAGCGCCCGGAGGCGCTGGAGACCGGCAACGTCGCGCTGGTCGGGAGCGACCCGGAAGCGATCGTCGCCGCGGTTCGGGACGTGCTCGCCGACCCGGACAGGCTCGCCCGAATGTCGCGCCCGGCCTTCCCGTTCGGCGACGGCCACGCCGCGCCGCGCATCGTTGCCGCCTGCGAAGCCTGGCTCGGGCGGCGGCGGACTCGGGCGGCTTAGAGCTTCGGCTGCAAACGGTCATTGCGAGGAGCGTAGCGACGAAGCAATCCAGCACTGCCTCCGCGCTCCATTGGATTGCTTCGCTCCGCTCGCAATGACGGGTGTCCCTCACCCCCCCGCCCGCTTGAGGCGGTCGACGAGACGCTCCCGCGCCGCCAGCACTTCCGACTGGCGCTCGATGAGCAGGTCGCGGGCGAGGAAGTGGCCGGTGATCCTGAGGCCGTCGAAGATGTCGTCCCAGCCGGCCGCCGCGCCGCCGTCGATGAGGAACGGGGGGAGCCGGAACAGGCGGTCGCGATAGTCGCCGGCCCCGGCGCGGCTGACCGCTCGGCCGCTCTTCGGGCTGACGAAGGCGAGGTCCTCGGGCGATCCGGTCGCGGCGCATTCGGCGAGGTCGAGGCCGAAGCCGAGCTCGGCGAGCAGCAGCAATTCGTAGCGCACCAAAGCGGCCGCCCAGCCGCGCGCCGCCGGAGCGGCCTCGAGCGCCGACAGCAAGCCGTCCAGCGCGTCGAACAGCCGCGGATAGGCCTGGCCCTCCGGGAGGGCGGTCGCGGTCAGCGCCGTCGCCCAGTCGATCGCGGCCGCGGCGAGCGGCTCGGCAAGCAAAGGCGCGCGGCTGTCGATCAGCTCGACGGCGAGCTGGGCCAATTGCTCGTCGGTCCGCGCCCGGTATTCGGCGCGGACGACGTTGCCGGGCACCAGGACGGGCCGAAGCCGCCGCGACCGGCCGCCGCGCACGTAACCCGGCTGAAGGCCGTCCGCCGGGGTCAGCGCCCGGACGATCGCGCCATGCTCCCCGTGCGGCCGGACGGCGCAGACTATCGCTCGGGTCTCGATGTGCATCCGGTCAGCCCGACGGGTGGAAATAATCGTAGATCGAGCGCGCCATCGCCCGCGAGATGCCCGGCGCTCTCTCGAGATCCTCGAGCGCCGCGCCCTTGACCGCCTTGGCGGTGCCGAAATGCATCAGCAAGGCGCGCTTTCGGTTCGGGCCGATGCCGGGCACCTCGTCGAGCGGCGAGGCGGCCATCGATTTGGAGCGCTTCTGGCGGTGGGCGCCGATCGCAAAGCGGTGCGCCTCGTCGCGCAGGCGCTGGAGGTAGAAGAGCACCGGCGAGTTGGTCGGCAGGGTGATCTCGCGCCCGCCGGGCATGTGCATGACCTCGCGGCCGGCATTGCGGTCCGGGCCCTTGGAGATGGCGACGACGGGCACGTCGTGGATTCCGGCGCATTCGAGCGTCTCGACGACGGCGCTGAGCTGGCCCTTGCCGCCGTCGATCAGCAGCAGGTCCGGCCATTCGCCGCGGCTCCGGTCCGGATCCTCCTGCTCGAGGCGCGCGAAGCGGCGGCCGAGCACCTCGCGCATCATCGCGAAATCGTCGCCGGGGACGGTCTCGGGCCGCTTGATGTTGAACTTCCGGTAGGCGTTCTTTCGGAAGCCCTCGGGGCCGGCGACGATCATCGCTCCGACCGCGTTGGTGCCCATGACGTGGCTGTTGTCGTAGACCTCGATCCGCTCCGGCGGCTCGGACATCTCGAACAATTCGGTCAGCGCCCGCATCGTCCGCGCCTGGGTGCTTGTCTCGGCGAGGTGGCGGTCCAATTCCTCCTCGGCGTTGCGCTTCGCCTGGGCGATCATCCGGACATGGTCGCCGCGCCTCGGGACCCTGAGGGTCACCTTCCTTTCGGCCCGTTCGGTGAGCGCCTCGGCGACCAGCTCCGCCTCCGGCACCTCGCGGTCGAGCAGGATCGTGCGGGGCGGCGGCACCTCCTCGTAGAATTGCATCAGGAAGCTGGCCAGCACCTCGGCCTCGGGCACGTCGTTGGTGTGGGCCGGGAAGAAGCTCCGGTGCCCCCAATTGTTGCCGCCGCGGATGAAGAAGGCCTGGACGCACATCGTCCCGCCCTTGCAGGCGAGCGCGAAGATGTCGGCGTCGCCGAGCCCCTCGGCGGCGATCGTCTGGGTGCCCTGGATAAAGGTCAGGGCCCGGAGCCGGTCGCGGAACACGGCGGCGAGCTCGAAGTCCATCGCCTCGGCGGCCGCGTTCATCGCGCCGGCCAGCTTCTGCTGCACCTGGGTCGACTTGCCGGCGAGGAAGGCCTTGGCGTCCTCGACCAATTCGGCATAGCCCGCCTCGTCGATCCGGCCCACGCAGGGCGCCGAGCAGCGGCGGATCTGGTAGAGCAGGCACGGCCGCTTGCGCGTCGCCAGGAAAGTGTCGGTGCAGCTCCGCAGCAGGAACAGCTTCTGGAGAGCATTGAGCGTCCGGGTGACCGACCCGGCGCTGGCGAACGGCCCGTAATATTGCCCCTTGAAGCGCCGCGCGCCGCGATGCTTCCTGACCTGCGGGAATTCATGGTCCTCGCGCAGCAGGATGAACGGGAAGCTCTTATCGTCCCTCAGCAGCACGTTGTAGGGCGGCCGGTAGCGCTTGATCAGCTGCGCCTCGAGCAGCAGCGCCTCCGCTTCCGTATTGGTGGTGACGATCTGCATCGACCGGGTCTGCGACACCATCCGCTGCAGCCGCTTCGAGAGGCGGGCGACCTGGGTGTAATTGGTCACCCGGTTCCGCAGCGCCCGAGCCTTGCCGACGTAGAGCACGTCCGCCTTGGCATCGAGCATCCGGTAGACCCCCGGCCGAACCGGCAGCTGCTTCACCACCTTCCGGATCGCCGCCACCCCCGCCTCGAGGTCCGGCTGCTCCGCCCCGCGCACGGTGTAAGCGGACTTCTCCTCGTTGAAGCGGTCGGTGGGTGTGTCGGCGGTCACGGGGTGGATTTAGGGGCCGGCGGCCGAATAGGCCACAGGCCCGAAGCGCCGCCCGAAGGCGCGGAAGGTTCGAAGGTTCGGGAAAATAAAATTCCCTTCGATCACAGGCGAACTTTCAATCGATTTTTTCGATCACAGGCGGCGCTGCATCGCTTGGCGCCACGCCCGAGTCGCTTCCTTATCCTCGACCATGTGAAGAGCCTGCAGCCGTGGCCACGAGTGGAACATAGCATAAACAGGCGGCAAAAACCAGCAAGTTTCAGCGGGGTGCGTGGGACGTGGACCGGCGGCTTTCGAGCCGTGGTGATGCCGGGCCGCTGCCGGAGTCTTACCGGGCGGATACCGATCGACCGCCCTGTCAGTGACCGTGCGGGTGCGGAGGCAGGATCTGGTTCACGCGAAGGCGCGGAGGCGCGAAGGGGCCGAGCGGGCTCGTCGCGAAGCGACCTCGCGACACGCCTGGCGAGGGCCGGCGCCTGTGGGATTTGGCCTTGCGGCCGGCAAAGGCACGGCCCCTTCGCGGCTTAGCGTGAGACAACTGGGAGCCGAGGGGGGTCGGTCGTTCTAGAGCGTGCACCGCGCTGTCGCGTCATGAATGACGGTGAAAGTCACCAAACTTATCGGATTGCGATTCAGGTTGATGAGTGCCCATTGATATGTTTCTAAATTACGAAAAGTTTGTCGGATAGTGTGCTGATATGTCGAGGTTTTTTCATGGAGCGGGGTAAAGGTAGGTGAACGAATTACGTATCTTTGGCGTAGAACGGAACATATCGAGCGTTTCGGTTTCCCTGGTCCGCAGCTAAGGGCCTGATGCGTCCAGCATCGATGGCGTCTCGAATCACCAATGACACTTGAGGGTACTGTTTCTCCGACAGTCCGAAGCGGGCCCGCAACGAAGCGTTGCTCATCGGCTCGCCCTGCTCGAAGCCTAGGGACGCGTGCTGGAAACACGCCCGGACTCGTTCTTCCGAGGTCATGTCCGCGAAGCGACGCGGCATGAAGATTGTCACGACTGTCGACCCTTCCACAGCCTCGATCAGTGGCGGAGGAAGCGCTGCTCGTTCGATCTCCCTGATTGCTCGATCAACGCCGCTTCCTCGTTCCTCACAAAAACCGGCCTCCCGCATCAGCCGCGCGAATCTCGGATTTCGAGTCTTCGACGGCGCATCAATGAATCGGTCTACGGATATCAGCGGAATGCCGGGGTTTGTCATTTTAATCTTGTCTTTGAACACCTCCACAGTTGGACGAGATCCGATTTGGGTAAAGTCTTGGTGTACCAGCATATTCGCTAGGAACTCGCGAATTGCATTTTCCGGAATGTCATATACCTTAACACGAACGCCGTGCTGCATCACTTCTTTGCTTGGTATTTTACTCATTACTGTGGATAGCAAAGATTGAAAAGTTACGAGATGCCCTCGTTTACCATTAATATCATCTATCGCATCGAGCTTGTCCTTTCCCTTATAGGTCAACAATCTCGTGCCTTTCCCTTCCAGAGAGGGCAGTCGATTCAAATCGAGCGAACTGGCGATGGCAAGCAGCGATGAAACCTCGTATTTGCCTTGTAAGTCGCTCTTGATCCAACCAGCGGAAATCATATAGTCAAAGGCTGCGCGTGTTGTATCAAACTTGTGACCGAGAAGCCTGAGAAGCTGAGTGTAGGCAAATTGGTCGGCAAGCATCTCACCAGAGACATGCTCTTTCAGAAAACTACTTTCGAAGGAATATCTTGATGTAATCTGCCAGAGTGATCTTTCTCGCTCCGGATAGTTGGACAGCGGCTGCTGTGCTGATCCAATTCTTATGTATGGCACCTTCTTAAATTTAACTGGCTGCCGATAACCAGGCTCAATGCAAAGTATCTCTACACGCTTGCCATCATAATCGAACGACTGTACCTCAATACTGATATGGGGTTCAAGATACTTATTTAACCATAAGATGAACGACTCATTTCCCACAACTTCGCCGAGCAAGTCAACGCTCGTACCGACTATTTGATGGTCGCCATTTCGAACACCGAACACCAAATAGGCAACATCTTTCGCCTCGAACATCGCAGAATTTGCGAGGGACGAAACATACTGTCCTACAGAATCCTCATTGAACTTGTTCTCTTTAAACTCTACCCAACCTGTCTCACGCGGAAGGGCGCATAGGGACTCCAGCAGCCTCCTTGGGTTATGTATCTGGATCCCCATCAGAACCCCGTCGGATTAAGCCTGCGGTAGATCAGGCGCTTGCCAGAGATAGCCTTGAGCCCTCTCGATCGAACGAGGGCGATCATCGACACCATTCCCGGCACGGAAGCTGTAGCGGAATTCGAACTCGGCGAGGAAGCGATGCGGATGCTGCTCGCCGCAATGCTGATAGACGCCCTTCATCCCGCGTTTGAAGGCCATGAGTTATCTCGATTCGATCATGGGTTAGGGTCTCCCAGGGCGGTGGTCAGTACGGCTTCAGGCCGCGATCGAGCAGGCGCCTTATGGCCTCGGACCTTGAGGGTTTCGGGTCGCACTGCTCCTCGATCCACCGGGTGATCCGCACCTCCATCTCAGCGGGAATGCGGACGCCCTTCGCTGGGTCGCGGCCCGTGCGCGGACGGCCCCTCCCTCTTTTTTTCGGCTCGTCTATTGACCGCCCCCTTTTTATGGTGCACCAGAAATCATCCGATGCGGGGCGACCGCCCCGAGTCGGTGCAAACAACCTCACGCGCCTTCAAGGAAGCGAAGGATGGCTGACGCGCAGCTTAACCTGACGCGGCGGGCGCTGCTAGGCGCAGCGTGCGCAGGGTCCGTGATTCGTCATGCCGGACTCGACCCGGCATCCACCTTTGCCTTGGTGGCGGTGGAAGGAGAAAGGTGGACCCCGGATCAAGTCCGGGGTGACGGGGTGGGTTCCGGTGCGTGGCAGCAGGCGCTCGGCGCCTTTCGCGGCGCGCAAGCGGCGGTCGCCGAGATCGAGGCGGCGACGGCGGGAGCACCTTTTGCCGAGGAGGAGGATTGGCTGCCTCGACACGACGCCGCCTGCGACCGAATGGAGGAGGCACTCCTGCGGACGATTGCGCTTCCCGCGCCGGACCTTGGAGCGCTCGCGGTCAAGCTCGAGCTGCTCTTCGCTCACGGGATCGAGCCCAACGCGGTCGACGACGCCTGGCTGGCGGCTATCCGGGAAGATGCGCTACGGCTTCTGCACCAAGCTTGAGGAGATAAAGCATGCGCGTGATGGTGCTGGTGAAGGCGACGGCGGAGAGTGAGGCGGGGGCGATGCCCGAGCCGGAGATGTTCGAGGCGATGGGGCGGTTCAACGAGGAACTGGTCGAGGCCGGCATTCTGCTGGCGGCGGATGGGCTGACGCCGTCCTCGCGGGGCAAGAGGGTCGAGTTCGACGGGGCGGCGCGGACGGTGATCGACGGGCCGTTCGGCGGGCCGGGCGAGCTGGTCGCGGGGTTCTGGATCTGGAAGGTCGAGGACATGGACGAGGCGGTGGCGTGGGTGAAGCGCTGCCCCAACCCGATGCCGGGGCCGAGCGTGATCGAGATCCGGCCGATCATGGAGTTTTGCGACCTCGAGGAGAATTTCACGCCGGAGATGAAGGAAAGGCGCGAGCGGGTGAGCGAGACGCTCGCCGGCACGCTCGGCCCGGCCGGAGCGCTCGGCGGGCTCGGCACCTGAGCCTGGCCATGCCCACGCACGACGATTTCCGGCGAATCGCCCTCGCCCTTCCGGAGGTGGAGGAGAGGAGCCATGTGGGCCATCCCGATTTCCGGGTCGGCGGGAAAGTGTTCGCGACCCTCGCTTATCCGGGGCCTGACTGGGGGATGGTTCGGCTGATGCCGGAGCAGCAGGCGGATTTCATCGCGCTTTCGCCGGCGTTCGAGCCCGCGCCGGGCGCGTGGGGGCGCGGCGGCAATACCCTGGTCAGGCTGGCCGAGGTCGAGGCGGATCTGCTCGAGACGGCGCTGGCCGCGGCGTGGCGGGAGCGGGCGCCGAGGCGGCTGCTCGCCGCCCACCGCCTGTAGGAGGCGCGCGCCATGCCGAGGCTGCTCAACGTGATGCCCTTCCTGCGCTGCGCCGAGATCGACTCCGCGATCCACTTCTTCACCGGCCTGCTCGGGTTCGAGCTGGTCTTCCGCGAAGGCCATTTCGCCCGGGTCTCGCGCGACGCGGTCACCTTCCTGCTGATGGGCGAGGGCGAGGCGCTGCCGGCACGCGGCGGGTTCCGCTACACGAGCTATGTCGACGTGGACGACGTCGAAGCCCTGTTCGCCGAGCTGAAGCCCGGCCTCGACCGGCTCCCGCCGGGGCGGGTCAACCCGCCCTGCGACATGGAATACGGCCAGCGCGACTTCTCGGTCCTCGGGCCCGACGGAGACTGGATCGGCTTCGGCTCGCCGATCCGCGGATAATTCCGGGACCAGCCAGCCTTGCCCGGCGGCGGGCGCGCCGCCATAGTCGGAGGCGAATCAACCGCTTCCCGGAGTGTCTGTCATGCGTATCCTCCCCGCCCTCGTCCTCGCCGCCTTGGCCGTCGCGCCGGTCGCCGCCGCCAAGGTCGATCCCAATGTCGCGATTCCCGCCCGGCAGATGGGGATGAAGCAGGTTGGGCGCACCTTCAAAGGGATCAACGACCAACTCCACAGCGGCGCGCCCGATGCGGCGGCGGTGGCGGCAGGCGCTCACCAGCTCGCCGACCTCGCGCGCAAGGTGCCGAGCTGGTTCCCGGCCGGCTCGGGCCCGGAGAGCGGGGTCAAGACCTCGGCCAAGGCGGAGATCTGGGCGCAGCCGGCCGACTTCCGAGCCAAGGCGCTGGCGCTCGCCAACGCCACCGCCGCGCTAGACCGGGCGGCGGCGAAGAGCGCCGATCCGGCCGTGCTCCAGCCTTTGGTCGCCCAGGTCGGCGGCGCCTGCAAGGCGTGCCACACGACCTACAAGGCGCCCGAGCACTGAGCGAGCCGGACTCCGGCGCGCCTTCGGTCCGCGTCTGGGACGCGCCGACGCGAATCGTCCATTGGGCGATCGCCCTTCTCATCCCCTGGTCGTGGTGGACGGCGAGCCACGATCAGCTCGAGCGGCACCGGGCGAGCGGCTATTTCCTGCTCGGCCTGCTCCTCTTCCGGCTGATCTGGGGCGTGGCGGGGAGCGAGACGGCGCGTTTCGCGCGCTTCGTGCGCGGGCCGCGGGCGATCCGGCGCTACCTCTCCGGCGACGACCCGGCCCCGCTCGGCCACAGCCCGCTCGGCGCGCTCAGCGTCGTCGCGATGCTCGCGGCGCTGACGGCCCAGATCGGCCTCGGCCTGTTCGCGATCGACGAGGACGGGCTGGAAGAAGGGCCGCTCGCCCATTTCGTCAGCTTCGACTCGGCACGCTGGGCGGCGGGGCTTCACCACAAGATCTTCTGGGTCATCGTCGCTCTGGCGGCGCTGCACATCGCGGCGATCCTCTTCTACCGACTGGCGCGCGGGCGGCGGCTGGTCGGGGCGATGGTCACCGGGCGGACGCGCTCGGACGGCGCCGCGCCGGCGATGGCGCCATGGTGGCGCGCCGCGATCGTCGCGGCGGTGGCGGCGGCAATCGCCTGGTTCCTCGCCAACGGGGCGCGGCTCTAACTCCCCTCTCCCGGGGGAGAGGGGTTGGGGGTGAGGGGGTTGGGCCTATCCGGAAAGGGCGGAACCCCTCACCCCTACCCCTCTCCCCTAGGGAGAGGGGAATTGAGGGCGCGTCTCAGCCGAGTCGGGTCGTAGAGCGAACGGGACCGGTCGGCGATGAGGCGGGCCTTTCGGGCGGGCCAGCTTCGGTCCCAGACCGCGAAATCGGCCCGCCCGTTGCGGATCGCCGAGAGATCGGAATCGGCCTGACGCAGCACGGCGCGATCCGACTCGCGCCCCCCGAACCGCTCGTCGATCGCGCCCAGCGTCGAGCGCGCGGCGGCGAGCAGCAGGCGCCGGGTCTCGCCCCGGCTGTCGCGGGCCAGGTTCACTGCCGTCTCGACGTCGGCCAGCCGCGAGGCGAGCGTGATCGGCCGCTCGCCGCGCCCGCATCCCTCCGGCCGAAGCGCCCGGACGTAGGCGGCGAGGCCGGCGAGCACCTCCGGCGACGGCTCGGGGCCGTCGAACTCCTCGGCGACGAGACCGTGGATGAAGCGTTCGAGCGCGCCGTCCGCCGGGTCGCGCGACACCTTGAGCCTGTCGCGCGGGCCCCCGAGATCGGGGATCGGCACCGGGTTGGCGACATGGTCGCCGCGGTGGCTGCTCATCAGCGAGGAGGTGACGTCGGCGGTGCCGGGCGCGCCCGACAGGCCCGGGAAGAGGAAATCCGGATTGCCGCGGCCGTTCCTGTGGCAGGTCGCGCAGCTCATCCCCGCCCGCGCCGCCTGGCCGCCGAGCAGCAAGGGCGCGCGGAAGGCGACCCGCCCGATCGCGACCGCGCGCCGCGCCTCGGCTCCGGCCGGCTCGACCAGGCATTCGGCCGGCTCGGCCGAGAGGGCGCGCTCGAGGCCGGCGGGGGCGAGCCAGCGCGCCTCGCGGATCGGCACGCCCCGCCCGTCGGCGGCGGCGACCAGCGGCAACAGGAGGACGGCGCTCAGCGCGCCGGAGCGTGACCGGCCTCGACCCATCGCCTCAGCTCGTCGGCCTCGGCGCAGCCGAAGGTGCAGCCCTGATCGAGACTGGCCAGCATCCGCTCGGCGCCGGCCTTGTCGCCGCGCTCAACCAAGAGCTCGCCATAATATTCGCTCGCGGCGCGGTGGCCTGGCGAGGCGGCGAGCGCCGCCTTGTAGTAACGCTCGGCGACGTCGTAGCGGCCGAGCTTGCGGTTGGCGTAGCCCATGTAGGTGAGGATGTCGGGGTGCGGGCCGAACGCGGTGCGCGCCGCCTCGAGCGAGGCGAGCGCCGCCTCGTAGCGGCCGTCGTTGATCAGCGAGACGGCGTCGAGATAGGCGCGGTCGCCGCCGTTGGCGCTGGCGAAGAGCAGGCCCGGCCGGGTCTCGAGCCGAGCCGACGGTGCGCTGGCGAGGGCGGCGGTCAAGGCCTGGATGGCGGCGCCGAGGTCAGCCGCCTTGGCGCAGGTCGCGTTGCATTTCTGCTGCATCTGGGTCAGCCGGTCGAGCTCGGCCTGGGCCTTGGGCTTGTCGCCGAGCTTGGTGTAGGTGATTCCGAGCTCGCGATGCGCCTGGACCAGCTCGCGGTCGGCGCGGACCGCTTTCTCGTAATGGGCGCGTGCCCCCTTGAGGTCGCCGAGACCGGCGTCGGCGAGGCCGGCGAGGAAGTTGCTGTTGGCGTCGGTCGGGGCGACCGCGAGGACCCGGCCGAACGCCTTCTTCGCCGCGTCGAACTGGTTGGCCTGGAGCGCCTCGATGCCCTTCCGATATTCGGCGGCGGCGTCATATTGCGGCGCCGACATGCTCGGAGCGGAACCGCCGCCTCCGCCCGGGGCGTCGGCAAGGAGCGCGGCGGGAGCGAGGAACGCCGCCGACGCGGCGAGCAAAGCGGATAGTCTAAGACGGATCATGACGAGCCTCCCCCTTCAGGACGCTGAACGCCGATCATAGCAGAGCCTAGCGCCGCTGCACAGGCGGCGGCGCGCATGCTAGGCGGGCGCGCATGGACAGCGCCGGGCAGATCCGCCAACCTCTCGGCTTCGAGCGCGCCGCGCGGGGCGCGCTGGCCCTGTTCGTCCTCGCCCAGCCGGTGTTCATGCCGGCGGCGGCGATCGGCGGCCTGCGGGTGATCGCCGCCGATCCGGCCTTCGCCGCCGTCGCCGCCTTGCTTCTGGCGTCTCTCGCCGGCGAAGCGCGATTGCGCTGGGACCGCGCGTTCGTGCCGCTCGCCGGCTGGATGGCGGCGATGGCGCTCTCCGCCCTGCTGTCGGCCGAACCGCGCCGCAGCGCGTTCAAGCTGGCGACTGAAATCTACCTTCTCGCCATCCCGGTGGCGGTGGTGCAGCTGGTGCGGAGCGAAGCGGCGTTGAAGCGGCTGCTCCAGGCCTGGCTGGCCGCGGCCGCGGGCGTGGCGATGCTGGGCGTGGTCGCGCTGGGCCTGTTCTTCCTCGCCCCGCACCACTGGCTGCTCGACTATCTCCTGAACCCGAAGGGCACCCTGCCGCCGGGCCCCTACCCCCGCTTCAACCTGAGCTTCACGCATCCGGCGATGCTCGGCCTCTACATGAGCGTCTCGATTCCGATCCTGCTCGGCGCCGCCCGCGCCGGCTGGTTGCCGAGGCGCGTCGTTCGGCCGCTGCTCGGCCTCATGCTGCTCTCCGCCGCTTTCTCGCTGACCCCCGGGCTCGGCGGCCTGTTCCTCGCGCTCGGGCTCTGGGGCTGGCTGACACTGCGGCGAGAACGGCCCTGGCCGGCCCGCGCCGGGCTGGCGGCGGGCGTAGCGGCCGCGCTGGCGATGGTCGGCGCCGCCGCGGTGACGCCCTACCTCCACCCGACCGCGCCTTTCCTGATCCACCTTCCGGGCCTTGGAACCTTGGCCCCGTCCGCCCGGCTGATGTTCTGGATGGACGCCGCGCGGACTTTTCTCGCCCATCCGCTCACCGGCCAAGGCATCGGCACCGACCCGGTGTCGGTCCTTTACCAGAACCCCTCCGGCGGCCGTGCGGTGTGGCACGACGCGCACCAGATCTGGCTCAGCGTCGCCGCGCAGACGGGGATCGTCGGACTGCTCGCCTTCGGCTGGCTGACCGTCCACATGGTGCGCCGGCTGGCGGCGCGGCCGTGGCCAACCGAAGGCGCCGGCGCGGTTCGAACGGCGCTGGCGCTGGCCTGGCTTCAGGCCTGGTTGTGGCAGGGGCTGGTCGGCTCGTTCGAGGACGCGCGCTGCCTGTGGCTGCTTCTCGGCCTGACCCTCGCCGCGTTGCGGCTGCCGGCGGACGAGGAGAGCGCCGGCTAGGCGCTCAATGCGTCTTGAGCGACTCGATCGTGCCGTCGATCAGGACGCGGTCGGCCTCGCCCCCCATCCCCTCGGCGATGAGGCGGCCGGCGGCGGCGGCGGCGGCGGTGGCTGCGCGGGCGCGCACCTCCTCTATCGCGTGGCGCTCGGCGGCGGCGATCTTGTCTTCCGCCATCGCCTGGTGCCGGGCGACCAGGGCTTCCGCATCGGCCTGCGCCTGGGCGACGATCTGGCCCGCCTGCCGCTCGGCCGCCGCGTGCAGCTCCGCGATCTCGCGATCCGCGTCGCGGGCCTTGGCTTCATACTCCGCCTTGAGCGCCTCGGCCTCGGCGCGCAGCT
>JAXDPA010000101.1:0-8737 GCA_034668685.1 Sphingomonadales bacterium | reverse complement strand
GATCCTCATTCCGGCACCGCTCAGCGCGACGGCTTGAGTAACCGAGAAGGCGAGGTCCGGCTGTTGCACCGGGCTCGCCCGGGTTCCGGCGGCGATCACCGCGTTCGCCGTGCCGGCCGGGAGCGCTTCGCGGCGCGGCCAGATCAGGCCGCGGGCCGGAACCGCCGGCAGCCTCTTCACGCCGAGCAGGGCGGCGAAGGCCTCGAGATGAGCGTCGCCGACGAAGCCGATCCGGTAGACCTGCTGGTCGATGATCCAGGCAAGCAGGTCGAGCAGGGTGATGCCCGGATCGTGAAGATTGTGGTCGGTCCAGTCGGGGGCATAGCGCGGAATCAGGCCGCGTCCTTCGTCGACCAGCGCCTCGAAGGCGATCGTGTCCAGGTTGGGAACTTCAATCACCGCCGTTCCTCCGGCGGTTGGACGACGAGCGCGATGTCGGCCGCCTCGATGCAGATCAACCCGTCCGGCGGCATCGCGTCGAGGCTCTGGTCCGCGTCCTTTGCCTTGATTCCGACCGATACGATCCGGTCGAGGCCGGCGATGTCGGCGACGGCGTGCTGGATGTCGCTTGGCCACGCGCGTCGGCCGAACGGCCAGCCGCGGCCGTCGAGGCCCCCTTCGACCGGATGCAGAAAGATGGCCAGTCGTTCGCGAACGGCCTGATCGACCGCCGCGACCGCCTCGGCGCTCTTCGCGCGTACCACCAGGTCGACCTCGGCGTGGACGTAGCGCGGCGGGTTGACTGTCACCGACCCCGGCGCGAGCGCGCCCCAGCCGACGGCGAGGAGGTTGCGGGCGATGCCCTCGCGGCGGGCACGGGTCGGGACGGGGCAGCGCGCCCCGGTTCCGCCGATGACGACCGCGACCTCGATGGCGCAGCCCTTGCCGCGCAGGCACCGCGCCCTCACCACGTCCGGCGCGGATTCGACGGCGAGTGCTTCGATATCGGCCGGCGCGAGCGCCCGGTCGGCATGGCGCAGAAAGCTCGGCGCGGCGACGGCGAGCCGCTCGACGCGCGGCGGATCTGCGCCACCGGATGCGTCGACGGGGTTGATTGCCAGCTCGACCGATTCGATCGCGCTGCTGAGCGTGTGGATCGCCCGCGCCGGGAGATTGCCCGCGCTGCCGCCGCCCTTCTGGTATCTGAAGGCGCGAATGGAATCGGGGCCGGCGGGAGGGATCTTGCCACAACGGCCGTTGCCGAACCTGATCTCGCCAGTCGCGGGATCGAGCCGGTAGACTCGGGCGTCGCCGTCCTCGTCGACGAACGTGTCGACCTGCCGCCACCGGACCCATTCGCCCGGGAGGTTGGGATCGTCGTCGACGATCGCGTCGCCGGCCGCTTTCTCGAGCGCTTTGTGCTCCTCCTCGCCCAGGGACTCGCGGACTCGCAGCTCGAGGGTGAGCGGCAGGACCGGCGTCTGCGCCAGGCGATAGATCTGGTCGGGCTCGCCCAGGCTGGATCCGACGAGTTCCTGGGTGACCGATTTGGCATGCTCCGCCATGACCGCGTTGACGAAGAAGCCGCGCAGCAGCGGCGCCCACTGGGCGGCGCCGGATTTCGGCATCAGCCTCAGCCACCAGCCATCGGTTCCGAACAGGGGCAGCTGCTCCGGGGCGGGGGTGAGGAAGAGCTGGAGCATCCCGGGTCGGGTGAGCGCGGCGGTCTCGTCCTTGAGACCGATTTTCCGCCATCCGCCCGCCGTAAGCACCTCGCCGATCAATTCGCCCGGCGGATGATCCCGGTCGACCGCATCCGCGTAGACGTTGAGGGCCGGCACGGCCGGTGCCCTCCCGAAGCCGAGATACAGGGCGCGAGTGCCGCCGTCGGTGTCGGCGACATGCTCGGCGATACCCTCAAAGAGCCCAAACACCCCCCCCTCGACGAGCGCCGCCTGCGTCTGGTCGATGGCCGCGAGATTATTGTCGGCCACCACCCGTTCGGACGGCACCGGAACCTCCAGCTCATAGGTCGCCTCGATGCTCAGGATTTCCGGAGGATTGAGGCGCGAACGATCGATGGTGATCGAGGTCCGGCTCGACTCCGCGGGCGGCTTGGGCTCGTTGGTAATGACGTAGGCCGGCCGGCCATAATCGCCCCCGACGAGGCGCGCTCGAAGCCAATAATCCTCCTTGCCGGCAATCTCGACCGGAGTGAGGTCACGGGGGACGGTGAACTTTATGTCGCCCGAACTCGCCAAGTTTCCGGTGCCGTCCGAAAAGCCGGACTGGTCGAGCCGTTGCCAGCCATGGCCGTCATAATATTCCCAGGACAGCGCAGGATTGTCGGCCTCGCGCGGGAGCCGGATCGCCGCCCACCTTGGCTGTTCCAAGCCTCCAGTCAGGACGGCGGCGACCTGCGCCGGCGGCAGGGGTGCCTCCCAGGGTTGCTTCAGGAGCAGCCAGCTTCGGCCATCCTTTTGCGTCTGGCCGTCGATCGGCTGCGCCGCCGGAACCCCTTTCTCGCAGTAGAATTTTGCGAAGCCTGGAGGGATTTCATCCAGCGACGCCAGGCGGAGCCGGTCCGACCGGACGAACTTGCGCGTTCGGGAATCCTTGAATGTCTTCTTGAACAGGCGGTAGGCGGTTGCTCCGTAAGACCGGTCGAGCGTCGCCACGGCCGGCTGCACCGTCCGGTCGAGCCCAATAACCTCGTACATCGAGCCGTCGATTCTGAGGAAATCCCCCGCGTCGGTAAGCGCATCCGCCGAGTCTAGCTCCAGTTGCGAATCGTCCTCGTCGACCTTGCCGCCGTCGAAATCCTGCTCGACTTCCCTCAGCAGGACATAGTTCTGGAATTCCGCCAGGCCCGCCACGTCCCGGTGCACGAATGCCCCGCTCACCGATTCTCTCGCCACCCAAGGCCCGTGGAGCTCGGCCGGCTCGACCTGCGTTGCCGACGCGGTCGGCCTGGGAAGCAGATGCGTGGGCGCATCGTCGCCGGCTTCCCGCCGAACGATGTCGTGCAGAGTTGCATGGACATCGAGGCTCCGCCCGATGGGCGCAAGCAGAAGCTGCTCTCCGCCCGCATTGAGCAGCAGCCGCGGAAGCCGGGCCGCCTCACCCGGCAATAGCAGCACGGTCGGCGATGTCGTCTCGACGCCCGGCGGCCAGGAGTCGATCAGCATGTCCCCCAACCTCGGGACACTGGCGGGCGCGACGGCCCAGATCAACAGCCCCGAAACGCCGGCGGCGGCGATCAGCGGCCTCGTTTCCGCCGCCGGATTGCCGGGTAGCGCGGTGATCGAGCGCGCCCTTCCTATTGCCACATCGGCGGGCAGCTCGCGTTCGCGGCCACTCTGCTCGAGGACGAGCAGCGGACGAAGTGCCGCCTCTTCCGCGGCCGCGGCGGCATCCGGCGGCTTGCGCGCCGCCACGACGACGAGCTTTCCATTCTCCAGGAAGGCGACCGGCGGCACGGTCGGGTCTGCCCGCGCGGTCGCCGGGGGCGGCGGCCCGATGTCCTTCCACTCGATCGAGATCAAATCCTGGAGATCACCCCGGAACAGCCCGCCGTCCGAGTCCATGAGGACGATGACGGTGAGGCGCACGTCCGCGTTGGCGGCGGCGAGAGCGGCGGGCTTCGCCTGACCGGGAGTCGCGCCCAACGGAATCGCGGGCGTAAGCGTTCCCGTCTCCAGGACCTGGCGCCGATAGAGTCCGCTCGCGCAGGCCACCAGCAGGATGCCCCGAACCTCGCCGGCCTCGATGGGTATTACGCAGAACGCGAGAACACGCTCTTTGACCGGAAGGAGCACATCCTCCCAGGTCTTGACCGTCCACACCGGCTCTGCCCTTTCGATACGCACGAGACGCAGATCGCCGCCGGCGTCCCGAACGAACACCAGGTCCTGATTTCCGACGCGCAGCGCATGAAGGGGCAAGTCGGGATCGAGCTTGATCGCGCCGCCCTCGGCGCCGGCCGCAGCCGCGGCCCCGGAAGGCGGGGCGAGCCCGATCTGCCGCCAGGCGGTACTTTGATGGGGGTCGAAATAGACGGACTGGAGTCGGCCGGTGCCGCTCACCCCATAGACATGCGCAGCGTCCACATCGGGAGGGGCCGTAGAAGCCATGCTGTTCAGACTGGCGTCGTTGAGCGTGACTCGGATTTTCAGCCTGGCGCCCTTCTTGCTCAGCGCCTCGGACGCCGCGAAGGCGAATATGTCGAAGCGGTTCGGCTCCGGTCCGAACGGGAAGAATGCCGTCGCCGTCGGCAGAGGCTGGCCGTTGTAGAAGGCCGCGGTGACGGAGGATCGGACCGCCGCGGATTTGACCTTGAGCGCGAGCGAGACGGTGCTCGTGGCGGGTCCGCAGGCGCCCTCGATCGGGCTCAGCAGCCGCATCCGCACCCATCGGCTCTTGCCGCCGCCGATCTCGCGCTCGTCGACGCTTCCGGTCCAGGTCTTGGCGAGGCGTAGCCCACCTTCGTCCGCTCGGAGCAGCTCGAGGTCGTGCCAGCCGGGTTCCGCGGCGTGGTCTCTCGTCCCCCAAAGGCAATATTCGATGTCGAGGCCGGCGAGCCGGGACGGCAGGCTGGGAGGGTCGAAGACCAGGACGATCTCGGCCGGTCCGTCGAGCTTCAGAAGCTCCTTGTGACCGACATAGACGGCATGGTCCTGCAAGTTGCGCAGCTCGAACGCTTCAAGGGAGATCAGCTTCTCAACCTTCGCGCCGGCAGGGGACGGTCCGGCGAGCGTGTCGCGCAACCGCACGATATTGCCGTCGAGCTTGTCGACCCGGTAGACGACGCCCGCGACCCGCAGCAGATCCCCTGGCTCGATGCCCACCGCCTGACTGAGCTGAAGCGCGTCGGCGTCGGTCTCGACCGCGCTCAGCAGCCGGTATTGGGTCGCCGGCGGCTCGCGATCAAGGCCGCGGGTGACGAACGCCGGAGCGCGCTCGATCCGATCCGTGGCCGGATCGGCGGCGATGAGTTCGGCGAGCCGGGCCGGGCTGAGGTCGATGGCATCGCGGGTCTCGAAGGTGATCTCCTCGGCGTCGGACCGGTTGCCGGCGTCGGGCTTGGCCGACAGCTGGACCCGGGCCGGCGCGAAGACCGGCGTCAAGCGTTTCTCGGCAAGCGTGAAGACGATTGGAACCGTCGCCGACTGAGGCGCCGGAGTCACGACGTCGACCATGTCGAGGAAGGCAAGCTTGTCGCGAAGCGCGGTCCGGTCGAGCCGAGTGGTGCTGTGCTCGGCGAGCCGGGCGGCGATTTCGACAAGGGCACGGCCGAAATCGCCCTCCCCCTCGGCGCCGATCCGATCGGGCGTGAGCATCGCCGCGCTGCGCTTCAGCGCCTCGCGCAGCTGCGAGGCGCGGCGAGCGTCGGTCGAGGGCCAGTCGGCGGCCATCGGTCAGCGACCCTCCTTGAAATAGAAAGGGAAGACGCAGTTGCCCGGCTGGTTGGTCTGCCTGACGCGATAGCTGATTTCGACTTGGAGCTTGCCGCTGATCAGGCTGGTGGCATCGACGGCGACAGCCAGCACGTCGATCCTCGCTTCGTAGAGCCGCAGCGCCTCGGTCACATCGCGCTTGATCTGGGCGATCGTCGCCATGTCGATGGCGCCGTGAACCAGATTGTGGATGCCGCAGCCGAAATCGGGCCGCATCACGCGTTCCCCCTTGGCGGTGCCCAGAATGATCCGGATCGACTGCTCGATGTCTTCCTCGTCGGCGACGGTGGCGATGCGGCCGGTCGCCGGCTCGACGCGGAACGGATAGGCCCAGCCGCGGCCCATGAACTCCGTGCCGGTCGGATCGCGGCTCATCCGATCAGCACCGTTGGCAGCCCGGCCGCGACGGCGTTTGGAGGCCCCGCCTCGACCACCATGTCGCCCTGCCGCGCCGCCGGGAGACCGCCGATCAGAACGGTTGCGCTGCCGACCGCGACGGTTCCTCCGACATGCGGTTTGGGACCGTCGGACAAAGGGCAGACGTGCATGTCCGATCCCGCCCGCCAGGCGGGCTGGCCGCCGACCAGGACGGTCGGACAGCCGGGCCCCGGCCCGAGCGGGGTCCCGTGACTGGTCAGGTCTCCGAGCCGGGCGGCTGGCTGTCCCATCCGATCCCTCCTAGTTGATCTGCACGACCGACCCCTTGATGGTCAGCGTTCCCGAGGATTTGAGCTCCATCGAAGCGCCGGCCTCGATCGAGATGCTCTGCGACTTGAGCTTGAGCTGGGCGGTGGATTCGATCGTGATCGCGGAGGAGTTGCTCGCGATGACGATCTTGTTGGTGCCGTCGGTGATCTCGACTCCGTCTTTCGACAGGCTGAGCTTCTTGCCGTCCTGGAGCTTGAGCTCGGCAAGCGGCGCGGCCGGATCGTCGATAAACGTCAGCTCGTGCTTGGACCGGGTCCTGATGAACCGCTTGTGGTTGTTCCCGTCGTCGTTGGTTTCCGGCGGCGGCAGCTTGCCGTTCCACAGCATGCCGAGAACGTAGAGATGGGACGGATCGCCCTGCTCGGCGCCCAGCAGGACCTCGTCCCCGATCTCGGGCAGGAAGAACGCGCCGATCTGTTTCCCCGCCATAAGCGTCGCGATGCGCGCCCAGTGGCTGACGGCGCCGTCGACGAGCCAGGGGAGCCGGACGCGGACGCGGGCGAGCCCGTCCGGATCCTTGTTGTCGGTCACGACCCCGACCACCAGGCCCTGGATAAGGCCGTTCCCCTGCTGCTCCAGCGGATCCGGCAGGCCTCCGTCGAACAGGCTCATATCGAGGGCTCCTCGACCTTGAAGCGGGTTCGGTAGCCCTTGCCGTCGAGGCTGTGCGTGGTCTCCGTGACGTAATAGGTCTTGTTGAACGCCCGCCCGACCCCTGCGATCGTGACCTTGGTGTCGGGCAGCAGGTCCGGCAACCCGACGCACTCGCCGTCGCCGGTGACGAATTGCTGGGCGCGCTCCTCGAGTATGGCCTGGGCGCGCTCGTCGGCTTCCTGCTGAGAATGGACCGGAGCGCTGATCGAGAGGACCGGCGATTTGGCGAGCGCCTCGCCGATCCGCTGAGAGCCGCTCTTTTTCCCTGCTTCGGCGCCTTGGGCAGAGTCGCGCGGCGCCTTGCCGACGACGTGCTTCCCCTCCGCCGCCGACCAACCGTGGACCTCGACTGCCGCGATCTGCCGCGCGAGGTTGGCGCTCGGCGAGAAGCTCGACAGGCCCTCTCCCCAGGCGAGCTCGGCGACGGCGCCGCCGGCCTTGCGGCGCGGGACGAAGCAGAGCTCGCCGTCGCGCATGTAGAAGACCGCCTTGGCGAGCTGCGCCATCCGGTCGATGAAGTCGCGGTCCGATTCCTTGCTCTGGTCGATTCTCGGCAGGACGTCATCGTCGACGCTGACCAGGATCGGGAGCGAATTGCGCCCGGCGACGGCACGAACCGCGTCGGAGGGCTTCTTCTTCTCCCACTGGCCGCTGTTCTTGCCGATGCCGAGCGGATAGATCGCATCGTATCCGCTGACGGTCAGCGCCGGCGTCCCCGATTCGGCGAAGCTGGTGCCGATCTCGGTGACGATGCCGGTGATGAGCGGAGTGAGGCGCGCCGGCTCGTCATAACCGATCAGCACTTCGACCTCGGCGCCGAACGCGAACAGCGCGAGCAGGTCGATCCGCTCGAGCGCGGCCCTGCCGAGGAATTCGCGCTCCTCCCAGTCGAAGGCGCTGGCGACCACGAACGAGAAGCGTCCGGCAGCATTGAGCTTGAGCTCGACTTCGGTGCTGGTGACCGTGAGGAAGAGGTCGCGCACCAGGTCGCGGCCGCCGATCCGGATCGCGGACGTCGGGACGTAGAAGTCGTGATAGTCCCTCTCGAACTCGTGGAGCTTCCTCGCGTTCATCGTCCCGCCTCTTTCGGCTTCTCGTCGACCGGCGGAATGACGAGCGCCGTGCCGGGACGGATCGCGCGCGGGTCTGCGATCCGGTTGCGCAGCGCGATCAGCCGCCAGTTCTTGACGTCGCCCAGTTCGCGGTCGGCGAGCAGGAAGATCGAATCGTCGGAGGTAAGGATTCGGCGCTTGGTCTTGTCCGCCGAGTTGCGGCGCGGATCGGCGAGTTGCTCGGCGAGCGGCTTGTACTGCTTGAACGAGACGTTGAGGGTCGCTCGAACCGGCGTTCCGTCCGACAGGAACATGGTGAAACGTTGCGACAGCTTCTCGATCACGGCCTTGAACGCGAACAATCCCCATTTGAACTCGACCCTGGGCGGCGCGTGCGTCTTGCCGTCGATGCGAAGGAGGTTGGCGAGCTTGTTCGTCAGCGCCGACACGTCGCCGCGTCCGCCGTCGGTCCAGGTGTCGAAGAACAGGTCCATTGAGAGCGTGTCGGAATTGCCGTTCACGAACTGCAGGATCGGGTTGTTCAGTCCGGGCGGCGCCGACGCCTGGAAATTGTTGGAGATTTCAAGGCTGTATTCGGCCGGGTTGAACAGCACCTCGATGGGCTTGCCCTTCTGGTCCCCCTCGAGGGGGTGGATCGTGGCTTTGGCGAGCTCCTGCGGCATCGGCGTTAGATCCTGCCGTGCCGTTCGCGCTCGATGCGCATTCGCTTCTCGATCCGGCTGATCACATCCCGGCTCAGGGCGTCGACGTCGATGGCGGCGGGCGTGGCCGGCGCGGACCGCGGCGCGGGCTCGGCGGCGGCGACCGCGGGCGGCACCTCCGGGCGGCGATAGTCTAGAGGAAGCGGCAACCGGCGCGCCGACCATGCCTGTCCGGTCGCGGCCGACCCGCCGGGAGGGACGGCTC
>JAXDPA010000100.1:0-3503 GCA_034668685.1 Sphingomonadales bacterium | reverse complement strand
CCGCCATCGCGTCGAGCGCGTGCGCCTCGATCTCGAACCAGATCCGGAAGCGGGTCTCCGGCGCCCAGATGCTGGCCATCTGCGGGCGCGAATAGCGGGGGATCATCGAGCGCCTTTCCGGGGGATCAGCCGAGGGCCCAGCGATAGCGGCCGGTGATCGGCCAGTCGAGCAGGGCGTCCTCCTCACGCGCGCCGGCGCCGATATTGTGGACGATCATCAGGCTCCGGGCGCCGCGCCGGTCCGAGACGAGGCCGATATGGGTGCCGCGGCCGCCGACCCGCGAGGTGAAGATGTCGCCCGGCCGCCAGCCCCGCGGGTCGGCGGGGACGGGCAGCGCCGCGCCGTGGCGGGACAGCCAGGTCCTGAGGTTGGGCACCCGGCGGTGGTCGATGCTGCGGTCGGGCGCGCTCAGGCCCCAGAGGTGCGGATAGGCGCCGAACGCCGAGCGCATGTCGGCGTTGACCAGCGCCTGGAGGTCGAGCGCGAAGGCGTCGCGATAGGCCCGGATGACGACGTCGGTGCAGGTTCCCCGCGCCCGCGGGACGTCGCCGCCGGGGAAGGGAAGGACGGTGTAAGCCGGGTCGTAGCGGAGAGTGACTCCGATCTGGGAACGCGCGGCCGCGATCAGCCGTGCCGCCTTGCCCGTCGCGGCCGGCGCCGGCGCGGACTCGCTCCGCCCGCAACCGGGCAAGGCGAGGCTCGCGGCCGCGCCGAGCAGCAGGCGTCTGCGATCCAGCGTCATCGCCGCGGCTTTAGCATGACCTGGCCTCGGCCGCGAAGATCGTGGAACGGCCGGGGGCGGCGCCTCGTTCTAGGCGCGACCCCTTCCAACAAGCACAGGAGAAGCATCGATGCTCAGGCCCTTCCTGCTCGGCGCCGCGATGGCCTTGGCCGTCCCCGCTTTCGCCCAGACGACCCCGCCCGGCGCCGACGTCGCCAAGCCGGGCATGACCGGCACCGGCCAGGACGCGACCAGCGCCGGCCAGAACGGCGCCGCGACGATGGGCGTCGGCAATCCCGAGATGGGGACGACCGCGACCGCCCAGACCGACGCCCATGCCCGCTGCGCGCCCGCGACTCGCCACATGAGCGCGGCGGCAAAGCGCGCCCGCGCCGCGTGCCGCGAGACGGCCAGCGTCGCCGCGACCGGCGACAGCGGCTGGGGCCTCGGCGCCGGCGCCGCCCCGTCGACGACCTATACCGGCCAGGGCGGCCCCTACGAGCCGGCCCGCGCCTACCCCACCTGCTCGCGCACCGTCCGCGACAGCTGCCGCAACCGCGGGGGGCGGTAAGCCCTAATCCTCCCTGCGAGCGAAGCTCGTGGGGAGGGGGACCGCGTGAAACGCGGTGGAGGGCCCTGCTGACTCGGAAAGCCCCTCCACCATCCTTCGTCCCCCTCCCCATGGAGCTGCGCTCCACAGGGAGGACTGAGGATCTAGATCAGCCCCATCTGCTTGAGGCTGTAGCTCTTCGTCGCGCCGACGATGACGTGGTCGTGGACCTGGATCCCGAGCGGGCGGGCGGCGTCGATGATCTCGCGGGTGAGGCGGATGTCGGCCTGGCTCGGCTGCGGGTCGCCGCTCGGATGGTTGTGGACGAGGATCATCGCGGTGGCGTGGCTGTCGACCGCGCCGCGGATCACCTCGCGCACATAGACCGCCGCCTCATCGACCGACCCTTCGGACAGGACATGGTCGCGGACCAGGACGTTCTTGGCGTTGAGGTAGAGCACCCGCACCCGCTCGATCGGCAGGAAGCCCATGTCGACGGCCAGATAGTCCATCAGCGCCTGCCAGCTGCCGAGCACCTTGCGGCCGGTCACCTCGCTCTTGAGGAAGCGCACCGCGGTGGCCTGGGCGATCTTGATCGCGCCCGCGACGTTCTCGCTGACCTGGCAGCGGCGCATGATCGTGTCGGCGTCGGCGGAGAGGAGCTGGGCGAAGCCGCCGAAATCGGCGATCATCTTCTTGGCCAGCGGCTTGGTGTCGCGGCGCGGCAGAGCAAGGGCGAGCAGATATTCGACCAGCTCGTGCTCGTGCAGCGCCTCCGGCCCGCCCTCGAACAGCCGCCGCCGGAGGCGGGCGCGATGGCCGTTTGCGTCGGGCACCGTCTTTCCCACGAAAGCAGTGTATGAGCTAAGCGAGGTAGACGTAAACCGGCTAATCGCGTGCCGCCGCCTTCCCCCACGAAGCTTCGCTGTCCGTTCCCGACCCGCACCCTTTGAAGGGAGCCAAACCGCTTGCGCGGTGCGGCGAAGAAGGTGACGGAGGCGGAACGGGATCGCGGCCGCGAAGGTTGGGGGAAGGTGGACGAGGCGATGGAACCGAGAGCGCGGCGGCGGCTGGGGCGATGGATCGCGCTCGCCCTCGCCGGCCTGCTGCTCGCCGCTTTGCTCATCCTGTGGCTGGAGCGCAAGGACATCGCCGCCGGCTATATCGACCGCGAGCTGGCGCGGCGCGGGGTGCGGGCGACCTACACGGTCCGGCATCTCGGCTTCGGCGTCCAGCGGCTCGACGATCTCGTCCTCGGCGACCCGGCCCATCCGGACCTGACCGCCCGCTGGGTCGAGCTGCGGCTCAGCTGGGGCTTCCGCAAGCCGCGCATCTCGCTGGTGACCGGGCGTGGAGTGCGGCTTTACGGGCGGGTCGTCGAGGGCCGGCTGCGCTTCGGCGAGCTCGACAAATTGCTTCCCAAGCCAAGCGGCGCGCCGTTTCGCCTTCCCGATCTGAACGTCGACGTCTCCGACACGGCGGTCCGGATCGACACGCCGGGCGGGCGGATCGGGGCCGCGCTCGAAGGCAAGGGCAATCTCGCCAGCGGGTTCGAGGGGCGGACGGCGGTATCGGCGCCGCGCCTGCGCCTCGGCGGCTGCGCGCTGGCGGCGGGCAAGGCGCTGTGGAACGTCGCCACCGAGACGCTGCAGCCGAGCCTCGCCGGGCCGGCGCGGTTCGACAGCCTCGCCTGCGGCGGCAATCTCGTCATCCGCCGGGCCGAGGCGCGGCTCGGAGTGACCTTGTCCGCCTCGCTGGCCGCCTGGCGGGGCGAAGCGCGGGTGGCGTTCGCCGATGCCCAGGCGGGGCTTCACCGCATCGATTCGGTCGGCGGCAACCTCACTTTCGCCGGCGGGCTTCGCGACACGCGCGGCCATGCCGACCTCGCGGCCGCCGCGGTTCACACCAGCGGCTTCGCTGCCGGGCGCACCCGGGTGAACGGGGTCTATTCGCTGTCGCTGAGGAACGGCCGCCTGGTCACGGCGCTGGCGGCGCGGGCGGCCGGAGTCGCCGCGCCTCCGTCGCTCGCCGCGCCGATCCTCTCCGCCCTCCGGTCCGCGCGCGGAACGCCGGTCGAGCCGGTCGCGGCCGCCTGGGGCCGGGCGGTGACGGGCGCGCTCCGCCGCTTCGACGCCTCCGCCGACATCCGCCTCGCGGTCGAGGGAAGCCGCGGCGCAGTCCGCTTCGCCCGGCTCGCCACGGCGTCGGCGGGCGGCGCTCGGCTCTCGCTC
>JAXDPA010000099.1:0-70070 GCA_034668685.1 Sphingomonadales bacterium | reverse complement strand
AGGCGGCGCTGTGCCTGTCGGGCGGCGGCATTCGCAGCGCGTCGTTCGCGCTCGGCGTCATGGAAGCGTTGGCCTGCAAGGGCCTGCTGACTCGTTTCCACTACCTCTCGACCGTGTCGGGCGGCGGTTACATCGGCGGCTTTCTTCAGCGCTGGATCCTGGACGCGAAGCATGATGCCGGCACCGTAATGACGAGCCTGGCAGGAGAAATCGAACCCGATCAGATCAAGCACCTTCGTGAGAATTCGAACTTCATCACGCCCAAGGTCGGCCTCGGTTCGAACGACACCTGGACGGCGGTCGCCATCTCGCTGCGCAACATCCTGCTGAACTGGCTGTTGCTGGGGCCGCTGCTGATGCTGGCGACGGTCTTGCCGAACATCTTCTACAGCGGCGCGCTTTCGATGGATCCGTTGATGGGCCTCGGCGCGGTCCCGCGATGGGTTCTGATGGGCCTCACCGCGCTCTCCTGCGGGCTTGCCGCCTGGTTCATGTGCCGCGGCCTTCCCAGCTACAGCGACAGGGTCCTCGAGAAGGGCAGCGGCGACCGCTGGTATTCGACCCGCATCGTGCTGCCGTTGATCGTCTGGGCGGTGACCGGGACGCTGCTGCTCGCCTGCGACT
Source organism: Sphingomonadales bacterium (assembly GCA_034668685.1). GTDB lineage: Bacteria > Pseudomonadota > Alphaproteobacteria > Sphingomonadales > Sphingomonadaceae > Allosphingosinicella. The sequence continues at coordinate 69,446 of JAXDPA010000099.1, read as the reverse complement.
TTCTGGTCGGCCCGGTTCGGCCGGGATGGCACGGGGTCCCCACCGCCGCCTCGACGTTCGCCGGCATGGCCGCCGGCCTGATCCTGTCGGGCTTTACCCTTCCGCCGCCCAGGAAGGACTCGACGTCGGACAGCGGTGCCCGGGCGCTCGACGACAATCCGTCCGGACAGAGGCCGAAGGAAGATGGGAGCTTTGCGACGGCGTTCGCGGACGATCTGCTGATCTGGCTCCTGGCCATAGCGACCATGGCGCTGCTGACGGTCGCCGCCGCGTGGCTCGTCGCGCGTTGCAGCCCGGCAGTGGTGCTCGGCCAGCCGGGCCCGCCCTGCTGCGGGTTCAAGGCGGCCGATCCCCCGAACTGGACGGCCGGAATCCTCGTCGTCGCGGCCCCGATCTGGCTGATGCTGACGCATTTCATCGCGATGATCGTCTTCGTCGGCTTCCGCAATCCGAAGAACGAGAACATCAAGCCCGACAGCGACCGCGAATGGCTCGCCCGCCTGTCGGCGGTGAAGGCGAAGCCCATCCTGCTCTGGGCGATCGCGGCCGGCTCGGCCCTGCTGCTCAACTGGTGGGTCGCCGCTCATCTGGGCCATGACATCACCTGGTCGAGCGTGATCGCGGCCCTCAGCGGCGCGGCCGCGGTCAAGGGGGGCAAGAGCGCCAAGAGCGGCAATGCCAGCAGCGAGGGGTCCGGTTCGTTCCTCAAGCTTCTTCCCGCCGGGCTGATCATTTCGATCGCCACATTCGTCTTCCTCATCGCATTGTTCGTGCTGTTGGCCCGCGCCGAGATGAATGCCGCTTTGGCCGTGTCATCCTTGCTGATGCCGCTGCACGAGTGGCAGCCCGTCCTCGATCCGGTGGTCATGGCGCACTGGGCGCTCGCCATGGCGCTCCTCATCCTGCCCATCCTGCTGAGCCAAAGGGTCCGGGTGAACCGCTTCTCGCTCAACGGCCTCTATCGCAACCGTCTCGACCGCGCCTTTCTGGGCGCCGCGCGCATCGACAGGAAAGCCAGCCCGTTCACGGGTTTCAGTGCGCGCGACAATGTTCGGATGACGGAGCTCCTCGCCCCGACGCCGCAGGTTCTCTATCCGGTCGTCAACGTCGCACTCAACGTGACGGCGACGGAAAATCTGGCGTGGCAGGAGCGTAAGGCGGAGCCCTTCATCTTTACTCCGCTCTACAGCGGAAGCTCGATGCTCAATCCGCCCGGGGTGACGGGACGCGGTCGCGTCGGCGCCTATGTCGGCTCGTCGGATTACGGAGGCAATGAACCGGATTACCGGATGGAAGGCACCGGAGTGACTTTAGCCTCCGCCATTGCCATTTCCGGAGCCGCGGCCAGCCCGAACATGGGTTATCATTCGTCGCCCGCGACGGCGCTTCTGATGACCCTGTTCAATGTCCGGCTCGGGGCATGGCTGCCCAATCCGTCGGCCGCCGACAAGCTTGGGGACAAGATCGGGGGGTCGGAGCCGTCGAACCCGCTACGGGCGCTGCTCAACGAGCTGACCGGATCGACCACGGACACGAACTACGACATCTATCTGTCCGACGGCGGGCATTTCGAGAATCTGGCGGTCTACGAGATGCTGCGCCGCCGCTGTCGCTACATCGTGGTGAGCGATGCGGGCGCGGATCCGCAGTGTGCCTTCGAAGACCTGGGCGGCCTCGTTCGCAAGGCGAAGATAGATTTCGACACGACGATCCGCTTCCCCGAGCTGCGGCTGGGCAGCCGTGACGAGCCTTTCGATCCCAAAGACGATCAGCTCGCCTGGGCCTTCGGGACGATCCAATATCCGAACGGCATCTGGGGCCAGATTCTCTATCTGAAGCCCAGCTTCTTCGGGAAGGATCTGCCGGCCGACATCAAGTCCTATGGCAACGGGAGCAAGACCTTCCCGCACGAGACGACCGGCGACCAGTTCTTCTCCGAATCCCAGTTCGAGAGCTACCGCCACCTCGGCTTTTTCTTCATGGAGAAGCTTGCGACGAACGCGACGACCATCGCCGACCTGTTCCGGGGCGCTCCCCCAGTCCCGCCGCCCGCCGCGGCATCCGCCTCGCCGTCCCCGCCGCCCGCCGCGCCGCCGCCGCCGCCCTAAAGCGCCTCCAGCGCCTCGAGCAGCCGCTCGACCTCGTCGGCCGTGCTGTACTGGCAGAAGCCGATTCGGAGCAGGCCGCCGGCGGCGTCGAGGCCGAGGCGGGTCACCGCCTCCTTGGCGTAGAAATTGCCCGACCAGGCGAAGATGTTCTGCTCGGCCAGCCGTTCGGCGGCCTGGCGGGCGGTCAGGCCTTCGATCGTCACCGAGAAGGTCGGCAGCCGGGCCTCGGACTCGGGCGGGCCGAACAGGCGGACGCGCGGCAGGCGCTGGAGGCCGGCGAGGAAAAGGTCGCAAAGGTCACGCTCGTGCGCGGCGACCATTTCCATCCCGGCGACGATCCGCTCACGCCGGCTGCCGCCTCCGGCGCCGCCCCAGGTCTCGCCGATCCAGGCAATATGCTCGACCGCGCCGATCGTGCCGGCCTGGCCCTCAAACGAGGGGGTGCCGGTCTCGAAGCGGACGGCTGCCGGCCAGTCGGGCGAAGGTCGCAGCTTGTACACTTCGAGACCTTCCAGCAGCGCCTTGCGGCCCCACAGCACGCCCTGGTGGGGTCCGAAGAACTTGTAGGGCGAGCAGGCGAGGAAGTCGCAGCCGAGCGCCTCCACGTCGGTGGCGAGATGCGGCACCGACTGCACGGCGTCGAGATAGATGAGGGCGTCGGAGCCCTCGCGCACCGTGCGCACGATGGCGGCGACGTCGTTGACCGTGCCGAGCGCGTTGCTGGCCCCGCCGACCGCGACCAGCCGGGTGCGTGGGCCGAGCAGGCCGGGCAATTCGTCCAGCCGAAGCCGCCCGCTCTCGGGATCGAAGTCGAGCCAGCGCACCGCCATCCCGGCGTCGCGGGCGAGCAGCAGCCAGGGCGCGACGTTGGCGTCGTGGTCGAGCCGGGTGACGACCAGCTCGTCGCCCGCGGCGAAGCGGCGGCCGAGCGCCCGCGACACCGCGAAGGTCAGGCTCGTCATGTTCGGGCCGAAGGCGATCTCGTCCGCCGATCCGCCGATGAGGTCGGCCATCGCTTCGTGGGCCGCCTCGCTCATCGCGTCGGTGGCGAGGCTGGTCGCGAAGGCGCCGCCGCTGTTGGCCGTCCCGGTCTCGAGATGCGCCGCCATCGCGGCGATCGCGCGGCGACAGGCCTGGGTTCCCCCCGGAGCGTCGAGATAGAGGCGCGGCCGGCCGCCGTCGGTGACGGCGAGGGCGGGAAACTCGTTACGGATGCGTAATATGTCCAGCATCGGAAGAATCAGCTCTCCGCGGGACTTTCGTGAACATCCGGACCGTCACCTTCGGCGCCCACATCGGTGAAATAGGGCTCGACCTCGCCGCTCAGCCGGATGGTCAGCGGCCGGCCGTGGCGGTCCATGGTCTTGCCGGCCTGGACCCGGATCCAGCCTTCCGAGACGCAATATTCCTCGACATCGTGCCGGTCGCGCCCTCTGAATCGGATGCCGACGCCGCGGCGCAACGTGTCGCCGTCGAAATGCGGGCTGCGCGGGTCGAGCGAGAGGCGGTCGGGGGGCGTGTCGGCCATTCGGATCTCATCCTCGCTGCGGCGGCTGGGTCAGCGCAGCTTGCTGATCTTCAGCCCGTCCAGTCTGGCGCGGTCCTTCACCGACTCCTCGGTTCGGGTCAATGCCCGGGCGATCGCCCTCAGCGACATGTCCTTGCCGGCGAGCAAATGAAGCTTCTGGATCTCGTCCTGCCGCCACGGCTGGCGGTGGCGGGCGAAGGGCTCGGCCATCAGCCTTTCGGCGCTCCGCCCTTCGTGGAAGGATTGGCCGCGATGGTCTTCTTCACTTCCTTCTTGGGCTTCCGAGCTTCCTTGTTGCCGCGTACTTGACCCTTGGCCATGTCTCGTCTCCTCGTCAGGGACGCACGCCATCGCGCCGTTCGCGGCCCTTGTCGAGCGCTTTGCGGCACCAACGCCGCCGGGCTAGGGGGGTCGTGATGGACTCTCGGCCCCGCTTCGCCTTCTCGATCGCCGCGACCGACGGCGCCGCCCGCACCGGCGTCATCGCGACGCGGCGGGGGGTTATCCGAACGCCCGCCTTCATGCCGGTCGGCACCGCCGCGACGGTCAAGGCAATGAAGCCCGCCGACGTCCGCGCCGCCGGCGCCGACGTCATCCTGGGCAACACCTACCATCTGATGCTCCGCCCCGGCGCCGAGCGGGTGGCCCGGCTCGGCGGCCTCCATCGCTTCATGGGCTGGGAGCGGCCGATCCTCACCGACAGCGGCGGCTACCAGGTGATGAGCCTCACCGAGCTCGCCAAGGTGAGCGAGGAGGGCGTCGCCTTCAAAAGCCACCTCGACGGCACCCGGCACATGCTCTCGCCGGAGCGATCGATCGAGATCCAGCGCCTGCTCGGCTCCGACATCGTCATGGCGTTCGACCAGCTCGTCCCGACCACCGCGCCGCGTGAGGACCAGGCGGCGGCGATGGAGCGCTCGATGCGCTGGGCCCGGCGATCGCGCGCCGCGTTCGACGCCGCCGGGGAGCATGCCGAGCACGCGGCCCTGTTCGGCATTCAGCAGGGAGCGCTCGACGAGGGGCTGCGCCGGACTTCGGCGGAGGCGCTGACCGACATCGGCTTCGACGGCTATGCGGTCGGCGGGTTGGCGGTGGGGGAGGGGCAGGCGGCGATGTTCGCCTGCCTCGATTTCGCCGCCGGCCAGCTTCCCTCGGGGGCGCCGCGCTACCTGATGGGCGTCGGCAAGCCCGACGACATCGTCGGGGCGGTCGAGCGCGGCATAGACATGTTCGACTGCGTCCTCCCGACCCGCTCGGGACGGACCGGCCAGGCCTTCACCGGCGACGGGCCGATCAACCTGCGCAACGCCCGCTTCGCCGAAGACGAGGCCCCCTTGGATCCCGATTGCGGCTGCCCGGTCTGCGGAAACTGGTCCCGCGCCTATCTCCACCATCTCATACGCTCCGGCGAGATACTGGGCGCGATGCTGATGACCGAGCACAACCTCTGCTTCTACCAGACGCTGATGGCGGACCTCAGGGCGGCCATCGCCGAGGCGCGGCTCGCCCCTTTCGCGTCCGCCTTTCGCGATCGCTACCGCGCGGGAAATCGCGGAAAAGCTTGAAAAATTGCCCTTCGTCCCCACTTTTGCTAGGGATTCGCGGCCTCGACGAGGTTCCTTCGGCCGCGCGCGGCGTTCGCCTCGCGGCTTGTTCCAGGATCCCGCGGTTGCGGGACGCGGCGGCCTCGCTTAAGGGGCTCGGCCTTTTTCGGAGTGGTTGATGCCCGCCTTGAGCCTGACGATGCCGAGCTTCCGCCTGCCGCGGCTGCCCCGCCTGCCGCGCGGCAAGCAGTGGCTGAGCACGCTCGTCCTCGCCACCATGCTCGGCCTCTATCTGATCGCCGCGCTCAGCGTCACCTCGCTTCAGCCGGTCACCGTCGCCCGGGCCAACGTGCCTGCGCCGGGGAGTCCGTTGGTCATCCCAGGCCTCGGCACGCCGCCGGCGCCCGAGCCGCTGCGCTTCCGCGAGGACGTGACTCCGCAGGACGCGGTGGCGATGAACGCCGCGATTCCCGTCTCCGACCTGCCCAATCCGGCGGCGCGCCCGTTCCGCACCGCCTTCGCCACTCCGGCCGACCGCACTCGGGCGCTCGAATGCCTGACCGCGGCGATCTATTACGAGGCCGCGGTCGAATCGACCGATGGTCAGCGCGCTGTGGCGCAGGTGGTGCTCAACCGCGTCCGCCATCCCGCTTTCCCGAAGAGCGTCTGCGGAGTCGTCTTCCAGGGCTCTGACCGGGCGACCGGCTGCCAGTTCACTTTCACCTGCGACGGCGCGCTAGGCCGGGCGCCGGCGCCCGCTTTGTGGACCCGCGCGCGGATGGTCGCGGAGGAGGCGCTGGCAGGCAAGGTCTATGCGCCGGTCGGCTGGGCGACCCATTACCATGCCAATTACGTCGTGCCCTATTGGAGCGGGACTTTGGTCAAGGCGGCCGTTGTCGGCGCGCACATCTTCTACCGCTGGGAAGGCGGCTGGGGCCGGCCGCCGGCCTTCCGCTTCGGCGGGACCGGCACCGAACCGCAGATCGCCCTCATGCGCAGCCTCACCTCCGACCCGTCGACTCTGGCCAATGCCACTGACGTCGTGACGGAAACCGTCGATGCCCAGGCGGCGGCGCTGGCCGCGGCGGCCGCGAACGGCGACGCGCCGCTGAAACCGGGCGCGAAGCCGGCGCCGGGCAGCATCGACAGCTTCCAGCGCGCCGTGCTTCGCCGCTACGAGCCGATGACCCCGCAGGCCGCGACGACCAGCGCCATGGCGCAGACGGCCCAGCCTTCCTCGACGCTGCATTGGGCCCTGTCCGGCCTGCCTGAGAAGCCGCAGGCCCCGCTCGGTCGGCATGCCGCGACCGACGCGCCGGCGGCCCCCGCTCCGGCCGCGGCCCAGCCCAAATGCCTCGAGGGCGTCCGCAGGGCGCTCCCCGGCGTGGCCGCGCCGCCTGAAAAGCAGGCCTGCTAGCGGCGCAGCTGGAAGCGCTGCAGCTTACCCGTAGCGGTCTTCGGCAAGGCGGCGACGAACTCCATTTCCCGCGGATATTTGTACGGGGCGATCTGCGCCTTGACGTGCTCCTGGAGCGCGCGGGCCAGCGCCTCGCCGGCGTCGTGGCCGGGCGCCACTACGACGAAGGCCTTCACTTTGCGCCCGCGCGCCTCGCACGGCACGCCGACGACCGCGCATTCCTGGACGGCAGGATGCGCGTAGAGCGCATTCTCCACCTCCGGCGCGGCGATGTTGTAGCCCGCCGAGACGATCATGTCGTCGGAGCGGGCGACGAACCAGAAATAGCCGTCCTCGTCCTGCCGGTAGGTGTCGCCGGTGACGTTCCAGCCGTGCTGGACATAATCCGCCTGCCGAGGATCGTCGAAATAGCGGCAGCCGGTCGGCCCTTTGACGGCAAGGCGACCGGTGCCCGATGCGAGCGGCTGGCCGCCGTCTCCGAGCACGCAGGCGCGATAGCCCGGCACCGCCTTGCCGGTCGCTCCGGGACGTATCTCGTCGCCGGCCGCGGAAATGAAGATGTGCATCATCTCGGTGGCGCCGATGCCGTCGACGATCGCGATTCCGGTGGCCTCCTTCCAGGCCTGCCAGGTGGCGGCCGGGAGATGCTCCCCCGCTGATACGCAGTGCTGGAGCGAGGAGATGTCGTGCTCGCCAAGCAGCGGAAGCATCGCCTTGTAGGCGGTGGGGGCGGTGGCGAGGCGGTTGACCCGGTGCTTCGCGACGGCTTCGAGCAGCGCCTTCGGCCCGGGCTGCGCGATGGTCGCGGCGGTGCCGGCGAAGCGCCAGGGGAAAAGGAGGATCATGCCCAGGCCGAAGGTGAACGCGATCGGGGCGGAGCAGGTCCAGCGCTCGCCCGGCTCGGGCCTGAGGACGTAGCGGGCGAAGCTGTCGGCGGGGGCGAGCAGGTCGCGGTGATAATGGACGCAGCCCTTGGGCGTTCCGGTCGTGCCCGAGGTGAAGGCGATCATCGCCACGTCGTCGCGATGGGTGTCGCACGGTGCGAAGCCGGGCGCGACGCGCTCCAGCCGCGCCTCGAGCGGCCCGCCGCCCGAATCGCCGCGATAGACGAGCAGGGATCGGATCAGGCCGGTCGAATCGGCGGCGGCCATGAAATCGCCGAGGCAGCTTTCGTCGACGATCGCGTGGTGCACCCGGGCCCGCTCGATCAGGGTCGCGATTTCGCCGGAGCGCAGCAGCGGCATGGTGGTGACCAGAATGCCGCCCGCCTTGAGTACGCCGAGCCAGGCGGCGAACAGCAACGCCCCGTTGGCCCCGCGCAGCAGCACCCGGTTGCCGGGCAACAGCCCTTCCTCCTCGACCAGCAAGCGAGCGATGCGGTCGGAAAGATCGCGCATCTCGCCGTAGGTCCAGGCGCCGGCGTCGTTGACGACCGCGAGCGCCTCGGCCGGGCCGGTGCCGATCAGCTCGACGGCGCCGTTCAGCCGTTCCGGATAGTGCAGCTCGGGAAGGTCGAAGAGGAATTCGGGCTGCGCGTCGAAGGACGGCAGCCGGTCCCGGACGAAGGTGTCGATATGCGCCGAGCGCATCAGTCCGGCACCATCGCAATCGCCTCGATCTCGATCCGGGCAGCGGGTTCGACCAGTGCCGACACGCCGACCACCGCCATCGCCGGATAGACCCGGCCCATCACCTCCCGCCAGACCGATCCGATCTCGGCGAGGTCGGCGCGATACTCGTCGAGGCCGACGACGTACCAGGTCATCCGGACGATATGCTCCGGCCCGGCGCCGTCCTCGGCGAGGATGGCGCGGATGTTGAGCAGCACTTGGCGGACCTGGCCGAGCAGGTCGGGGGCGACGATCCGCTCGCCCTCATCCCACCCGATCACGCCGGCGGTGAAGATCGTCCGCCCGCGCTCGGAAATCCCGTTCGAATAGCCTTTGGGCCGGGGCCAACCGGGCGGGAGGAGGACCTTCATCGGCCGGGCTCCGCGAGATGGTGGCGGGCGATGACCAATTTCTGCACCTCCGACGCCCCTTCGTAGATGCGGAGCGCGCGGATCTCGCGGTAGAGCCGCTCGACCGGCACGCCCTTGGTGACTCCGAGGCCGCCGAACATTTGCACCGCCTTGTCGATCACCGACTGCGCGCTGTCGGTCGCATGGAGCTTGGCGAGCGCCGCCTCCCGGCTGTTGCGGCGGCCCATGACGTCGCGCAGCCAGGCGGCGCGGTAGATCAGCAAGGCGGAGGTCTCGACGTCGAGCACCATCTCGGCGAGCCTCGACTGGGTGACCGGGTTGTCGGCCAGAGTGCCGGCGCCGAGGCGGCGGGAAAGAGCGCGGCCGGTCGCCTCGTCGAGCGCGCGTCTCGCGAAGCCGAGCGCCGCGGCGCCGACGGTGGTCCGGAACACGTCGAGCGTCGCCATCGCCTGCTGGAAGCCGCGGCCGCGCTCGCCGATCAGCGCCGAGCCCGGGAGCCGCATGTCGCGGAAAGCGAGCGTCGCCAGCGGGTGCGGGGCGATCACCTCGGTGCGTTCGCTGTCGTCGAGGCCCGGCGTGCCGCGCTCGACGAGGAAGGCGGAGAGGCCCTTCGCTCCCGGCGCCTCTCCGGTGCGGGCGAACACGACGTAGAAATCGGCGATCCCGCCGTTGGAGATGAACGCCTTCTCGCCGTTCAGCACCCAGCCGCCGTCGCGTTCTTCGGCGCGGGTGGCGATGTTGGCGACGTCCGAGCCCGAATCGGGCTCGGTGAGCGCGAAGGCGGCGATCTTTTCGCCGCGCGCCACAGAGGGGAGAATCGCCGCCTTCTGCTCGGGGCTGCCGAACAGGGCGATCGTGCCGGAGCCCAGACCCTGCATGGCGAAGGCGAAATCGGCGAGCCCGGAATGGCGGGCGAGCGTCTCGCGGATGAGGCACAGCGAGCGCACGTCGAGCCGCCCCGCCTCGTCGGGGACGCAGTGAGTGAGCCACCCCGCGTCGCCGAGTTGTCCCACCAGCGCGCGGCAGGCGGCATCGACGTCGGCGGGCTCTACGCCGGATAATTCCGCTTGGCACCAATGGTCGAGCATTTCCGCCAGCTCCCGATGGCGGGCATCGAAAAAGGGCCAGTCGAGGAAGTCCTTCACCTTTCCCTCTCCCCTTGCGGGAGAGGGGGGGACCCATTGCGCCAGCAATGGGGGGGTGAGGGCAGGTAGGTGAGGCTGAGTGCCCTCACCCTCCCACCCGGCTGCGCCGGGCGGGCCCCTCCCTCTCCCGCAAGGGGAGAGGGGTCAGTCACCCTTGAACTCCGGGGTCCGTTTCGCCGCGAAGGCTTCGAAGGCGCGGCGGAAGTCGTTCGTCGCCATGCAGATCGCCTGGGCCTGGGCCTCCATCTCGATCGCCGTCTCGAGGCTGACGTTCCATTCCTGGTTGAGCTGGGTCTTGGTGATGCCATGGGCGAAGGTCGGGCCTCCGGCGAGCTCGCGGGCCAGCGCATGGGCCTCGTCGAGCAATCGCTCGGGCTCGACGATGCGGTTGAAGAAGCCCCAGCTTTGCCCTTCCTCGGCGGTCATGAAGCGGCCGGTGTAGAGCAGTTCGGCGGCGCGGCCCTGGCCGACGATTCGCGGCAGGATCGCGCACGCCCCCATGTCGCAGCCGGCGAGGCCGACCCGGGTGAACAGGAAGGCGGTCTTCGCGGCCGGAGTCGCGAAGCGCAGGTCGGAGGCCATGGCGAGGATCGCGCCGGCGCCGGCGCAGATTCCGTCCACCGCGGCGACGATCGGCTGAGGGCAGGCGCGCATCGCCTTGACGAGGTCGCCGGTCATCCGTGTGAAGGCGAGCAGGCCCGGCATGTCCATCTGCGTCAGCGGTCCGATGATCTCGTGGACGTCGCCGCCGGAGCTGAAATTGCCGCCGGCGCCGGCGACCACCACGGCCTTCACCTCGCGGGCATAAGCGAGAGCGCGAAACGTGTCGCGAAGCTCGGCATAGCTTTCGAAGGTGAGCGGGTTCTTCCGCTCCGGCCGGCTGAGCGTGATCGTCGCCACGCCGTCGGCGAAATCCCAGCGGAAGTGGTCGGGCTCGAAGGCGTTCGGGTTCATGCGATCTCCACGGCCTCACCGTTCCGCTCCGAGAGGATGAGGTCAAGCACCGCCTCGGCGACCTCCTCCGGCGCGATCAACCGCCCGGAGGGGTTGAGGCGGGCCAGCTCGGCGCGCGCCTCGTCCTCGCTTCGGCCGGTCCTGGCGGTGATGGTGGCGACCGACCGGACGGTCATGTCGGTGTCGACGAAGCCGGGGCAGACCGCGTTCACGCGCAGTTTCGTGCCGGCATATTCGGCGGCGAGGGCGCGGGTGAGGCCGACCGCGCCGTGCTTGGCGGCGATATAGGGCGAAGCGTAGGCGAAGCCGTAAAGGCCGGCCATCGATGCCACGGTGACGATCCGTCCCCGCTCGGCGGCGAGTAGGTCCGGGAGGGCCGCCTGGCAGCAATGGAACAGAGCGTCGAGGTTGACCGCGAGCATGTCGCGCCAGAGGTCCGGCGTCACCTCCGCGAACGGCACCCCCTTCGCCGCTCCGGCATTGTTGACGAGGAGGGTGATCGGCCCCTGCGCCGCCCGGGCGAGGGCGAAGGCGCGCTCGACCTGGTCCGGGTCGGTGACGTCGGCCGGGGCGACCAGAATGTGCTCCTGCGAAGGCAGGAGCCCATGAGGGGGCTGGGTTCCTGCTTTCGCAGGAACGCCAAGCTGCTCCGCCAGCGCCTCCAGCGGCTCGCGGCGCCGCCCGACGAGGGTGAGCTTCGCGCCTTGCGCCGCCAATGCGCGTGCGATCGCCGCGCCAATGCCGGTGCCGCCGCCGGTGACGAGGGCGTGTTCTCCCTCCAGCCTCACTTGCCCTCACCCTGGCGCTTCGCGCCTGTCCCTCTCCCCTGCAGGGAGAGGGAAGAATCGACCCCTCTCCCTCCAGGGGAGAGGGAGGGGCCCGCCGCGAAGCGGTGGGAGGGTGAGGGCACGCCCTTCACGCCTTGAGCTCCTGCTCGCGGGCGAGGTTGCGGGCGAGCTGGGCCATGCCGTTGAGATATTGGGGCGGGACGGCGACTCCGCGATAGCCATGGCCGGCGGCGGCGCGCAGGGTCCACATCGGGTCGATGAGGTGGGGGCGGGCGAGGGCGACGAGGTCGGCGCGGCCGGCGGCGAGGATCGAGTTGGCGTGGTCCGGCTCGTAGATGTTGCCGACCGCCATGGTCGCGACTCCGCCCTCGTTGCGGATCTGGTCGGCGAAGGGCGTCTGGAACATCCGGCCGTAGACCGGCGCGCAGTCCGCCCAGGTCTGGCCGGCCGAGACGTCGATCAGGTCGGCGCCGGCCTCCGCGAAGGCCTCGCCGATCAGCACCGCCTCGTCCGGTGTCACGCCCAGATCGCCCATCCAGTCGTTGGCCGAAATACGGACCGACATCGGCTTTTCCGCCGGCCAGGCCGCGCGCATCGCGCGGAAGACTTCCAAGGGGAAGCGCAGCCGGTTTTCGAGGGCGCCGCCATGTTCGTCGGTGCGACGGTTGGTGAGCGGGGTGATGAAGCTGGAGAGCAGGTAGCCGTGGGCCGCGTGAAGCTCGACCATGTCGAAACCGGCCTCATCGCCCATTCTGACCGCCGCAACGAACTGTGCGATGACATCGTCCATGTCGGCCCGGCTCATCGGGCGCGGCACCGGGTTGGCCGGCGACCAGGGCACGTCCGAGGCGGCCATGACCGGCCAGTTGCCGCTCTCGAGCGGAACGTCGTTGCCCTCCCAGCCGAGCTTCGTCGAGCCCTTCGGCCCGGAATGGCCGAGCTGGAGGCAGAATTTCGCGCTCGTGTTGGCGTGGACGAAATCGACGATCCGCTTCCACGCCTCGAGATGCTCGGGCGCGTACATGCCGGCGCAGCCGGGGCTGATCCGGCCATCCGCCGAGACGCAGGTCATCTCGGTGTAGACGAGGCCGGCGCCGCCCTGGGCGCGGGTGCCGTAATGGACGAGGTGGAAGTCGTTCGGGACGCCGTCCCGGGCCGAATACATCGCCATCGGCGAGACGACGATGCGGTTGGCGAGGGTGAGCTCGCGCAGCTTGTACGGCGCGAACATCGGCGGCGCGGGATCGTTGACCGGGACGCCCAAGGCCTTCGACTGGAACCAGCGCTCGACACCCTCGAGCCAGGGCCGGTCGCGCAGTCTGAGGTTCTCGTGGCTGACCCGCTGCGAGCGGGTGAGCAGCGAATAAGCGAACTGGATCGGCTCGAAACGGAGGTAGCGCTCCAGGGTCTCGAACCATTCGGTCGAGTTGCGCGCCGAATTCTGGAGCTTGAGCACCTCAAGGTTGCGCTCGGCCTGGTACTCCGCGAGCGCCGCCTCGCGCGACAGGCCGGGACGGCTCAGAACCTCGGCGAGCTTGATCGCGTCCTCGAGCGCCAGCTTGGTGCCCGAGCCGATCGAGAAATGGGCGGTGTGGGCAGCGTCGCCAAGCAGGATCAGGTTCCGGTAATGCCAGGTGTCGCAGACGATTCGGCGGAACTGGAGCCAGGCCTGGGGGCCGGGGAGGTGGGTCGCATTGGAGATGAGCGGAGCGCCGTCGAGGTAATTGGCGAAGATCCGCTCGCAGAGCGCGATCGCTTCCGGCTGGTCCATCCGGTCGAGGCCGAGCGCCGACCAGGTGTCGGGGGCCATCTCGACGATGAAGGTCGAGAAATCCGAGTCGAAGCGATAGGCGTGGGCCCAGAGCCAGCCCGCCTCGGTCTGCTCGAAGGCGAAGGTGAAGGCCTCGAACGCCTTGGGCGTCCCGAACCAGAAGAAGCGGTTGCGGCGGACCTGGATGTCGACCCCGAAATGGCCCTCGTAGGCGGTGCGGATCCGGCTGTTGGCGCCGTCGGCGGCGATGACCAGGTCGAAGCCCGCCCAATCCTCGAGCCGCGGGCTCGCCTCGTGCTCGAAATGGAGATGGACGCCGAGCTCTCTCGCCCGCGTCTGGAGGATGGCGAGCAGCCGCTTGCGGCCGATTCCGATGAAGCCGTGGCCGGACGAACGGATCGTCGCCCCGTGGATATGGACCTCAATATCGTCCCAATGGGCGAACTCGCTCCGGATCGCGGCGCCGGAAACGGGATCGTTGGCGATCAGGTTCTCGACCGTCTGGTCGGAGAAGACGACGCCCCAGCCGAACGTGTCGTCGGCCCGGTTGCGCTCGAAGACGTGGATGTCGTGCGCGGGCTCGCGCAGCTTCATCGAGATGGCGAAATAGAGCCCGGCGGGTCCGCCGCCCAGGCACGCGATCCGCATCGGCCTCTCCCTCGCCGGAGGGGTAGAGCGGCGCCGGGAGCGAGGCAAGGCCGCTGGACAGGGCGGCCCCTCGCTTCCTAGTCTGCCCGAGAAGGAGAGCGGCATGACGAGAGCGAGGATGTGGGCGGGTGCGGCGGCTGTTTCGGCGCTGGCGATCTCGATCGGCGCGGCGGCGGCGGGGACGGGACCGGTCTATCCGCCGTTCGGCCTCGACCTGACGGCTCCGGACAAGAAAGTGAAGCCGGGAGACGACTTCTTCGAATATGCCAACGGCGCCTATCTCGCGCGCACGGTGATTCCCGCCGACCGGCCGGGCGCGTCGCGCCGGATCGAGATGACCGACCGGATGGAGGCGCAGCTCCACGCGCTGATGGAGGACGCGGCCAAGGCCGGCCCCGGCGACGACAACCGCGCCAGGGTGGGCGCCTTCTATGGCGCCTTCATGGACGAGGCGCAGGCCGAGCGACTCGGCGCGGCGCCGCTCCAGCCCGAGCTCGCCGCGATCCGCGCGGCGGGCGACCGGGCCGCGCTCGCCGGCTTGATGGGCAGGGCGGAATCCGGCCTCTATCCCACGATCTTCGGTGTCGGCATCGACGCCGACCTCAAGCATCCGGACCGCTACGCCGTCTATGTCGGCCAGTCGGGTCTCGGCCTTCCGGACCGCGATTATTATTTGAAGCCCGAGCTTGCGGCGAAGAAGGACGCCTACCGCGCCTATGCGGCGACGCTGCTCGACCTCGCCGGCTGGCCGGACGCCGCCCGGGCGGCGGACTCGGTCGTCGCCTTCGAGACCCGTCTCGCCGAGGCGAGCTGGACCCGAGTCCAGCAGCGCGACGTGGTCGCCGTCTACAACCCGATGAGCCCGGCCGAGCTCGCCGCGCTCACGCCCGGCTTCGACTGGGCGCCGCTTCTCGAGTCGGCCGGAGTCGCGGGCAGGGAGCAACTCGTCGTGAACGAGAAGACCGCTTTTCCCAAGCTGGCCGCGCTCTACGCCGAGACCCCGCTCGAGACGCTGAAGGCCTGGATGGCGTTCCACGTCGCGGATGCCGCCGCGCCCTATCTCTCCAAAGCCTTCGTCGACGCGCATTTCGAGCTTCACGGCAAGACGCTCACCGGACAGTCCCAGATCCGGCCGCGCTGGAAGCGGGCGCTCATCGCGGTCGGCGGCGGCGATTGCGGCGCCGACCCGGGAAGCTGCTTCGGAACGATCAACTGGGCGGTCGGCGACCTCTACGCCGCCCGCTACTTCCCGCCCGAGACGAAGGCCAAGGTCACGGCCCTGGTCGACAATCTCAAGGCCGCGTTCCGCGCCCGGCTCGAGCGGCTCGACTGGATGGGGCCGGAGACCAAGCGCGAGGCGCTGAAGAAGCTCGACACCTACACGATCAAGGTCGGTTATCCCGACACGCCGCAGCGCGATTATTCCGCCGTCGGGATCCGCCGCGACGACCTGCTCGGCAACGTCCGCCGCGCCGCCGCCGCCGAATGGGCGTTCCGGGTCCGCCGAAGCGAAGGCCCCGTCGATCGCGGCGAGTGGCAGATGACCCCGCAGACCAACGACGCCTATAACGGCTCGCTTCGCGACATCGTCTTCCCGGCAGGAATCCTCCAGGCGCCGATCTTCGACGCGGCCGCCGATCCGGCGATCAATTACGGCGGCATCGGCGGGGTGATCGGCCACGAAATGACCCACGGCTTCGACGACCAGGGGCGGACGATCGACGCCGCCGGAGCGCTTCGCGACTGGTGGACTCCGGCGGACGCCGCCGCCTTCAAGGCGCGCGCCGACAAGCTCGGCGCCCAATATGCGACCTACGAGCCGGTGCCCGGCCTCCACATCAATCCCGGCCTCACCATGGGCGAGAATATCGCCGATCTCGGCGGCCTGTCGATCGCGCTCGACGCCTATCACCGCTCGTTGGGCGGCAGGCCCGCGCCGGTGATCGGGGGGCTGACCGGGGACCAGCGCGTGTTCCTCGGCTGGGCCCAGGCCTGGGCCGGCAAGGCGCAGCCGGATTCGATCCGGCAGCAGACGATCAGCGACCCGCACAGCTTCCGCAAATACCGGGTCAACGGAGTCGTCAGGAACATCGACGGCTGGTATTCGGCCTTCGCCGTGAAGCCGGGCGATGCCCTGTATCTGGCCCCGGCCGACCGCGCCCGCATCTGGTGAGCGATTGAGCGGGCGTCGCGGCTAAGACGCTGCCGATTCGACCTTATTCGAATGGCGGGCTAGTCGTCGGCGATGATTCGCCCGTTCCGCGCCGCCGCCTTTGCCGCGTTGCTTCTCGCCACCGCCGAGGCGCCGCCGCCGGCGGCGCCCGCACCGCCGCCCGTGTCGCGCGGGGCGCTGGCCCAGCTGTTCGGCGAGGCGGACTATCCCGCGGACGCGCTGCGCCGACACGAGCAGGGAAAAGTCGGTTTCCACCTCGACATCGACGCCGCCGGCGGCGTCGCCGGCTGCACAATCACCCAATCGAGCGGCTCGGCGAGCCTCGACGAGGCGACCTGTCGGCTCATCAAGGCGCGCGCCCGCTTCAGCCCGGTCCGCGACGCCGGCGGCAAGGCGGTGCCCGACACTTTCGACGGCCACATCGTCTGGCACCTGGACGACGACACGGCGCCGGCGCCCCCGCCCGGGTCGTCCCTGGCCACGCTGTTCAGCGACGCCGACTATCCGATGGCCGCGCTTCGCCGGCACGAGCAGGGGAAGGTCGATTTCCGGCTCGACATCGACTCGGCCGGCGGAGTGACCGGCTGCACGGTCACCCATTCGAGCGGCTCGGTGAGCCTCGACGAGGCGACCTGCCGACTGCTCAAGGAGCGCGCCCACTTCAGCCCGGCCCGCGACGCCGCCGGCAACGCGGTGCCCGATACGTTCGACGGCCACATCATCTGGCGCATCGACGACGACACGTCCGCGTCGCCCGAATTCGACGCGGCGGCGGGGGTCTGGATGCGCTGCCTCACCGAGGCGGTGCGGCAACGGGTCGCCGGCCCGGAGGCGGCGGAGACCCTCGTCGCCAAGGCGTTCGACGCCTGCACCGCCGAGGAGGCCCAACTGGCCGCAATCGGCACCAGAACCTTGGCGCAGCCCGCCCCCGACAGCAATGCAATGCGGCAGGGAATGCGGGAGGCGCTGCTGCAGTCGATCTCCACGGCCCGCTCCAAGCCCAGCCGCTGAGGCCCTGGTGCCGGGTGTCGGACTCGAACCGACGACCTACCGCTTACAAGGCGGTTGCTCTACCAGCTGAGCTAACCCGGCCCCTCCCGACGACATCCTCCATCTTCGCTCCGAGGTCCAGCCCCGCGCCCCGTTGACGGCGCGCGCCGCGGCGGGCGAGATAGGGCGCGAGGCGAATCCGGGGGTGCGGATGGGTTGGTCGAAGCTCTGGCGGGCGGTGGCGGCGGCGGGCGCGGCGCTGGCGGCGACGGCGCTCGCCGCCCAGGCATGGCAGCCCCCACAGCACAAGCCGGGCTGGCCCGCGATGGTCTCGGGCAGCGACTCGGCCGATGCCCAGGCGAGCCTCGACCTCGGACCGGACCTCGAGCGCGGCCGCTCGCCCGCCGCCGAGCTCGCCGAGCAGCGCCGGCTCGACTCGGCGCTCTCCGCCCTGGCGCCGCAGCGGCCGGGGATCGTCGACGCCTATGTCGTCTCGATCGCGCTCGACAGCGACCCGGTCTTCGGCCGCGAGGCGCGGGAGGCCGGGCGCGTGCTGGCCCGCCGCTACGACGCGGAAGGGCGGACGATCGTCCTCGCCGGAAGCACCGGCCGCGTCCCGAGCGATCTGCCGATGGGCAGCCTCCACTCCCTCTCGCTGGCCCTCGCCCGGATCGCCGAGCTGGCCGACTCGCGCGAGGACGTTCTGGTCCTTTACCTCACCAGCCACGGCGCGCCGATCGGAATCGCCTATCATGACGGCGACGAGGGCTTCGGCGTTTTGACCCCGTCGCGCTTCGCCGGCCTGCTGGGCGGGCTCGGCTTCAGGAACCGCCTGCTGATCCTTTCGGCCTGCTATTCCGGCGTGTTCGTCCCAGCGCTGTGGAGCGACACCACCGCCTTGTTCACCGCCGCGTCGGCCGGGCGAAGCTCGTTCGGCTGCGCCGCCGACAACGACTGGACCTATTTCGGCGACGCGATGATCAACCACGCGCTGCGGAAGTCGCAGCCGCTCGCCGACGCCTCCGCCGAGGCGCTGCGCCTGATCAACCAGTGGGAGAGCGCCCGCCATTACGACGCCTCATTCCCGCAGGTCAGCATCGGGACGCAGGTCGGCACCTGGCTCGCCCCGCTCGAAGCGCGAATGCCGAAGGCGGCGACGGCGCCGGTGGGACGGCCGGCGGCTGGCCCCTAGAGCACTCCGAACGTCCAGCCTTCGGTGCGCGCGATCTCGGAGGTCAGGCCTTCCGGGATAAGGGCGGTCGGCTCCGAGGCCAGCAGCGCCCGCATTCCGGCGGCGGTGACCAGGGCATCGGTCTGGTGGTCGTTGGGCTCGAAGCGAAGCCGGGCGGGGCGGCTTCCGAGACCTTTCAACGCCAGGTTGAGCTGCGTGAGAGACCTGAGCTTGGCGCCGCTAAGGCCAGCCCGGCGAAGATAGATGCGCGTGTAGATCTCGACGACGGCGCTGCCCCGCTCCGGCAACGGATCGATCGGCCAGATCGTCACCTTCCCGCTCACCCGGTGGAGCAGCCGCATGCCCGAGAAGCTCGCCTTGGCGACCTGGGCCGCGCCGATCGCGTCGTAGGCGCTCGCCGTCTTGCGGCCGCCCTGGGCGTTGAGGCGCGCGTCGCATTGCCGGAAGTGCATGAAGCGCGCCTTCACGCCGTCGGCGATGCCGAAGTAGAAATGGCGGCGGTGCGATTCCTCGAGGAAGCTGGCGGCGCCCAGGTCCTCGTCCCGGCAATGGCGCTCGACATAGGCCCAGAAGTCGCGCGCGGACGTCGGGACTCCCGGCTGGCCGGGCAGATATTCGCCGCGCTCGACGATAGGCGGCACGAAGCTGAAATCGAATCCGTAGAGCGTCGGGGCCTCCGGCGCCGTCTTAAGCAGCCATTCCAGGACCTCCGTCCGCGACCAGACATGGCCGGGGCGGACCAGCTTCGGGGCGGCCTCGCCCGCCTCGGCCAGGGCGACCGCGATTCCCTTGTGGCGTCGGCCCTTGGCGCCGGACCAGTCGATCGCGGCGAAGCGGGTGAACCCCCCTCCCTGCACGCAGGGAGGGGCCGGGGGTGGGTTCGTCTCCGGAAATTCACCGCCCGTCATTGACGTACCCACCCCTCATTCCCCTCCCTGCGCGCAGGGAGGGGAGGCTTCACACCAAAGGCGGCTGGTCGTCGCGGGGCGGGGGCGGGGGCTTGGGCGCCTTGGGCCGTGACGGGGGCGCCGGCGGGGCATTGGCCTCGGTCCAGCGTTCCAGCAGCTTGTGGGCGGTGGGGCGGCCGCCCAGGCCGAAGGCGAGGGCGCAGGCGACCGCCGCCGAGCCGATGATCGCGCTGAAGGCGATGACCACGATCTCGTTGGCGAGGCCCATGAACCTCAGGCCCATCGCGACGGCCAGGGCGATGATCGACCAGCGGAGAATGGCCGGAAGCCAGCCTTCGGTGCCGGCGCCGCTGACCAGGCCGGCGACGATCCGCGCGATGGCGACTCCGCCGAGGATGATCACCGCGCCGAACAATACGTGGCTGCCGAGCTCCAGGATCTGGGCCAGCATCGCCGCGATGATCGGCGACTGGAGGAGTTCGGCCGCCTTGATCGCGACGAAGACGAGGATGGCGAGCATCACCGCTGTTCCGACCGTCCGCGACGCCGCGTTGCCCTCCGCGGGAAGACCGAGCGCGCTCACCGAGCGGTCGAAGCCCAGCGAGGGAAGCACCTGCTCGAGGAAGGTCTTGGCGATCTTCCCGGCCATGTAGCCGATGGCGAGCAGGATCGCGGCGCCGACGACGCGCGGCAAAGTGACGAGGATCGTCGCCAGCATCTCGCGCGCCGGGCCGGAGATGACCTCGATGCGGAGCACGTCGAAGGCCATGATCGTCACCGGGATCATGATCAGGAAGAAGACGATCGAGCCGATCGACCGGCTGATCGAGGGCCGGGCCGCGCCGACGCTGGGCGGGGCGCCGGCGGGAGTCGCCGGGCTCGCGCCGCCGCTCTCGACGAGGCCGGTCCGCCTCAGCCAGCCGTCGGCGTTGGCGGCGAGCAGTGCGCCCTCGACGATCCGCCTGACGATCCGGGCGACGATCAGCCCGACGAAGAAGAGGAGGCCCGCCCCGACGATGTTGGGGATGAAGGCGAAGGCGGTGGTGGTGAGGTCGCGGACCGGGCTGAGCACGCCGGCGAGCCCCAAGGGCTGAACCGCCATCAGGATGCCGAGCAGCAGGATCAGCCAGAAGACGATGTCGCCGATCAGGCTGCCCAGCGTCTTGCCCGGCTCCGCCTCGTAATGCTTCCTCAGCGCCGGGACGCGGTCGACGACCCTGGCGATCGCCCATTTCGCCGCTCGCGCCAAGATCCACGCGACGACCAGGATGAGCAAAGCGAAGGCGACCCGCGGCAGCCATACCATGAACTGGTCGCGCCAGTAGATGCCGTCGTTGCGATACATGCGCCTCTCCCCTTGTTCGCGCGTCCTGCAGCTGGGGTGACAATGGCCTAGCCGCCGCGCGGTTCCTTCCGGAGGCTGTTCCAATAGTCGAGCCGCTCGCGGACCCGTTTCTCGAAGCCGCGGTCGGTCGGCTCGTAGAAGGTCTGGGGCGCCATCTCCTCCGGCCAGTAATTGTCGCCGGAGAAGCCCTCGTCCGCGTCGTGGTCGTACTGATAGCCTTTGCCGTAGCCGATGGTCTTCATGAGCTTCGTGGGCGCGTTGAGGATGTTTTTGGGCGGCATCAGCGAGCCCGTCTCCTTCGCCGAGCGCCACGCCGCCTTCTGCGCCTTGTAGGCGGCGTTCGATTTGGGCGCGGCGGCGAGGTAGAGGCAGGCCTGGACGATGGCGAGCTCGCCCTCCGGCGAGCCGAGGAAATCGTAGCTGTCCTTGGCGGCGATGCACTGGACCAGCGCGTTGGGGTCAGCGAGACCGATATCCTCGACCGCCGCCCGGGTGAGCCTCCGAAGCAGATAGAGCGGCTCCTCGCCCGCCGTCAGCATCCGCGCGAGATAGTAGAGCGCCGCCTGCGGGTCGGAGCCGCGGATCGATTTGTGGAGCGCCGAGATGAGGTTGTAATGGCCCTCCCGGTCCTTGTCGTAGACCGCGACCCGGCGGTGGAGGAGCGCGGAGAGGGCGGCCGCATCGAGCGGCGCGTCGAGCTCGACCGAGAACAGGGTCTCCGCCTGGTTGAGGAGGAAGCGGCCGTCGCCGTCGGCGGTGGCGATCAGCGCCTCGCGCGCCTCGGCGGTGAGGGGGAGGGGACGGCCCGTCACCGCCTCCGCCCGGTCGAGCAATTGGGCCAGGGCGTCGTGGTCGAGCCGGTTGAGGATCAGCACCTGCGCCCGCGAGAGCAAGGCGGCGTTGAGCTCGAAAGACGGGTTCTCCGTCGTTGCTCCGACCAGCACCACCGTGCCATCCTCGACATAGGGCAGGAAGCCGTCCTGCTGGGCGCGGTTGAAGCGGTGGATCTCGTCCACGAACAAAAGGGTCTGCCTGCCGGCGCGGGTGAACTCCCGGGCCTCGGCAAACACCTTCTTCAGATCCGCGACGCCCGAGAAGACCGCCGAGATGGCGACGAAGCGCATTCCGACCGCGTCGGCGAGCAGCCGCGCGATCGTCGTCTTGCCGGTGCCGGGCGGCCCCCACAGGATCATCGAGGCCAGCTTGCCCGCCGCCACCATTCGCCCGATCGCCCCTTCGGGGCCGGTCAGATGGTCCTGCCCGACCACCTCGTCGAGCGCGGCGGGTCTCAGCCGGTCGGCGAGCGGCGCATTCTCCGCGGGCGCGGCGGGCGGCGGAGGCGGGGGATCGCTGGCGAAAAGGTCGGCCACTTCGCCCTTTTAGCGGATCGGATTCTCCCCGTCATGCCAACGTTGGCTTGACGGCGATGTAGCCAAGATATATCTCAGATGCAAAGAGACAGGACGGAGGTCTATCATGAGGATGCGTTGCGGCCCCGCGGGGATGGAATTCGGGCGGTTCGGACCCGGCGTGTTCGGGATGCGGTTCGGGCCGCGGGGCTTCGGCTTCGGCGGGCCGCACGGGCCCGACTGGGCGGACGAGTTCGGCTTCGGCGGCGGCGGCGGCCGGCGCGGGCGGCGCGGCCGGATGTTCGAATCCGGCGAGCTTCGCCTGGTCCTTCTGAAGCTGATCGCCGACCAGCCCCGCCACGGCTACGACCTGATCCGGGCGATCGAGGAGCTGACCCACGGCAGCTACGCGCCGAGCCCCGGCGTGGTCTATCCGACCCTCACCATGCTCCAGGACATGGGCCTCATCGAGGAGGCGGCGGTCGAAGGCGCACGCAAGCCGTTCGCGATCACCGCGGAGGGCCAGACCCATCTCGCCGAGCGCTCCGAGGAGGTCGAGGCGCTGATCGAGCGCCTGACCGGCGCCGGCGAAGGCAAGCGCCGCGCCGGCGGCCGGCCGATCCAGCGCGCGGTCGGCAATTTGCTCTCCGCCCTCTGGCATAGGGTCACGGCCGAGGACATGGGCGAGGAGCGCCTCCACGAGATCGCCGCCATCCTCGACGAGGCGGCCCAGAAGATCGAGCGACTGAAAGGTTCGGAGGCATAGCTGCCCTCCGTCCTCCCTGTGCGCGAAGCGCATGGGGAGGATTAGATCACACCTTCGCCCGGAACGGGGTGAAGTCGGTGTCGCGGTCGTAGACGTCGACGCCTTCGCGGCGCTTCAGAAAGCCGACGACGGCGTAAGTGACCGGCGTGAGCAGGGCCTCCCAGCCGACCTTCAGCGCCCATTGGGTGGCCAGCACAAGGACCAGCTTGTCGCTCTCCCACACACCCCAGAAAGCGAGCGGATAGAAAATCACGCTGTCGACCGCCTGGCCGACGACGGTCGAGCCGATCGTCCGCGTCCAGAGATATTTGCCCTCGGTCAGCACCTTCATGCGGGCGAGCACGTAGGAATTGGCGAACTCGCCCGCCCAGAAGGCGGCGATCGAGGCGAAGACGATTCGCGGTACCTGGCCGAACACGGCTTCGTAGGCCGCCTGGCCCTTCCAGGTCGGGTCGGGCGGCAACGCGACGACGACGGTCGACATCAAGGCCATGAACAGCATCGCCGCGAAGCCGGCCCAGATGCAGCGGCGGGCTCGGGCATAGCCGTAGACCTCCGTGAGCACGTCGCCGATCACGTAGGAGATGGGGAAGAAGAGGATGCCCGCGCCGAACGGCCATGGGCCGATTTTCGGTAGCGTCACGGTCGCGATCTTGCCCGCGCCGATGACATTCGAGAGCAGCAATATGGTGACGAACGCCGCCATCACGAAGTCGAAATAGCGAAAATGCGCGCCCGCCAGCGCTCTCGCCTCCGTCTTCGCCGCGCTTCGATCCATGGCCCCCGCTAGCCCGGATCGGAATGCGGGAAAAGCCGGGACCCTTTCGCGCGGAGACGCGTTTCCCTGCCGATCCTCGCCGCCACGTGCGCGGGATCCTGTTGTCATGCCCATTTTCCGGGGGAATTCGTTCGTGCTTGCCGTCGCCGTCAGCTTCGTCTGCGTCACCATGATCCTCAGCGTCGTTCTCGAGCAATTGAGCGAGCGCGAACGCGACCGCCGCCGCGAAAAACAGCGCGGGTAGCGTCCCACGCGCTCTTGACGGACGGCCGGTCACCGGCGAACCCGTCGGCATGGCGGAACTCGAAAGCCCGCGCCTGTTCGCCGGCGTCGAGCTGGGCGGGACCAAGTGTGTCTGCCTGCTCGCCTCGGGGCCCGGCAACGTCCGCGCCCGCGAGACCGTGCCGACCACCACCCCCGCGGAAACCCTTGCCGCCCTGCGCGCGCGGATCGAGTGTTGGGCGCCCGGCTTCGCGGCGCTGGGTATTGCAAGCTTCGGACCTTTGGGCCTCGATTCCGCCTTGCCGGGCTGGGGCCGGCTCGGCGCGACTCCCAAGCCGAGATGGAAAGGCGCCGATGTCGCCGGGACTCTCGGCGCCGGGCTCGGCGTGCCCGTCGCGTTCGACACCGACGTCAACGGCGCGGCTCTGGCCGAGATGGAATGGGGCTCCGGCCGCGGCCTCGCCGACTTCGCCTATATCACCGTCGGCACCGGAGTGGGCGTCGGCCTGATCGTCGGCGGCCGGCCGACCCGTGGCTTCGGCCATTGCGAGCTCGGTCACCTGCGCGTGCCGCGCCTGCCGGGCGACGATTGGCCGGGCGCCTGCCCGTTTCACGGCGATTGCGTCGAGGGCCTCGCCTCGGGCCGCGCGATCGCCCTTCGCGCCGGAGCGGCGGCCGCGGAGCTGTCGGACGACGACCCCATCTGGGAAGGCGTCGTCCACGCCCTTGCCATGCTCTGCCACGCCCTCGTCTGCGCTGCGGCGCCGCGACGAATCGCGATCGGCGGCGGAGTCGCTTCCGGGCGGCCGTTCCTGTTGCCGCGGATCGAGGCGAAGCTGGTCGAGAGCCTCGCCGGCTACGTCGCGCTTCCCGGCGGCCCCTATGTCGTCGCTCCGGAGCTCGGCGACCTCGCCGGCCCACTCGGCGCCATCGCGCTGGCTAGAGCCGCATCACGCCCGGCCGGGGCTCGCGAGTCCCCATCGTCTCCGCGCTGAGCGGGGCGCCGGCGGCGAGCAGCGCCTTGCGCCGGCCCTTGGGATCGGTCGCGATCTGCGCCTGCTCGAAGGGCAGGGTGAAGACGAAGCACGGGTGCGCGAGCGTCCGCGCGACGAAGCCGGCGGTGCGCGGCCATCGCGCCGGATCGGGCTCGACGCCGACATAAGCGCCGTTGCGGAAGAAGGTGGCGATAGCGATGTCGGCGAGGCCGATCCGATCGCCGAACAGGAAGCGGTCCGGCGGCAGCTGGCTCTCGAGATAGTCCAGCTCGCGCGGCAGATCCTCGGCGAGGATCGCCTCGACGCGCGCCGTGTCGCCGGCCTCGCCGAACACGGCGGGCCGTACGAACTTCTGGTAGAACAGGCCCCAGATGAACACGTCGCCGAGCCGCGTGTCGGCATATTCTTCCAGCCACCGCGCCCGGGCGCGATCGCGCGGGCTCCCCGGAAGCAGCGGCGGCTCCGGCCACGCCTCGTCGAGATAGGCGCAGATCACCGAAGAATCGCACAGCGCCGTGTCGCCGTCGATCAGCACCGGGATCCGCCGAAGCGGGCTCAGCCGCTCGAATTCCCCGTTGCCGAAGAAGGGGGTGATCGGATCGATCTCATAGTCGTCGGCGAGGCCCTTCAGCCACAGGCAGGCGAGGACCTTGCGGACATAGGGGCTGACATAGGAGCCGACGATCTTCATCGCGCCGTTAAAGGCCGATCCGGCCGCTCGCACAAGCCGGGCTTGATCGGCCCACCCTCCGGGTCCAGCCTGTGTGACCGAGGGAGTAATAGGGTATGCTGCTGCTCGACAGGATGCTTCGCGCCTATGTGAAACGGGGCGAGCTCACGGTGATCGATCAGAAGGGACGGCGCTACGATTATGGCGCGCCCGATCCGGAATTCGGGCCCGTCACGGTGCGCCTCGCCGACGCTCGTGTGATGCGCGACATCGCCCGCGACCCCGGCCTCGGCGCCGCCGAAGCCTATCGCGACGGCCGGCTGATCGTCGAGAGCGGCGACCTGCTGGACCTCATCAACATCATCCGCGGCAGCCACAAATGGGAGGACAGCACGGGCACCAACAAATTCCTGAAGAAGGGCGGCAAGCTCAGGAACCTGTTCAGCCAGTTCAACTGGCGCGAGCGCTCGCAGCGCAACGTCGCGCACCATTACGATCTCGGCAACGACTTCTACCGGCTCTTCCTCGACGCCGATCTCCAGTACAGCTGCGGCTATTTCACCGATTTTTCGCATTCGATCGAGCGCGCCCAGCTCGACAAGAAGACCCATCTCGCCTCGAAGCTGCGTCTGACACCCGGGCTCAAGGTACTCGACATCGGATGCGGCTGGGGCGGGCTTGCTCTGTATCTCGCCCAGGTCGCCGACGTGGAGGTGCTCGGGATCACCCTCGCCGAGGAGCAACTCGTTCTCGCCCGGCAGCGCGCCGCCGAGCTCGGCCTCTCAGACCGGGTTAAGTTCGAGTTGATGGACTATCGCGACCTCACCGGCAGGTTCGACCGGATCGTCTCGGTCGGCATGTTCGAGCATGTCGGCCAGCCGCATTTCCGGACCTATTTCAGGAAGATCCGGTCGCTGCTCGCCGACGACGGGATCGCCGTCGTCCACCACATGGCGCGGCTCGGCGGGCCGGGCACGACCGACCGGTTCATGCTCAAATACATCTTTCCCGGCGGCTATCTGCCCGCTTTGTCCGAAACGGTCGCGGCCAGCGAGCAGGAGAAGCTGATCATGGCCGATTGCGAGACCTGGCGGCTCCACTACGTCCACACCATCGCCCAATGGTACGATCGCTACCGCGCCAACCGCGAGGCCATCGCCGCGATGTACGACGAAGGCTTCTACCGCCTCTTTCAATTCTACCTCGCCGCCTCGCTCACCATGTTCCGCGACGCGCCGATGGGCGTCTACCAGACCCAGTTCCTGAAGCGCCGAGAGGCGACTCCGATTACCCGCGACTATATGTTCGAGGAGGAGAAGCGCCTCCGCGCCAAGGTGGACGCGCTCGGCCTCGAGCCGGCGCGGTCGGCATGAGAGCGCTCGGCAGCTGCCATTGCGGCGCCGTCCGGATCGAGGTGCCGCACCCGCCGGAGTGGGTGGCGTCGTGCAACTGCTCGCTCTGCACCCGGCTCGCCTGGCTGGTCGCTTATTATCCCGACGATTCGGTGGGCGTCGAAGGCGACACGATCGCTTATGTCTGGGGCGACCGGATGATCGGAATCCACCATTGCCCGGTCTGCGGCTGCGGCACGCACTGGAAGACGCTCGGCGAGGATTTCGGCCGGATGGGAGTCAACGCGCGGCTGCTCGACGGCTTCGATCCCGCCGCGGTCGAAATCCGTTTCATGGACAATGCCGACCGCTAGATCGGCTCGCTGAACCGCGGGGCTGGGGCCGGCTGGAGGAGGCCGTCCGTCTCGACGAAGGTGCCGCGCGCGCGGTTGTGGGGGTGATCGGGCGCCTCGGCGAGCGACAGGATCGGCGCGACGCAGGCGTCCGTGCCTTCGAGCAGGGCGCACCATCGGTCGCGCGGCCGCGAGGCGAAGAGCGCTTCGAGCTCCGCGCGCAGGCCGGGATCGTGCTGGTCCGACGCGAGGCCGAGCTTCTCCTTCAGGACGGCGAAGAATTGCGGCTCCAGCGCGCCGACCGCCAGCCATTTGCCGTCCGCGCAGGCGTAGACGTCGTAATAGGGCCTCCCGGTGTCGAGCAGGTTGACGCCGCGGTCGTCCCGCCACATCCCCGCCGCCTTGAGCGACCAGGTCAGCGCCGAGAGGATCGCCGCGCCGTCGACCATCGCGCAATCGATCACCTTGCCGCGGCCGGTCCCCCGCGCGGAAAGGATCGCCGCGACGACGCCGAAGGCGAGCAGCATGCCGCCGCCGCCGAAATCGCCGACGGCGTTGACCGGCGGCACCGGCGGGCCGCCGGCGCGGCCGTAAGTGTGGAGCGCGCCGGCGAGGGCGATGTAATCGATGTCGTGGCCGGCCGCGCCGGCGAGCGGGCCCTCCTGTCCCCAGCCGGTCATCCGCGCATAGACCAGCCGAGGATTGGCCGCGCATAACGTTTCCGGGCCCAGCCCGAGCCGCTCCATCACGCCCGGACGGAAGCCCTCGATCAGCGCATCGGCATCGGCGGCGAGGGCTCGCACGCCGGCCGCGCCTTCATCCGACGGGAGGTCCAGCCGCAACACCTTGGCGCGCCCTCGCGCGAGGATGTCGTATTCGGCGGGGATCACCGGTGCCCGGCCCTCGCGCTCGACCCGGATCACCTCGGCGCCGTGGTCGGCGAGCATCATCGCGGCAAACGGGGCCGGCCCGATCCCGGCCAGCTCGATCACCCGCACCCCGTCCAGCACCCCCGCCATGACGCGGTGATAGAGGGTCCGCGCTGGTCCCGCCAGCGGACGCTTAGTTCGAGCCCGTCACCTTGCGGATGAAGTGGCCGGCGGCGATGCCGCGCAGCAACGCGAGGCGGTAATGCTGGACGACCGCCTTGTCCGCCCAGCGGCCCTCCGGCCAGTCGGCAAGCAGGCGCCGAAGCCGATCGAGGTCGAGTGCGGAGGCGGCGGCGGGGGAGCGGGCGAGCGCCTCCACCGCCTCGGCAAGCGCCGGCCGGGCGGCGGTGAGGCCTTCGTGCCAGTCGCTCGCCTGGAGCCCCTTGAGACGCTCGCTGAGCACCGCCGCCGGAAGACGGTCGGCGAGACCCTGGCGGGCCAGCGCCCGAGGCGTGCCACCCAACAGATATTGCTCGGCGGGGACGCGCAGGCAGAATTCCATCAGCCGGCGGTCGGCGGTCGGGTCGCGCATGTCGAGGCCCCAGCCGGCCAGGATCCCCTTGTGCATCGTTCCCGGATCGGTTCGGGCGAGGACCCACAGGCGCGTGCCGGCGGGGTCGCGGCGCGGCCGGTAGGAGAGATCGAGGCCGCGGCGCCCGGCGCGTTCCTGCAGCGCCGCCTCCTCGGCCCGAACCAGCGAATAATCGGCGAGGCCCTTGCCGCCGCCGCGCA
This sequence comes from Sphingomonadales bacterium, assembly GCA_034668685.1. Lineage (GTDB taxonomy): Bacteria > Pseudomonadota > Alphaproteobacteria > Sphingomonadales > Sphingomonadaceae > Allosphingosinicella. The sequence continues at coordinate 40,829 of JAXDPA010000099.1, read as the reverse complement.
GCCGGCCGATCGCCCGCCAGAGGGGCCGCGGCAGGAACGGGCCGATCGTCTGCGCCGCGATCGTCCCGGCGCGGGTGCCGCCGCGGAACATGGCGAGCGCGGTCCTGGCGAGGCGGAGCAGCCGGAAGCCGGCGAGCAGGTCCGGGAGACGCTCCATTCCGGCATAGCTGAAGGTCATGTTGCCCATCTGGCCGGTGAGCAGGACGGAGAGCCCACGGGCACGGGCGTCGTCGTTGATCGCGTCCGCCCAGGTGGCATTGCAGAGGTTCAGCAAGGGCCGATCGTAGAGCAGGAACTGGCGGTCGAGATGATCGATCGGAGTTCGCCCGGCGGTGGTGATGAGGACATGGTCGATATTCGAATGCATCGCCGCCGTCGCCGCGGCGAGCGCGCCTTCGTCGCCGATCGTGTCGGGCACGAACGGGCCCTCATAGCCCTCGCGGGGGACGGCGGTGTAGGCGACGACCCGGCCGCCCGAGGGGCGCATCAGCATCGCCGCGGTGGCGGCGACGGCCGAACTGTCGAGCCCGGCGCTCAAATGGGCAGCGACCCGGTCTCCCGCCCCGCGCAGGCAGGCGGCGACCGCCTGATCGAGCCGCTCGCGCATCGCGGCCTGATAGTCGCCGGCGCTCGCAAGGCGGATCGGGTCGAGCCGCGGCTGCCAATATTTGCGCCGCTCCAGGCCTGACGGAGTAATGGCGACGACGTGGCCGGGCTCGACCCGCTCGATGCCGTCGAACAGGGTGGCCGAGCCGCTCTCGGGCATCAGGGCAAGGAATCCGAGCGCCGCTTCCTCGTTGAGCCGGTACGGGATCTCCGGGAGGGCGTGCAGGCCCTTGGGCATCGTGGCGAACGCGACGAAGCCGGCGCCGCGGTGATAGTGGAGCGGCCGCTGCCCGGCATAATCGCGGCCGAGCAGAAGCCGGCGCTTCTCCCCGTCCCAGAGAGCGAAGGCGAAATCGCCGACCAGCCGGTCGAGCGCCGATTCCTCCCAGCGCTCGAGCGCCGCCAGCAGCAATGCCGCGTCGCTGGTGCGTCGCGCCGCCTCGGCGGCGAGGCCGAGCGCCGATTCGATCTCGTCGCGATTGTCGAGACGGACGTCGGCAACGAGGGCGAGGCGGCCGTTCGCCGCTATTGCGGGCCCGCGGTCGAACCGGTCCTCGGGCAGGGCCGGATAGAGCCGGCGGCCGAGCGCGATGACTCCGTCCGACCAGTCCGCGTCGGCGCGGCCGTAGAGCGCCTGCGCCTTCAGCATTCGGCGGACAGGGGCGACCGGGTCACGCCCGTCGAGGCTCATGAAGCCGGCGAGCGCCGTCATGCTCTTCCCTTGTCGCTCGTCCCGCGCATCGGCGCCTGACTAGGGACTGCGGCCCGCCAGCGGTAGGGGGCTAATGCACCAGGCCGAGCTTGTCGCGGATCAGCGCCAGCAGCTGGCGGGTCCCATAGGGCTTGGCGAGGAAGGCGCCGCCGCGGGGCAGATCCGGACGGGAGACCTCGCCGCGCGCCGAGGTGACGATGATTCCGAGCTCGGGCCTCAGCGTGCAGGCTCGGCGGGCGAGTGTGACTCCGTCCATGCCCGGCATCTCGACGTCGGTGACGACCAGCGCGATCTCGGGATGCTCCTCGATCAGCTCCAGCGCCTCGCCGCCGTCGGCCGCCTCGAACGAGGCGACGCCGGCGTCGGCCACGGTATCCGCCGCCGCCATCCGGATCAGCGGCTCGTCGTCGACGATCAGAACGGCCGGTGCGAGCGAGGAGGATTGACCCAACATGGATCAATAAACCCCGCGGGCGGGTCACTGTTCCGGATTTTTTCACAGGTGCAACAATATGTTAGCGTAATGCCCAATGCACGGCCCCCGTTTGCGGGCGCGGATTCCACCTCCGCTCCACCGAGACTGCACGCGCCTGCGGAAGAAGCCTTCCATGCCTTTGCGTCATGTCGCCAGGATCCTCTTCTGCTCCGCTCTGGCGAGCGTTGCCGGCACTTATGTCGGCGGCCTGCTGTTCGGCTGGCTGGGCGTGCTGACCGAAACCCGGGAGTGGAGTGAAGCGCTCGCTGCAATGGTGTTCATCCCATTCGCGGCGTTCGTGGGTACGGTCTATATCCTGCCCCAGTCCTTCCCGACGGCCTGCGCGCTCGCGTTTTTCTGGGGAGGGTGTCTCTGGCAGCTCGGGCGGGGGCGGGCCTGGGCTCGCAACCGGGCGCCGTGGCTGGCTGTCGGCGCGCTTTGCGGCCTGGTCGAGGCGGTGCGCCTGGTCGCGGGCGATCCGTCTCTGTTGCGCGAGAGCTGGCTCGTTCTCGGCCTTCCGGCCGCCGCCGCGGGCGGCGCCGCGGCATTGCTCTTCCGGGCCTTGATGCCGCTCGTGCCGCCTTATTGCGACCCGGGCCTGGACGGCGGCTGGGACCTTTAGCGCGGCGCCATGCGGATGCCGCCGTCGAGGCGGACATATTCGCCGTTGAGATACGGATTCTCGGCGATGAAAAGAGCGAGCCGGGCATATTCCTCGGGCCGGCCGAGCCTCTTGGGGAAGGGGACCTGGGCGGCGAGCGCGTCCTGGACGTTCTCCGGCATCATCGCCACCATCGGCGTCTTGAATACGCCGGGCAGGATGGTGTTGACCCGGATTCCCTCGTTCATCAGGTCGCGCGCGATCGGCAGCGCCATTCCCAGCACGCCCGCCTTCGAGGCCGAATAGGCCGCCTGGCCGATCTGCCCGTCCTGCGCCGCCACCGAGGCGGTGTTGACGATCACGCCGCGCTCGCCGTCTTCGAGCGGGTCGAGGCCGACCATTCCGAACGCGGACTTGGCGATCATCCGGAAGGTCCCGATCAGGTTGATCTGGATGGCGAGTTCGAACTGGTGGATTGGGTAGGCCTTGGGCTCGCCGGTCGCTTTGTCGCGGCCGACGGTCTTCACGGCATTGGCCACTCCGGCGCAATTGACCAGGATCCGCTCCTGACCGTGGGCCTCGCGCGCCTTGGCGAGGGCGGCATCGACCGCTTCGTCGGAGGTCACGTCGACCTGGGCGAAGACACCGCCGATCTCGCCGGCGACCTTGGCGCCCTTCTCGACATCCCTGTCGAGCACGGCAACGCGCACCCCGCGTTGCGCCAGGGCGCGCGCGGTCGCCTCGCCGAGGCCGGAGGCGGCGCCGGTCACCACAGCGGCAATCGAGTCGTCGAGCTTCATGGCTTGTCTCCCTCGGTCCGCGGCGGCTCTAGCGGCTCAGCGCCCACCGCGGCAAGACGGGCCGACCTTGTTCATTGTATGCACAGAAATGCATAATTATGCATTCCGCGCGGTGAAGTCGCGTGTGTGAAGGGGGAGCGCAATGAGCTTCGAGTGCCGGCCGGGGCGGCCATGGGCGATTCACCCCGCATTGTTCAACGACATGGACTGCCCGCGCTGCGGCTGGACTGCGCCGGGCCTGCTCGGCGACGCGCGCGAGGCGGCGGTCGAGCTCGGCTGTCCGTCGTCCAGAGCGGCGCGTTGGAGGTGGATGGGCAGGACGAGGCGCTTGCCGCCTGACCTGTCCCATTTTGCCGCTGAGAGGGCCGTCGCCTCCGCGCGCGGCCGATGCTATGCCGCGGCAGGAGGTGCCCGAAGATGTGCGCTGCCCTGCTCCTCGTGACCGCCCTCGCCGCCGCCACGCCCGCCGCGGCGCGCCTGCAGCCGGCGTCGGCCGCGCGCTTCGTCGCGCCGGCGGAAGCGCCTCGGCCTGGCCCGGGCGGGTGGATGGCCCCGGGCCGCCATCGCCATCACCGTGGCCCCTACGGCAACTATGGCGGTTACGGAGGCTACGCCTTCGCCGATGATGCCGACGAGGCGTCAGGCGGCTTCTTCGAGGACGGCGAGGTCGTGCCGGCGCCGGGCGGAGTCCGCTATCTCTACGACCGCTCCTATCCCTACGACTATTACCGCCCCGTCCGTCCCCGCACCGCCGCGGCGCGGGAGCCGGAGGAGCAGGGCTGCCGGGTCCGCTGGGAGGGTCCCGTCGCCGTCCACTCCTGCCGGCGTTGAAGGGAGCCTAGCCTAGCCTCTCCACGATCGTCACGTTGGCGAGGCCGCCGCCTTCGCACATGGTTTGGAGGCCGTAGCGTAGCCCACGCGCCTTGAGGGCGTGGAGCAAGGTCGCCATCAGCTTGGTGCCGGAGGCGCCGAGCGGGTGGCCGAGGGCGATGGCGCCGCCGTTGACGTTGAGGCGGGCCGGGTCGGCGCCCACCTCCTTCAGCCAGGCGAGCGGCACCGGCGCGAAGGCCTCGTTGACCTCGTAGAGGTCGATGTCCGCGATCCGCATTCCGGAGCGCTGGAGCGCCCGCCGGGTCGCCGGGATCACCTCCTCGAGCATGATCACCGGGTCGCCGCCGGTGACGGTCAAATTGACGATCCGCGCCATCGGCAAGAGGCCGTGGTCCTTCACCGCCTGCGCCGATGCGACGACGACACCGCTCGCCCCGTCGCAAATCTGCGAGGCGTTGGCGGCGGTGATGTGGCCGCCTTCCTTCAGCGGCTTGACCGAGGAGATGCCCTCCAGGGTCGCGTCGTAGCGTATGCCTTCGTCGCGGGTGTGGAGCGCGGCCGTTCCGTCCTCTCGCACCACCTCGACGGGAACGATCTCAGCTTCGAACGCCCCGGCCTCGGTCGCCGCCGCCGCCTTGCGGTGGCTGTCCAGCGCGAAGGCGTCCAGCACGTCTTTCTCCAGGCCGTGCCTGGCCGCGATCGCCTCCGCGCCTTCGAACTGGCTGAAGCTCTCGACCCCGAACCTTCGCTTGATGCGGTCCGAGAAGGGGCCGGTGCCGATGCCGTGCTGCAGGGGCAGGGTGAAGGGGAGCCCCATCGGCACCCGGGTCATCGACTCGACCCCGGCGGCGATGACCAGGTCCTGGGTGCCGCTCATCACCGCCTGGGCGGCGAACTGGATCGCCTGCTGCGACGAGCCGCACTGGCGGTCGATGGTGACGGCGGGGACGGAGATGGGCAGCGACGAGGCGAGCACGGCGTTGCGGCCGACATGGAACGCCTGCTCGCCGGCCTGGCCGACGCAGCCCATGATCACGTCCTCCAGCGCGGCCGGGTCGATCCGGGCCCGCGCCACCAGCGCATCGAGCACTTCGGCGGCGAGGTCGGCCGGGTGCCAGTCCCTGAGCGCCCCGTTGCGCCGCCCCCCGGCCGTCCGGGCGGCGGCGACGATATAGGCTTCGGGCATGGGAGACTCCTCGGTTCGGCCGTGATGTAGGGATTTGCGCCGATCCGGTCCATGTTTCCGAGTGCGCTTCGCGGCGCCGTGTTAAAGCATCGGCGGCGTGGGGCGTAACCGGTTTTCGTCGTGCCGGATCAAGTCCGGGATGACGATATTGCGGATGCGGATGCGGAGGGGGAGAGAGCGAATGGGCGAGATCTATCCGGGCGGCTGCGTCGGACGCGACGATCCGCGCTACGACACGCTTCGGCGCGGCTTCAATCTGCGCTGGGTCGGCGACCCGGCCGAGATCGCGCTTCCGGGCAGCGCCGATCAGCTTCGCGACATCGTCCAGCGCGCGGTCGATCGCGGGCGGCGGATCACGGTTCGCAGCGGCGGCCATTGCTACGAGGATTTCGCGGTCGGCAATGTCGGCGGGGTGATCGTCGATATGGCGGCAATGGAGCGGGTCTATTGGGACGCGGCGCGCGGCGCCTATTGCGTCGAGGCCGGAGCCACCCTGTGGAACGTGATCTGGACGCTCTACAAATTGTACGGCCGGGCGCTTCCGAGCGGCTCCTGCTATTCGGTCGGCGCCGGCGGCCATGTCAGCGGCGGCGGCTACGGCCTGCTCGCGCGCAAATACGGGCTCATCGTCGACTGGCTGACCGGGGTCGAGATCGTCACGGTCGATGGCGACGGACGGGCGGCCGTGACCATCGCCGAGAAAGACGGCGAGGCGGCCGACCTGCTCTGGGCCTGCCAGGGCGGCGGAGGCGGCAATTTCGGGATCATCACCCGCTTCTGGTTCCGCGAGATCCCGCCCGCGCCCACCGAGGCGCACCTCGTCACCCTCGCCTGGGACTGGAAGGGGATGACCGAGGAGGAGCTCGGCGAGATCATCGGCCGCTACGGCGCCTTCTTCGAGGAGAATAGCGAGCCGGGCGGGCCGTGGGACGGGTTGTTCGCCCTCCTTCACCTCACCCAGAAGGCGGCCGGCCAGGTGACGATGACGGCGCAATATGTCGGCGACGAACCGCGGCGACTGGGCGAGTTCGCCGATTATATGGGCGCCGAGGGCGTCAGGGCGCCGGTCGCCCAGCGCGCGCCCGTCGGCCTCAACTTCTTCCCGCATGCGACCACGACCCCCCAGCGCCTGCCCTGGCTCTACGCCACCCAGTCGCTCGACCAGTCCGGGCCCAACCGGCGCGGAAAGTACAAGTCGGCCTATATGAACCGACGCTTCCCGGACCGGCAGATCCCCGTCATCTGGAAATATCTCACCGACGATCTCGGCAACAGCCAGGCGCTCGTCCAGGTCGATTCCTACGGAGGCGCGGTGAATGCCGTGTCCTCGGACGCGACCGCCATCCCGCAGCGCAGTTCGATCATGAAGCTCCAATATCAGGCCTATTGGACCAACCCGGAGGACGGCCCGAAGAACCTCGCCTGGATGAGCGGCTTCTACGAGGAAATGTACGGCGCCGCCGGGCCGGTGCCGGACGGGGTGATGGACGGCTGCTACGTCAATTATCCCGACGTCGAGCTGAGCGACTGGCAGAATCTCTATTATCAGGGCAATTATCCCCGGCTTCAGAGCGTCAAGGCCGCCTGGGACCCACTCGACGTTTTCAACCACGCCCAGTCGGTCGAGCTGCCATAGGCCTTCACGCTCGCCCGCGGCCGGTCTCGGTCATGCCGGACTTGATCCGGCGTCCACCGCCCACGCCGCCAGCGCACCCAGCACCTCGGCGGCGAGGTCGGCGGGGTGCCATTCCCTGAGCGCGCCGCCCCGCCGGCCCCCGGCGGTCCGGGCGGCGGCGACGATATAGGCTTCGGCTGTCAACCGAGCGTCTCCTCGAACAAGTGCCGCATCGCCCGCCAGCTGCGCGCATCGGCCTCGGCGTCATAGCGGAAGCCGGGAAAGTCCCAGGCGTCGATCTCCGGGTTCGTGAAGCTGTGGCCCACTCTCCCGTAGAGGTGCAACTGCCAGTCCACGCCGGCTTCGGTCATTTCGGCGAGGAAGCTTGTCCGCTGCTCGGCCGGCACCACCCGGTCGTCCGCACCGAGGCAGAGGAGGAGCTTCCCGCGAATCGCGCGATTGTCCTCGGCCGCCGCCGGGGTGAGGCCGGCGTGGAAGCCGACCAGCGCCCTGAGCGGCGCCCCGCCGCGCGCCAGCTCGATGATCGCGGTGCCCCCGAAGCAGAAGCCGATAGCCGCCAGCCGGCCCTGGTCGACGTTCGAATGGCCGGTCAGCACCGCCAGCGCCGCTGCGCCTCGCGCGCGCAACTCCGCGGTGTCGGCGCGAAGGCTCCGGACCAGGGCCATCTTGTCGTCGAGCGTCGGCGCCTGCTCGCCGAACAGGTCGAGCGCGAAGGCGACATAGCCGAGCCCGGCCAGCCGCTCCGAGCGTCCCCGGGCGTGATCGGTGAGGCCGCCGCCCTCATGCGCGACGAGGATTCCGGGCGCGGGCCTGCCGCCCGAGCCGTCGGCGAGGAAGCCGCGATAGGAATGGCCGTTCGCCGAATAGTCGATCGCCTGGAGCATGAAGCGGGAGGCTAAGGCGGCGGAAAGCGGCTGTGAAGCCGAGATGGCCCGTATGGGGACAGAGGAACGCGCGGGATTGCAATCCGGCGCGGTTCGCGGCTCTCTCCCAAAAATGGCCCGCTTTCTATTCCTGACGTTGACGCTGGCGCTCGCCGCCTGCGGGCGGGCTTCGGCGCCACCGCCTCAGAAACCGGCAAGGGCTGAGGTCGCTCGGATGGCGGTTCCGCCCGAAATCGCCGCCTTCTACAGGACGCGAGGCAACCGCCCGGGCTGGATGACTCCCTCCGGACCGACGCCGGCGGCGCGGGCGCTCGCCGCCCGTCTCGCCTCGGCCGGCGACGACGGGCTCGATCCCGCTCGCTACCGCGCCGCGGACGTCGCCGCCGCGGTGGAGTCCGCCTGGGGCGCCGATCCGAAGACCCTGGCGCGGGCCGAGCTGCTCCTCTCGACCGAATATGTCGCCTACGCCCGCGACGTCGCCCTGCCGCGCTCCGACCCGACGCTCTACGCCGAGCCCGGACTCGGCCCGGTCCGAGCGCCGGCCGCGGCGCTGTTGGAGGCGCCCAGCCTCCGGCTCAATCCGCTCTACGAGGCGCTCCGCCGCGGCTATGGCGAGTGGCGGCGCCGGCACCGCGACCCGAAGCAGGAGGCGCTGGTCCGGCTCAACCTCGACCGCGCGCGCGCCATTCCGGCAAGCGCGCCGCGCTACGTCATCGTCGATACCGCCTCGGCGCGGCTGTGGATGATCGAAGGGGAACGGGTGGAGGGGCCGATGAAGGTCATCGTCGGCAAGCCGGCGATGCAAACCCCGGTGATGGCGGGGCGCATCCGCTACGTCGTCCTCAACCCCTGGTGGAACGTGCCGCCCGATCTCGCCCGCGAGCGCGCGAAAACGGTTGTCAAGGAAGGTCCCGGGCTGATCGCCCGGCAGCGGCTGGAAATCCTCTCCGACTGGAGCGACTCGGCGCGGCCCATTCCGGCTTCGGCGGTGAACTGGCGCGCGGTCGCCGCGGGGCAGCAGACTCTGCGACTCCGCCAGCGGCCGGGCGGCGACAACGTTATGGGCGCGGTCAAGTTCATGATGCCGAACCGGCTCGGCATCTACCTCCACGATTTCCCGGACCGCAGCCTGTTCGACCGCGCCGACCGGCGGCTCAGCTCCGGCTGCGTCCGGCTCGCCGACGCGCCCCGGCTGCTCGCCTGGCTCTATCGCGGCCGGCCGCCGGCCCCGCGCGGCGCCGCGCCGGAGCAGCGCGTCGACCTCCCCGAGCCGGTGCCCGTCTACATCACCTATCTGACCGTGCTTCCAGGCGGCCCGGACGGACTCACCTTCCAGCCGGACAGCTACGGCCGCGACCGTGGACCGCCGCCCCCGCCGCGGCCGGCGACGGAGGACTGAGCCGCCTCAGCCGCCTTCCTCTTCCTCGAACGTCACCGCGACGGCGGCGTCGGCCGAGAGCCGCACCCGGTCGCCCTCGACCTCGGCGACCAGCCCGATCGAGATATAATGGTGATGGCCCTCGTGAGAGCCCTCGCCGCTGTCGGCCTTGGTGAGCTTGATCCGGTCGCCGTCGACATGGTCGACGGTGCCGACATGGACTCCATCGGCGCCGATCACCTCCATATGCTCCCGGATATCGTCCCGTGTCGCCATCGTCTGTCTCCTTCGCTGCACCAACGCGCGGTGGCGGGTTTCAGGCCAGCGCCCGCCACAGGCCGTAGAGGCTGGTGGCGGTCAGCACCATGCCGACCATGGTCAGCAGGGTGTCGGCCGGCGTCTTCTTCGCCATCATCGCTCCCAGCGGCGCCGCGCAGACGCCGCCGATCAACAGCCCCAATGTCTGTCTGGTGAAGGCCGCCATGCCCAAAGTGGCGATAAAGGTCGCCGAGATCGTCACGGTGACGAAGAATTCGGCGGTGTTCACGGTGCCGATCGTCTTACGCGGGCTGGCGCCCTGGACGAGCAGGTTCGAAGTGACGACGGGACCCCAGCCTCCTCCGCCTGCCGCGTCGAGAAAGCCGCCGATCAGCCCCAATGGCGATACCACCTTGGGTTGCCGCTCGGTATGCTTGTGCATGATCCCGCGCCATAGCAGCCACAGCCCGATCGAGGTCAGATAGGCGAGGACGAACGGACGCGCCGTTTGCGCGGGGATCATCGTCAAGACGTAGGCGCCGAGCACGCCGCCGATGACGCCAGGTATCACCAGGCGCGTGAACAGGCGCCAATCGACATTGCGGTGAGCCGTATGGCTGATTCCGGAAACGCCCGTCGTGAAGGTTTCCACCGTATGGACCGCCGCCGAAGCCGCAGCGGGATGCATCGGCGGGCTGCCCATGGCGATCAGCAGGGTGGTCGATATGACGCCGAACGCCATCCCGAGAGCGCCGTCGACCAGCTGAGCGGTAAAACCGATCGCGACGAAGATGAGGAAGTTGCCCAGCTCAAAGTGGGAAAGATCGAACATCGAAGGCCCCCGCTTCTCCGCCGCCGATCTGGCGGCGCGAAGCGTCGGCGCGCAAGCGAAAAGCGCCGAAGCGCGAATGTTCGGCGGCTTGCTGGAATTTTTACCCAAGGCCCCCTATCTTGCCCGCCGAGAGCGGGAGCGCGGAAAGATTTCATGCTGAGCGGGCTGGTGGCCTATCTCGAATCGATCAAGGCGCGCGATCCCGCTCCTCGATCCCGGTGGGAGGTGCTGCTTTATCCCGGCGTCCTCGCCGTGGGGCTGCACCGCATCGCCCACTGGCTCTACCGGGGCGAGCTGTTCTTCCTCGCGCGGATGGTCAACCACATGTCCCGTTTCTTCACGGCCATCGACATCCATCCCGGCGCGGTGATCGGCCGCGACTTCTTCATAGACCACGGATTCGTCGTGATCGGCGAGACGGTCGAGATCGGCGACGGAGTCACGATCTACCAGCACGTCACGCTCGGCGGCACCAATCCGGCCGACGGAGTCGCCGGCAAGCGCCATCCGACGATCCGCGACGGAGTGATCATCGGCTCGGGCGCGGCGGTGCTCGGACCGATCGAGGTCGGCGCCCGCGCCCGCATCGGCGCCAATGCGGTGGTCACCCGCGACGTGCCGGAAGGGGCCACGATGGTCGGCATACCGGCCCGCTCGACCCTGGTCAGCGCCGAGCAGAGCTCGGGCCGATTCCTGCCCTACGGCACCCCTTGCTCCGAGAATTTCGACCCGGCGACCCAGAAGCTGGAGATCCTTCAGTGCGAGCTCGAGCAGCTGCGGGCCCGGCTCGCGGAGTTGATCGAAGAGCGCGAATCCCGCCCCGAGGGCAGTGACGAAGCGCCCCCCCGGAAAGCGAGAAAGGAGCGCGGCCGCGCCTGATGGGTACGGTCCACCCTTTTCCCGGAGGCTCCAGCCCTCAGATCGGCTTCACCCGGTCCGAGCTTCAGCGGATTATCGACCTCTACGGTCGGATGGTCGCGGCCGGCCAGTGGAAGGATTACGCGCTCGAATTCGGGCGCGACCACGCCGCCTTCTGGGCCTTCCGTCGCACCGCCGAGCATCCCGAATACAAGATCGAGAAACGCCCCTCTCTCCGCCACAAGCAGGGCCAATGGGCGCTTGTCTCGGAAGGGGGCATGATCCTTCGCCGCGGCCACGAGCTCGGCCCCGTCCTCGCCCCGATCGAACGGCGCCTGCTCAAGGTGGTCGGGGAATAGTCAAAACCCCCTCTCCCATGGGGGAGAGGGGTAGGGGTGAGGGGGTTCGGCCTCATCGAGAACGCGTAGACCTCCGCGCTTTCCAGCGTGGTTGTCGCTAGTTACCTGCGCCGAACCCCCTCACCCCCAGCCCCTCTCCCCTCCAGGGAGAGGGGAGAATCACGACGCCCAGGGATAGGGCCGCTCCGGCATTTCCTCGCGGGCGAGGCGGGTCAGGCGGTCGGCGAGAAAGTCCATCACCGCCCGCACGCGCGGCGTGTGCCGTACCCTTTCGTGGGTTAGGAGCCAGAGGCTGGTGTCGTCGCCGTGGGTCGGCTCGACGCAGCGGACGAGGTCGGGGTCGCGTTCGGCGAAGAAGCTGGGGAGGACGGTGATCCCGAAGCCCGCGCGGACCGAGGCGAGCAGGCCGACCGCCGTATCGTGGTGCATCGCCACGGCCTCCTCGAGCTCGAGGCGCTGCAGCCACGCTCTGTAGCGGCGCCACAGGCCGGGACCGCCGCCGCCGATGAACGGGTGGGCCCGCAGGTCCTCGCGCGTGTGCGGGCGCGGGTGGAGCGCGGCGTAGCCCCGGCTGCAATAGAGCGTCCAGGGATCGTGGACGATCCGTCGTCCGACCAGGCCGCCGCCGGTCGGGGCGGCGCTGGTTCTCAGCGCGATATCGGCGGCGCCGGCGGCGAGGTCGCGCTGCTCCTCCGACGTGTCGAGCTCGATCAGGATCTTCGGGTGCGCCTCGTGGAGGTCGCGCAGGATCGGCGGAAGGATGGTCGCGGCGTAGATTTCCAGGGTGGTCAGCCGAACCGTGCCGGCCAGGTCGCGCGACTGCGAGGCCGCGGCTTCGGCGAAGGCGCTCGCCGCGCCGGCGACCGAGCGGGCTGGTTCGAGCAGCGCTTCGCCCGCCGGGGTCAACGCGTAGCCGGCCTGGCGCCGCTCGAAGAGGACTAGGCCCAGCGCCTGTTCGAGGGCGGCGACGCGCCGGGCGGCGGTGGTCTGGCTGACCCGCAGCGCCTTGCCGGCGGCGAGCGTGCTCCCGGTCTCGGCCACGGCGAGGAAGGCGCGCAGGTCGTTCCAGTCGAACATCGCGCCATTCTGCACTTTTGCAGAATGGGAGCGCAACATCGTTGTTACGTGTCGGGGGCGGAACGGGCGTATCGGGGATTCAAGCCGGCCGGCGACCTTTCAAACCACGGAGACCCGCCATGAAAATCCTGCTTCCCCTCGCCGCCTTCGCCGCCGCGCTGACCGCAGGGCCCGCTTTCGCCCAGCCCGCCGCTTCCGGAGCGCAGGTGGTCCATTATGCCGATCTCGACCTTTCCAGCGCGGCCGGCCGGCGCGAGCTCGACCGCCGCATCGGAAATGCGGTCCGCGAAGCGTGCGGCACCGCGTCGGACGCCGATCTGCACGGCCGCAACCTCGTCCAGCACTGCCGGGTCGAGACCCGCCGGGCGATCGCCGCGCAGCGCACCGCAGCCCTCGCCGCGGGGGTGCCCGGCAACAGCTACGCTTCCGGACAGTGAGGCCCGAACAGGAAAAAAGGGGCGGCGCCCTGGCGGGTGCCGCCCCTTTTTCGTGGCTCCAAGGCTAGGCCGCCGCGGCGGCCGCCGAGGGCCGGTCGAGCAGCGGCAGCTTCGCCTGCAGCCCGGCCGGCAGCGGCCGGACCACCGCCCGCCTGGCGCTGTGCCAGAAAGCCGAGAGAAGCAGCAGCGCCGAGCCGATCACAAGGGCCGTCAAGGCGAGGTTGAGCTCGGCCGCACCGGCCTGCTCGAACAGCCGGCTCAGCGCCCACAGCACGTAGACGAGGGCGGAGACGAGCAGGGCCCGCCGGTCGACCGCCAAAGCGGTGAGCCCGAACAGGACGTAGACCGCGAGCACGATCACCGCGCCGCCGACCGAGCCGCCGCCGTCGGACAGGCCGAACAGCTTGAAGACCGGATGGACGATCATCGGCGCCGCCAGCAGGTGCAGCCAGAAGGCGACGTCGGAGCGCCGGGTCTCGCGCGCCGGATCGGAAGCGTCCCACCACATGGCGAACAGGAACACGCCGACGCCGAGCAGCAGCATGAAGCCGAGCAGGACATCCTCCTGGTTCGCCATGTCGCCCATCACGGTCTTGAGCAGCGCCATGATCAACGCGACTACCGCGGCCGCCCCGGCGGCGATGGTGATCGGCACCTTGAACCGGCGCCAGTGCAGCCAGGCCGCAAGAGCGGCGACCGCGGCGGATCCGGCGATGAGCCCGCCGGCAAGCTGATCGTTGCCATTGAGCTTTTCGAGCCCGACAATCAGGACGAGCGAGATGCCGACGGTCGCGGCGACCCCGCCGACGAAGGCGAGCAGCATCAGGATGCTCGGCAGCGCCATCCGCCGCTTGCGGGTGAAGAATTCGGCAAGGCCCCAGGCGGCGACGGCGACGAGCGCCGGGCCGACCGGCGAGGGCCCGTCGAAATCGATCTTGGGGCCGATCGTCGAGCCGATCCAGCCGAGGGCGAAGAACAGGATCGCCGCGGCGACGGAGACGAAGATGTCGTTGAAGCCGGTGATGAGCCGGAAATGCTCCTCGTCGACCGCCGGGCTGGCGGCGCGGCCGGCGACGTAGTTGCGAAGCGAAGCCGCGGCTTCGGGGCTCAACGCCCCCGCCGCCACCGCCGCCTCCAGATCGCTGTCACTGTACATGGTTTTTCCTCCCTGGGCGGGAGGCGTAGCACAGGTGTATTAGTCGTGCAATACGGTATGGTTCCTTCCCCGGAACGGGGAGGAGCTACGAGCCCTGCAGCCGTTTCAGGATCAGCATCGCCTGCTCGGCGCCGGACTGGGGCACGATCTCGCCCTCGCGGCTGACGATCTCGTTCCAATGGGCCGCGACCTCCTCGACGGTTCGCCGGCCGTCGGGCAGGGCATAGCCGGGGGTCAGGGTCACGTACGCGGCCTGGACCACGCCGCCGCCGGCGCCGACGATCATGTTCGAGGGCGCCTCCTCGGAGACGAGGTACAGGGCCGCCGGGACGACGTTCTCCGGCTCGAACAGCTTCAGAAGATCGGGCGGGAAGATGTCCTCGGTCATTCGGGTGGCGGCGGTCGGGGCGATCGTGTTGACCCGGATGCCGTGCTTCGCGCCCTCGAGATGCAAGGTCTTGGTGAGCCCCGCGAGTCCGAGCTTGGCCGCGCCGTAATTGGCCTGTCCGAAATTGCCGTAGAGGCCGGTCGAGCTCGAGGTCATCAGGATCCGGCCGTAATTCTGGGAGCGCATCGTCTCCCACACCGCCTTGGTGCAATTGGCCGAGCCGATCAGGTGGACGTCGACCACCGCCCTGAAGTCCTCCAGCTCCATCTTGGCGAAGCTCTTGTCGCGCAGGATGCCGGCATTGTTGATCAGGATGTGGACCCCGCCCCACGCCTCCTTCGCCTTCGCGACCATCGCCTCGACCTGGGCGAGATCGATGACCGAGGCGCCGTTGGCCATGGCGGTGCCGCCCTTCGCCTCGATTTCGGCGACCACCTTCGCGGCCGCGTCGGAATGGCCGGTGCCGTCCCGCGCTCCGCCGAGATCGTTGACCACCACCCGAGCGCCGCGCCGGGCGAGCTCCAGCGCATAGGCGCGGCCGAGCCCGCCGCCGGCGCCCGTGACGATGGCGACTCGTCCTTCAAAGCTGATGGTCATGATCTATCGCGTCCCGCTGATCGTGGAGTTCGGCGGGTTGATGGCAGACTGGAAGCGATTAGCAAACGGGAGCGAGGGGACACGTCCGTTCACGTGTCCCCTTCAGCCGTTCACATCTTGGTCGCGCGGTGCCGCTCGTAGGTCTGGGTGCAATGGTCGGTGACCTTGCGCGTGCACGGCGGCAGATCGCCCGCCGGCGGCATGCTGGTCGCCGGCTGATTCGGCGTAAGCGTTCCGGCCGGACCGACCTGCGCCGGCTGGTTGTAGCCGGTGGGGGCCACGGCTTCGGCCGAGACGACCGGAATGCCGCGGGCATCGCGCTCGGGCGCGGCGTTGCCGGGCGCGACCGGGGTGCCGCCCGCCGGGGCGGTGTCTTGCGCCATCGCGGCGCCGCCGAGCATCAGCGCGGCCGCAAAGATAAAGGTCTTCATTCGCGATCCTCCTTGGGATGAAAGCCGCTATGTACACCGGCGGCCCGGCACCTAAACGAGGCCGAAACGATTTTTCTCCCGTTTCCCGGAGGCACTGAACTTTTTGTCACGTGCGACGCACGGCCCGCCGCACCGTCCCTCGGCGGGACGGGAGCCGCCCTCGGCCCGCTCGCCACAAGCGGGCTTTACGCTTAAGAAACAGCATGGGAATAGTGAGCCCGCGATGAGCGCAAGCGAAGACAGCAGCCCCGAGGGGGAGGGTTTCGCGCCCAGCCGGCGAACCGTGCTCGCCCTCGGCGCGGCGGCGGCCTCGACCGTCGTGACGATCCGCCCCGCCTTCGCCAACACCGCGGTGTCGGTGCTCAACTGCCAGATTCCGGTGCCGTCGCCCGACCAGGCCGGCAATTACATCGCCGCCGACGGCAGCGTGGTCCCGCCAGGCACTCCGGGCGCCTTTCCGCCGGCGCCGCGGCCGCTGACCGGCGAGGAGGTCAAGGCGCTGCTCCACAACGGGCCGACCCCGGCCGGGCTCGATGCCGACGCCGCCCAGGCCTATGTCAAATATATCGGCCGCCTGCATGCGGGGACGAGCGGCTTCACCTGCTTCGCCTCGCTGCAGATGCCGCGCTGATCAGACGGCCGGCATGGCCCGGTTCGTCGCCGACCCGCCCGAGGCGGTCCGAACGGCCGCCCTCGAGACTCTGACCGCGCTCTACCACCGTCCTTCCGGCACCACCCACATCCTCGCGCCGCCGGCGCCGCAAATCCTCGAGGCGCTGGCCGAAGAGCCGGCCGATGCCGACGGGCTGCTGCTGCGGATGGGCGAACGTTTCGACCTCGCCTCCGACGACGCCCCGGCCGCGATCGCCGCGCGGCTCGCCGAGCTGGAGGCGGCGGGGCTGGCCCGCCGGGCCTGATGCGCCGGCTGGAGATTCGAGTCGGGCCGGTGTCGTTCCGCATCGGCTCGGCCTGGCAGAGGCCGCTCGACCAGCTCGAACGGCTGTACGCGGGCTATCCCGAGCCGGAGGCGCCCTGCGATTTCACCGTTCGTCTCGAGGCGGCGAGGCCGTGGCGCCGGTGGCTGCGTCCCTCGGTGTCGATCACGGGCGATTACTGGCTGCCCGACACTTTGCCGCTGCCGCTCTCCCTCGGCCTCCTTGCCGCCGAAATGGGCATGAACCTCCAGATGGCGCTCGGTCAGCGCCGCCACCTTCTGCTGCACGCCGCCGCGGTCGAGCGGGAGGGCAGGGCCGTGCTGATGACCGGCCTGTCGGGTGCCGGCAAGTCGACGCTGGCGGCGTGGCTCGGCGAGCGTGGCTGGCGCTTCATGGGCGACGAATTCGCCCTGCTCGGTCTTAGCGACGGCCTGCTCTACCCGTTTCCGCGCGCGGTCAGCCTCAAGAACGACGCGCTGCCGCTGTTCGCCCAAGTCGACGCGGCGCGGCTCGGCCCTCGGCTCGAAGGGACGCCCAAGGGCACGATCCGGCACCTGCGGCCGAACGCCGAGGCGATCGCTCGGATGGACGAACCGGCCGCGCCGGCCTTGATCCTCTTTCCCCGCTTCGGCGCGGGGCTGGCGCCCGCCGTTCGGCAGGTCGGCGCCGCCGAGGTGTTCGCGCGCCTGACCCAGGCGTCGACCAACTATGTCGCGCTGGCCGAGCGCGGTTTCGAGGCGCTGACCCGGCTCGTCACCTCGGTCCCTGGTCGCGCCATCGATTATTCCGATGGGGAGGAGGCCGCCCTGCTCGTCGACCGGCTGTGGGAGGAGGCGCGGTGAGCGCCGCCGTGGTCGCTCGCCTGCTCGCCGATCCCGAGGCTTCGGCCGAGGTTCGGGATTGGACCGCGATCCTCGCCGCTGCCCGCGCCGAATCGCTTGCGGGCAGCCTCGCGTTTCGCCTCCGGGGCCAGAAGCTGCCGGACCCGGTCGAGCGCCTGCTGGCGGACGCTCGGGCCGCCGCCGACGCCGGGCGGACCCAGGCCCTGTGGGAAGCCGAGATGGCGCGCCGCGCGCTGGCGTCGCTCGACGTACCGGTCATCCTGCTCAAGGGCACGGCCTATGCCGCCGCCGGGCTCGACGCCGCTGTCGGCCGCTCGATCGGCGACCTCGACATCCTGGCGCCCCGGGCGGCGCTGACGGAGGTCGAGCGGGCGCTGCTCGCCGCAGGCTGGGAATGGGTCAAGGAGGATCCCTATGACGACCTCTATTACCGCCGCTGGATGCACGAGCTGCCGCCGCTCATCCATTCGACCCGCGACAGGATGATCGACGTCCATCACAATATTCTCCCGCTCACCGCGCGGCCGAAGCCGGACGCGGAGGCTTTGGTCGCCGACAGCGTGGCGCTCGAGAACGGCCTTCGGATTCTTTGCCCGGAAGACATGGTCGTTCACTCCGCGGCCCATCTCTTCGCCGACGGCGACCTCGCGGGAGGTCTGCGCAACCTCTGGGACGTCGACCGTCTGTTGCGCGAGTTCGAAGGTCGGGAAGGTTTCTGGCAGCGCCTCCACGACCGGGCGGCGCGCCACGGCCTGCTCGCCGCCGTGCACCGCGCGGGCCGGCTCGCCGACGACCTTTACGGCACACCCGTGCCCGAGGGCTGGCGCGTCTGGAATAGCGCCGATCCTTTATTCAGGGCGCGCCTCCTCGCCCGCGACGGCTGGGGCCGTCCGAGCCGCCGCGCGCTGCGCTTCGGTTTCTACGTTCGCTCACACTGGCTGCGCATGCCGCCATTGATGCTGGCGCGGCACTTGTGGCGCAAGGCGCAGCACTGATCAGAGCTTGCGGAGGGCGGGCAGCAGCTGCTCATAACGGTCGATCACCGCATCGGCACCGAGTGCCTCGACCGGCCGGTCGGAGAAGCCGAAGCTGACCGCGACGAACGGGATGCAGGCCGCGCGGGCGGTATCGGCATCGGTGATCGAATCGCCGACGAAGGCGGCGCGGCCGCCGCCGGCGAGCGCCACCGCTTCGAAGAGCGGCCTGGCATCGGGCTTGCGTACGGGCAGGCTGTCCCCGCCGACGACGGCATCGAAGCGGTTGTGCCAGCCGAGCGCGTCGAGCAGCAAATGGGTCAGCCGCTCCGCCTTGTTGGTACACACGGCGAGCTTCGCGCCGCTCTCGCCGAGCGCGTCCAGGGCCGCCTCCACGCCCGGATAGGGCCGGGTGCCCCGGCAGATGTTGGCGGCATAATAGTCGATGAAGAGGGGAAAGCTCGCTTCGACCAGGGTCTCCGACGCGTCGCCGCTCAGGCCGAGTCCCCGCTTCAGCAAAGCTCGGGCCCCATGGCCGACGAGATGGCGCACGCCGTCCGCCGGCACTTCCGGCCGCCCCAGCCTTCCCAACGCGTGGTTGAGCGCGGCGGCGAGATCGGCGGCGGTGTCCGCCAGCGTTCCGTCGAGGTCGAAGGCGACAACGCGGAAGGGAAGGGCGGCCATCGCCGGGCCCTGCGCACGATGAGTGGAAGTTTCAACCTTATCGTGCGATTGGCGGCACCATGAGCAGGGAACGGCCCGTCGCCGCCATCATCCTCGCCGCGGGCAAGGGGACGCGGATGAAGTCGGACCTCCACAAGGTCCTCCATCCGCTCGCCGGCCGGCCGATGCTGGAGCATCTGCTGGCGAGCGTCGACGCCCTTCGCCCCGCGCACACGGCGGTCGTGATCGGCAGCGGCCGCGAGCAGGTCGAGCCGCTCGTCCAGCGCCACGGCGGAGTCGTCGTGGTCCAGGAGCCGCAGCAGGGCACCGCCCACGCCGTCCTCCAGGCCGAAGGCGCGCTTCAGGGATTCGAGGGCGACATCCTGATTCTCTACGGAGACACGCCGCTGGTCGGCACGGCGACGATGGAGCGAATGCTGGAGCGGCTTCGCGCCCCCGACGCGCCGGCGGCGGTCGTCGTCGGCTTCCGGCCCGCGGATGCCGCAGCCTATGGCCGCATCTTCGCCGGCCCCGACGGCACCATCGACAAGATGATCGAGCACAAGGACGCCAGCCCGGCCGAGCGCGCCGTCGACCTGTGCAATTCGGGTTTGATGGCGGTGCGCTCGGTGGACCTCTGGCCGCTCCTCCACAAGGTCGGCAACGCCAATGCCGCCGGCGAATATTACCTGCCCGACATCGTCATGCTGGCCGCGGCGGACGGGCGTCGTTCGGCGGTCATCGAGACCGACGCCGAGGAGGTCGCCGGCGTCAACAGCCGCGGCGAGCTGGCCGGCGTCGAGGCGATCTGGCAGCGCCGCCGCCGCGCCCGGGCGATGGTCGACGGGGTGAGCCTCGTCGCTCCGGAGACGGTCTGGTTCAGCCACGACACGCAGATCGGCCGCGACACGATCGTCGAGCCCAACGTCGTGTTCGGCCCCGGCGTACGGATCGCCGAGGGCGTCCGAATCCGGGCCTTCTGCCATATCGAGGGGGCCTCGATCGCACGCGGGGCCGAGATCGGCCCCTATGCCCGGCTGCGCCCGGGCAGCGACATCGGAGAGGGTGCCCGGATCGGCAACTTCGTCGAGACCAAGAAGGCGAAGCTCGGCAGAGGCGCCAAGGCCAACCACCTGACCTATCTCGGCGACGCCGAGGTGGGGGCCGGAGCGAATGTCGGCGCCGGCACGATCACCTGCAATTACGACGGCTTCTTCAAATACGGCACGTCGATCGGCGAGGGGGCGTTCATCGGCTCCAACTCGGCGCTGGTCGCGCCGGTGGCGATCGGCGCGCGCGCGATCGTCGCAGCGGGATCGGTGATCACCGCCGACGTGGAAGCCGACGCGCTCGCCGTCGCCCGCGGCAGACAGGAGGCAAGGCCCGGCTGGGCGGCACGCTTCCGCGCCGCCATGTCGGCAAGGAAGAAACGCGATTGAGCCACAAACCGTTCGCCCTGAGCTTGTCGAAGGGCCTTTTTTCTATCTACGCAGCAAGTGAAGGCCTTCGACAGGCTCAGGCCGAACGGAAGAGGGACGGCGGCAGGTAATGTGCGGGATCATCGGCATCGTCGGACGCGAGGAAGTGACTCCGCGCCTCATGGACGGGCTTCGGCGGCTCGAATATCGCGGCTACGATAGCGCGGGCCTGTGCACGATCGTCGAGGGCCGGCTGGAGCGCCGCCGCGCCGAGGGCAAGCTCGACAATCTCGCCCGCGTGCTCGCCGCCGATCCGCTGCCCGGAACGACGGGGATCGCGCATACGCGCTGGGCCACGCACGGGGCGCCGACCACAGGCAACGCCCATCCCCACGCGACCGAGGAAGTGGCGCTGGTCCACAACGGCATCATCGAAAATTTCCGGCCGCTGCGCGAGGAATTGCTGGCCGAGGGCCGCCGGTTCGAGTCCGAGACCGACACCGAGGTCGTCGCCCATCTCGTCACCCGCGAGCTGGAGCGGGGCGCGACTCCCGAGGAGGCGGTGTCGCGCACCCTGAAGCGGATCCACGGCGCCTTCAGCCTCGCCATCTTGTTCCGCCGCTTCCCCGACAAGCTGATCGGCGCGCGCCTCGGCTCGCCGCTGGTGGTCGGCTACGGCGATGGCGAGATGTATCTGGGCTCCGACGCTCTGGCGCTCGCCCCTTTGACCCAGCGCATTTCCTATCTCGACGAGGGCGACTGGGTGGTGATCGGCCGCGACAGCGTCCAGGTCTACGACCGCGATGACGCGCCCGTTACGCGGGAGAAGGTCAATTCCGGAGCCTCGGCGGCGCGGATCGAGAAGGGCAACCACCGCCACTTCATGCAGAAGGAGATATTCGAGCAGCCGATCGTCGTCGCCCAGACGCTCGGCTCCTACCTGAGGCCGTTCGAGCAGAAGGTGGCGCTTCCCGACATCGACTGGTCGTTCGCGGACGTGCCGCGCATCACCATCGTCGCCTGCGGTACGAGCTTCTACGCCGGGATGGTCGCCAAATATTGGTTCGAGCAATTCGCCCGGGTGCCGGTCGAGCTCGATATCGCCTCGGAGTTCCGCTACCGGCAGCCGGTGCTGGAGCCGGGCGGGCTGGCCCTGTTCATCTCGCAATCGGGGGAGACGGCCGACACCCTGGCGGCGCTCCGCCACGCCCGTGCCGAGGGGCAAAGGATCGCGGTCGTCGTCAATGTTCCCACCAGCTCGATGGCGCGCGAGGCCGACCTGCTTCTGCCCACCCACGCCGGACCGGAAGTGGGCGTCGCGTCCACGAAAGCCTTCACCTGCCAGCTCGCCGTCCTCGCCGCGCTCGCCGCCAAGGTCGCCCGCGACAAGGGCCGGATGAGCGAGGACGAGGAGCGTGAGATCGTCGAGCACCTCTCCGAAGCCCCGGCGGCGATGAACGCCGCGCTCGCCCACGACGAGGACATCGAGCGGCTCGCGCCGTTTATCGCCGGCGCCCGCGACGTCCTCTATCTCGGGCGCGGCCCGGAATATCCGATGGCGATGGAAGGCGCGCTGAAGCTCAAGGAAATCAGCTATATCCACGCCGAAGGCTATGCCGCCGGCGAGATGAAGCACGGCCCCATCGCGCTGATCGACGACAGCGTCCCGGTGATCGTCCTCGCCCCGTCCGGCCCATTGTTCGAGAAGACGGTGTCGAACATGCAGGAAGTGCAGGCGCGCGGCGGCCGGGTGATCCTGATCTCGGACGCCGAAGGCCTCGCCGCCGCCGGCGACGACCGCCTCGTCGCCACGCTGGAAATGCCCAAAGTCCATCCCCTGATCGCGCCCCTCGTCTACGCCATCCCGGTCCAGCTCCTCGCCTATCATGTGGCCGTGGCGAAGGGCACGGACGTCGACCAGCCGCGGAACCTCGCGAAGAGCGTCACCGTCGAATAAGCACGTCGGTAGAGCGAGGGACTAGCCGCGGTGCGCGCGGTTCGGATTCGTCGCCTTCCGGTCCGCCGGGGTTGCCTTCAGGGTCGCCTGCGGCGGTCCCCCCTCTCCCATCGTTGCGGTGCAGATGAGCGTATAGCCCGTGCCGACGAACGGCTTGAGACCCACGAAGTCCTGCAACACGGATTCGGCGACGCAGAAGGCGCCTTCGACCCATGCCTGGTCGAACGAGTAGCAGGAGCCGACGATGTAGGTCTTGCGATCCGGGTTCCCTAGGATCCTGGCGTATGGAGCGCGCACATAGTCCATGGCCTGGCAGATGTTGTAGTGGGCGGACCAGCCGTGATAGCCGGCGCCGAACGGATCCTGGCCCCAGTCCTGGAAATAGACGCCGGTCGGCGCCGGTATCCTGTCGAGCGCGATCCCGTGCAACTCGGCAAGCTGCTTCAGCAGGATGGCGGTCAGAGGCGAATCCGCGGGCACCTCCGTCGGACCGTCGAGCGGCTGCCGGACCACCGGGGGCGGGACGGGGTAATCCCCTGAAATCTCGAGCTCGCGCCAGAAGCCGGAATAGTTCATGTCGTCGTAGCTGGCGAGCAGGACGTACGGTCCGCCCTTGGTGCCAGGACCGCCCGGGACGTTGTTGCCGAAATAATAGACCATGCGCAGCGGCAGGTCGGTTATCGACGGTCCGCCGACCCCCTGGCTCTCCGGAGCGCCCTTGGGGACGAACAGCTGGGGCGGGAAGGCGCATTCCGCACTGGTCCACCAGGCTTCGTCGAAAACCATGACGACCTTGATGGCGGGTTGGTCGATCGACGAATCGAGCCAGTATCGGACGGCGGGCTGGTTGAGCATGTAATCCTGGGAGCAGCCAGCCGCGACGAGCTCCAGCGAGCGCCTCGGCATTGCCAGGAACAGCTGGTCGGCGAGCACCTCGTGGGATTGGCCTTCCTTCGAGAAGGTGCAGAGCGTCCGGTTGTTCGCTGCCTCCGACAGGCTGGTCAGCTGCTCGCCGAACAACAGGCCGGAGCCGGGGAACTTGGCGGCAAGCTTCTTCACCTTGGAGGCGAGAGTTTCGAACAGGATGCTGTAACCGCCGTCGAGGCGCATGTAGCTGGTGCTCGATCCATAATCGTTGTTGGCCTGCATCGCATCCGCGGCGTTCCAGTTGATGACGTTGGACGTATAGCCGGTGCCATCCGCGGAATAATCGAAACCCTCGTCGCCGAACTGATCGTAGAGGAGATTCCAGTAGCCGATGTCGCGGATCGGCGTTCCCGCCGGAAATGCGACCCCGGCCGCCGGCGTCGTAACCGCCCCGGACGCATAGTAGCTGCACCACTTGCTTCGGTCGCCGTTGCTGGAGCCGAGGTTCGGCGCGAACAGGGCGGCGATCGCGCCGAGCAGGTTGTCGGCCGTGTAGGGTGGTTGGATATTCGCCTGCACGAACTTCATGAAATCGTCGTTGAAGCCATAGGGAAGGGCCTGGAAAGCCCAAAGGCTGTCGAGCGAATTCTCGTAAACGTGCCGCCCGCGCAGATAATAGAGGCGTTGCGGGGACTCGTCGAAATCGACGACCTTATCCTCGAGGTTCAGCGCACGGATGGTGCTTTGCACCAGCACATGTCCCTCAATGATCTTCTTGTTCTTCTTGAACCCTTGGTCCACGGCGAAGCGCATCCCTCCGAATTCGCAATAAAGCCGATCCGGCTGGGTGCCGGACGGATAGACGCCGGCCGGAAACGTGTAGGTGCAGATGCGCCCGCCGGGCCGGTCGGACCATTCGTAGAGCTGGACGGTGTCGCCGCTCGCCAGCGTTCCTCCGCTCAGCAGCCGCCACGCGGTATAGAGCCCCGCCGCACCGGCGCCGACGATCACATAGCTGGTCATGGAGACACTCCCTTCATGGTCGGACGGGGACGCCCGGGCGCGTGATCTTGAAGTTCGAGACTTCGAATCCCGTCGTTCCCGTCAGGACGCGCTGCGAGACCCGCGACGAAGAAGCCCCAGTCGATCCACCGCTGCCGCTCGCCCGAGGACGACCAGGAATCGCGTACCTCGCTCGAATCCATCCCAAGATGCCGCGCCAGGGCCGCGGCGCCGCGTTCGACGGTGCCGCTTTGCTTCATCGCGGCGAGGAAGACGTATTGCGGCTGGGTGAGCGGGATCGTTCGGGTCACATAGTCGGTTCGCACCAGCGCCGCATAAGCGGGTCCGCGCGGCGGCAGCGAGGGCGCCTCGCCGCGGCGCACGGCATGGTAATAAGACGGAACCGCAAAGCCATAGGCGCCGAGATCGAAGCAGGGTTGCAGCCTGAGATGCTCGTCCGGGGTCGCCGTCGCGGCGAAAGGCCGGCCTTCTTGACCTTCCCTGTCGAACATGGCGAAGACCTGCCGCTCGTAGCGGGCGAGGTCGATCATGAAGTCGATCCACGATTCCCGCTCGCCGGAGGAAAGATCCCGGTCCGGCCGGTTCTCCTCGAGCCAGGCGGGAAAGCGGCGGCCGAGGTCGTAGAGCGTGTGGCTCTCGGGCGGCTTGTCGCGAACATAATCGGCGACGAAATCGTCGAACAGCGGCTGTCCGAGCGCGTGGCACAAAGCGGGGAATTGCTCGCGCATGCAGGCGGCGATGCGGAGGAAATAGCCGCGTTGGTAGATAGCGAGCCCGGCGGCGGCGGCGAGACGGCCGCCGTGGATGAGCCTGGCGTCGATATCGGCGCGGGCGGCCGATCGCGGCGAGATGAGAGCCTCGTGCATCCAGCGCTGGACGGAGGCGACGTCGGCGCTCACGCCGGTTCCATGAGGTTGCTGTCCATCACCCGAGGCACGAGGAAGCCGACGGGATTGGAGATGCTCTCCGGACCGTCGCCATCGACGGAAGCGTCGGGTGCGGCCGCTCCCGCACCGGTCATATAGGCCTCGGCCTTGAGCAGCTCCGCATGGCATTCGCCCAGCGAGGGGATATTCCCGTCCCACTCGAGCAGGGTCGAGGCGCCGCCCGTGCGGGTCCAGGCGAGACGGAACAGGTCCCACACTTCCGGGCGCACCGGCCGGTCGTGCGTGTCGATGACGTGGGAGCCGTGATGCTCATGACCGGCGAGGTGCATCTGGACGACGCGCTCGCAGGGGAAGGCCTCGACATAGGCGACGGGGTCGGTGCCGGCGTTGAAGCAGCTGACATAGACGTTGTTGACGTCGAGCAGCAGCCCGCACCCGGTCTCGTCGGACAGGCGGCGCAGATATTCCGGTTCCTCCATGGTCGACTGAGCGAAGCGCAGGTAGCTGCTGGGATTTTCGAGGATGAGCGGCCGATCGAGGATATCCTGCGCCCGCCGCACGCGCGCCGCGACATGGGCCAGGCTCTCCTCGGTCAGCGGCATCGGCAGGAGGTCGTGGGAATTGAGTCCCATGACTCCGGTCCAGCACAGATGGTCGCTGATCCACGCCGGGCGAATCTCGTCGGCGAGGCGCCTTAGACGGGCCAGATAGTCGAGGTTCAAGGGATCGGTACTCCCGATCGACAGCGACACGCCGTGCAGGACGATCGGATAATGCTCCGCGATCTCGCGGATCACCGCGCGTGGGCGACCGCCGGAATCCATGAAATTCTCGGAGATCGCCTCGAACCAGCCGATCCGCGGCCGGTCGCGGAGGATCTCCTCGAAATGGACATTGCGCAGCCCCAGCCCAAGGCCGAGTCGCGGCAGATCCGCGATCGCCGCCATCGCCTCAGCTGCAGCCTCCGGCGCCGCTCATCCCGCTGCTTCCGCAAGCCTGAAAGGCGCCCCGATCGGCATTGACGCTGCTGATCCACAAATAGCTGGGGCCGCTCTCGGTGAACGGCGCGGGCGGCTTGCCGAGCGTCTCGGGGAGCGGCTGGTCGGCGGGGATGGCGCCGCTCTCGCGCTTACCTTGAAGCTCGTCGCGGAGCGCGGGCCAGACTTCCGTCTCGAACAGCTCGCGCGCCCGCGCCCAAACGCTCTTGCCCTGGTTCTGGCCGTTGGTGCTGAACCTCTCGGCGTTGATCGGGGTCGCGCAGGAGCCCTGCGAGCGGCAGTCGTTATAGCCCGGCCGGTTCATCTCCTCGGCGGTGCCGTAGAGGCCGCAGCCGCCCTGGTTCCGGCAGTCGTTCTGGACGTGGCAGGTATGATTGTTCGAGGTGGCGCAATAGCCCTGGCCGGCGCAGGCATTGGGCCCCCGTCCCGGCGGGCCGACGAGCCCGAAGCGGTCGGTGCCGCGGCAGCTGTTCAGACCCATGCAGGAATGGGCCGGCATCCCGGTCACGCCGGTCTGGGCATGTTCCGGGAAAGCCGGCGGATCGACGATATAGGGGTTGGGGACCGGTATCGGAAACCCGGGCCCGGAAGGGGCCGCCGCGGCCGCGGCCGCAACGGCCTTCGCTTCGGATGCGGGACTATGGCCCGGGCGCCTCATGCTTCTCATGCTTCTTCCTCGCTCCAATATTCGGCAACGTCGGGCAGGTGCATCGGATGTCCGTCGGCGCTGGTCGCCGAGATCGCCACTCCGATATAATAGATCACGTCCGACATGACCGAGGCCAGAGGCCCGTTGGGGTCGGCGGCGAGGATCGCGTTGGCTGCGGCGATCGCCTGGTTGCCGTAATAGGTGAGGCCGGCGAAGGCCGTGACGGGCGGGCCGAGATCGACGTTCTCGAAGGTCGGAGCCATCACCTTGCCGCCGCCGACCGGGATCTTGCGGATCGTCTTGATATATTTGTCGAGCACCCAGATCATCGAGCGGTGGAGGCCCTCGTTGAAGAAGAGCTTCTGCTGGTGCGGCGGGACCCGATAGATCGTCTCCGTCATGATCAGCATGTACTGGAAGCAGGCGCTGGTGAAGGCCGAGATCGGCCACAGGTGGATCGGGTAGATGCCGGTCGTCGGATTGTCGGGGAAGTTGTAGATGAGGCCCGCGGCCTCCAGCTCGCTTTGGGTGACGGTCGGCTCGACCGGCGCGACCCGGTCCGAGTAAGGCGGCAGATCTTCCTTCGTATCCTTGTAGGCGGCGAACTGGGCCTGGAGCGTCAGGAACTTCTGGTAGTGCGACATTTCGAGCGACGAGAGATCGTCGTCCGGGTCGACCTTGGGGCCGCATATCGGGGCGCCCTCGCCCTGGTCGCAGACCGTGTCGATCGCCTTGATCGCTTTCCGGACCGTGGCGATGGTGAGCAGGGCGCTGGGCCCGGTGTGACTGTCGGCGCAATCGGTGAACTGCGCGATCTCCGCCGCGCGCGGATGGCCGTCCTTGGCGAGCCATCCGGGCAGGGGAACCGGCGGCGCCGTCTTCCACGGGTCGAACTTCTCCTTGGGGAAGACCGTGTCGATGTTGTTGGGTGAATAATTTCCCGGCTGGATGCCGCGCTCGGCCGGTCCGCGCTGGAAATCGGCGTCCGAGAGGAATTTCGTGCACAACAGGCAGCGGATGAAGGAATAGAACTGGCCGATCGTGTCCCAGTCCCGGTCCTCCGGAGTGACGTCCTTGGCCTCGGGATATTCGATCTGGAGGAAATGCCACAATTGCTCGAAGCTCAGCTTCGAGAGCGGGATCAGCACCGCCGTCTGCCCGTCCGGTCCCTTGGGGCCGACCGGATTGTGGTAGGGGAGGGGCGTTGGATATTGCCCCGGGGCCCGGCGATAATGGCGCGGGGTGCCGCCGAGCGCGAACAGTACGTTGGACGACAGCGACATGTGCAGCATCTCTTCGACGGCGACGCTCATGATCACCGCGCCGGCCTTGTTGGCGAAGAGCTGCGGGGCCTCGAGATTCTCCCCGCTCGCGGCCTCGCGGTTGATCGAATAATAAGTGAATAGATAGATCGGGATGGTGGCGAGCTCGATCTCGATCGCCGTCTGCAGGGTGTCCTGAAGGTCGGCCAGCACCGCCTCGCGGCTGCTGTTCTCGTTGAGCCAGGCGATCACCCGCTTCTCCGCGTCGGTCAGCGGCGTAATCGGTTCGGGCGCGCCGACGGCGATGGAGGGCTGGTCGTTCATCCCTGGCCGTCCAGCTGGATCTGCGCCGCTTCCGAGGGCGCGGGTCCGGGCGGCGGGGGCGGCGGGGATTGGACGAGGGTCAAGGTGTTGCACGTCACGTGCGGGAAGACGACGTCCTCGTTGCCGAGTGGGATCCTGAGATAGATGGTCTGGACATATTGGAGCTGGCTGAAGCCGTCGCTGCCCGCAAGCTGCTCGAGCCAGTAGGTCGCGGTATAGCGGACTACGTCGGCATGCTGCTGCTCGAAGCCGATATTGGTGACCTGGCCGGAGCCGTCGAGATAGTCCGTGTCGACCTGGAACATGATATATTGGTCGACCGGCGCCACCGACAGGGCCTGGGCCAGCGGCGCGGTCGGGTTCAAGGTGAAGTGAACGTTCGGGTTGCCGACGCTCTCGGTGTTGTAGGGGGTCCCATCGACGCCCTGGGGGATGATAGTGCCGGTGAGATCGGGAATGGTCGGCGAGCCCGCGACCGGCTGGAGGGGGAAGGGCGGCGCCTGGCCGAGCGCCAGCACCGAATTGCCGTGCGGAACCGCGATCTGCTTGACCAGGGTCGGATAGCCGGTCGGCGGCGTGCTGCCAGGCACCGGATTTTCGGGCGGCCCGCCATAGGGGCCCGGAAATTGATCGCTGCTGACCAGGATCAGCCAGGCCCCGTTCTCCGCGTGGACCAGGGTGTCGCCGACCGGAGTATCCGATTTCTGGGAGATGTAGATGCGCTGCTCGTAGAAGAGCGGGTTGCAGACCTGGACCCCGATGCCGCCCCGGTTGGCGGCGTTGCCGTGAATGGCGGAGAAGGTGATCTCCTCATAATATTGCATGTTCTTGAGGATGTAGCCCTGGGGCGAGGAGGGATCCTGCTGGGGAAGCACCATCAGATTGTAGGAATAGGGATTGGCCGGGCCGCCTTGCCCATTCGCCAGCGGCTGGTTCGTCCACGTTCCGACGATGAACTGAAGGGCGCCCACCGTGTCCACGCCCTGCTCGGGCGGACAAGCCTGGGCAGGCTCGTTGATCAGGGGAAGACTGAGATCGGGGGGAACCGGAATGCAGGCCGGCTGGCCGGCAGTCGGGTGCTGCTGAAGTGTCGCTTTCTGTGCCGTCATCGCTCATTTCCCCATGCGCAAGTATTCGCATCCGCACACAGAGTACGGACCGATAAGCTTAAATGGTGACGCCCACGGATCTGAAAGCGCTGAATACAGGCGCACGACTTGAGTCGTTTCCCTACCCCGAGGCGAAGTGTGCCTGCCTTTAAGATGCTGCGCAACCGAATCTTTTAAGGGCGTGGCGCACCCTGCATCCAGTGCGCGGCAGGATTATTTTACTGGCTGTTGATCCGCCGCGGCAAAATGAGCCATTTGATCGGCATGGGCCTGCGTGAAGGCGGCGCGGGCGGTGGCACGGGCGACGTACGCCTCGCAGGCCTCGTGTTCGGCGAGGCCGTCGAAGCGGGCAATGAGGCGGAGGGTGTCGGCCATCGCGATGTCGGCGATCGAGAAGGGGCCGGCGAGCCATTCGCGGCTCGCCAGGATCGGCTCGAGGTGGGCGAGCCGCCCCTTGACCCAGTCGCCGAAGAATTTCGATGCGGCCGAGTCGCCCTTGTCGCCGGTGAAGGCGAGCAGGGCCCAGGGGAGGGCGGCCATCTCGACCGAGTTCAACGCCGCGAACAGCCACTGGATCGCCTCGCTTCGGCCGTTCGGGTCCGGAGGCATCAGCGCGGCGCTGCGCTCGCCGAGGTGGAGGAGGATCGCGCCGCTCTCGAAGATCGAGCGGTCGCCGTCGGTCAGCCATGGCACCTGGCCGAACGGCTGGCGGGCGAAATGTTCGGGCCCGCGCCCCTCGAACGGCACGCTCTCGACCCGGTAAGGCAGGCCCGCTTCCTCGAGCGCCCAGCGCACCCGCAGGTCGCGTACGAATCCGCGCGGCAGGTCCGGGACCCAGTCGAAGGTGGTGAGGACCAGCTCGGCCAAGTCAGGCGGCCCACATGCCGACCAAAGCGGCCGCGCAGACCAGCAGGAGGAAGCCGTTGAAGAAAATGAGCAGGCCGTGCGGGACCGGCTTGAGGTCGGGGTGCGGCGGTGGGACGGCGCGCTGCAGCTGCCGCCACACCGCGGCGACCAGGCAGAAGGCGGCGAACAGGATGAGCAGGCTGGCCGTCGCCCGGCCGAGCCAGTCGGGCACCGCTCTTTCGAGCAGCGCCCGGCCGCCGACTCCGCTGGCGAGCGCCGCGAGCGCGGTGCGGACCCAGGCGGCGTAGGTCCGCTCGGCGGCCAGCAGGGTGCGGTCGGCCGCGAGCAAAGTGCGGCGGTCGGCGCTGTCACTGAGATCGCTGGTCGCGCTCGCCACCGCATCGGCGCTGCGCTCGAGATGGTGGGCGGCGGCCTTGTCCTCGGCCATGGCGCTCAGCTGCACAGCCCCCGATAGGCCACTTCCATCACCGTCCCGGCCTCGACCGGGAGCGGGCCCTGGGGCGTCGGATAGTCCTTTTGCTCGACGATCTCGCCGCCGGCGCCGTATTTGCGGCCGCCTATCGCGGTGATGGCGTGGGCGGAGCAGTCGATCTTCAGATGATAGGAGAGCGCGCCCGGGCCGCTCTCGCCCGGATTGGCGAGGCGGAACCAGCCCTGGCGCCAGCCCGGCGCATTCTCGAGGCTGGCGGCGTCGACCGAGATCGCCTGGCCGCTGGCCGCGGTGCCGAGATTGACCCAGAGCGGCGCAGCCGCTGCCGCGGGCGCCGACGGCTGGGCGGCGGCGGCGGCCGGAGCGGGTGAGGGCGCGGTCTCGGCCGCGGCGCGGACCGGAGGACCGCCGGTCGCGCCGCAGGCGTCGAGCGCATGGCTCGCCTCGACCCCGACCTTCGGGTCCTTGACCAGTCCCGCGACGTAGAGAAAGTCGCGCGGCCCGAGCGCGGTCGGGTTCTGGCCGCCCGACTGGAGCCGTCCGGCGAGATCGCCGAGCTGGCGCAGCTGCCAGACGCTGAGATTGGCCTTGAGCTTTCCCGTGACGCATTGGGCCTGGCTGCCGGTCAGGCCGTAGCGGGCCAGCTGCGGGCCGACGAGCTTGTCCTTCGGCTTCCAGTAATCGGCCGCATAGCCGGCGCAGCCGCCGAGCATCGCCAGGAGCGGCAGCATTGCGAACGGCTTGGGCACTTGGGCGATTCTCCCCGGAAGGACGAGGCGGCATAGCGCAGGCCCCGCGCCGGGTGAAGGGAGCGCTTCCAAAAGCCGCGCGCCCCTGCCACGGTTGGGACATGTCCGATAGCCAGGCCGCCCAGATCGCCGATCCCGCCGCCGCAGCGCCGCCCGCTTTGGAAGTGCGCGGCCTTTCCAAGGCGTTCGACAAGCCGGTGATCGTCGACATGGATCTCAAGGTGCAGGCCGGCGAGCTCTACGCCCTGCTCGGCCCCAACGGCGCCGGCAAGACCACGACCCTGCGCATGGTGGCGGGCCTCACCGCGCCCGACGCGGGCTCGATCCGCATCTTCGGGATCGACGCCCTGCGCCGGCCGCTCAAGGCCAAGGCGATCACCGCCTGGCTGCCCGACGAGCCGATGCTCTACGACAAGCTGACCCCGCTCGAATATCTCGCCTTCGTCGCAGGCCTCTGGTCGATCCCGCGCGCCGAGGCGGCGGAAGAGGCCGAGCGGCTGCTGACCTGGCTCGGCCTGTGGGACGATCGGGGGACGCGCTGCGAAGGCTTCTCGCGCGGCATGAAGCAGAAGGTCGCGCTGGCCGGAGCGCTGATCCACAAGCCGCGCCTGCTCATCCTCGATGAGCCGCTGACCGGCCTCGACGCGGCGATGGCGCGGTCGGTCAAGGACATGCTTCAGGCCCTGGTCAAGGCGGGGGCGACGGGGATCGTGACGACTCACATCCGCGAGGTCGCCGAGCGGCTCGCCGACCGGATCGGGATCATCCAGGGGGGACGCCTGCTCGCCGAGGGCACGCTCGGCGAGCTTCGCCAGCGCGCCGGCTCTTCGGAGCTGACGCTCGAGGAATTGTTCCTCGATCTCACCGGCGGACACCATGCGGTGGCTTGAGCCGGGGTCGCTGCCCTGGCTGGCGCTGCACGAGATCCGTCTCGCCTTCCGGCAGGCCGCGGGAAGCCGCCGCCGGACGATCCTGCGCCTCGTCCTGCTCACCGCCTATGTCGGCTTCGGAATCTTCCTCGCTTACGGGCTCTCCGCCCGGCCGCTGACCGTCTCGCCGCGCTTCCTGGTCTCGGCAAGCGCGGCGCTGGTCCTGCTCTTCACCTTCATGCTGACCCAGGGTCTGCTCGGCGGCCAGCGCACGCTCTACACCGCGGGCGACCTCGATCTGCTCCTCTCCTCGCCGCTGCCCGAGGGGCGGGTGCTCTCAGCCAAGCTGCTCGGCCTCGCCGGAGCCGCGGCGACGACCTTCTCGATCCTGCTCCTGCCGGTCGCTCTGCCGACGGCTTTGTGGGGCCACCCGCGGCTGCTCGCGGTGGTGCCGATGATCGCGGCCCTGGCGGTGGTTGCCGCGGCGATCGGCATCGGGCTCGCCATCGCGCTGGTCCGCAGCATCGGCGCGAGGGGCGCGAAATCGGTCGGCCAGATCGTCGCGGCAATGCTCGGGGGCCTCATCTTCCTCCTTTCGCAGCTGAGCTCGAACGGGGCCATCCGCGGCAGCCGGTTCGGCGCCGTGGCGGCGTGGATGCAGCGCACCGGCTGGGGCGTCGAGGGCTGGTCGGCCTGGCCGGCGCGGGCTCTCTTCGGCGAGATCGTGCCGCTGTTCGCCTGCCTCGCGGTCGCCGCCCTTTTCTTCTGGATCGCGTCGACCCTGCTGCGCACCCATTTCCTCAGGGGCTGGCAGAGCGCCGGCGAGCATAGCAGCCCGCGCAGCCGCAAGACGGAGGGGCGGGCCGCCGCCGTCTTCGCCTCGAGCCTCACCGCGGCGGTGGGGGCGAAGGAGTTGAGGCTGCTCAAGCGCGAGCCGGAGATCCTGTTCAGCGTGCTGCTGCGTCTCATCTACATGCTTCCGCTGGTCTTTTTCGCTCTCAAGGGAACCGGCGGCGCGGAGCAGTTCCGGGTGCCGGTGCTCGCCGCCGTCGGCGCGATCGCGGCCGGGCAATTGTGCGGCAGCCTCGCCTGGCTCACCCTCTCCGCCGAGGAGGCGCCGGATCTGCTCGCGGTCTCGCCGGTGCCGCGCGGAATCCTGCGCCGGAACAAGTTGCTGGCCGCGCTGGCGATGATGGCGCCGTTCGCGCTGATCCTCCCACTCGTGCTGGCGCGCGGTCATCCGGGCGCGGCTCTCGTCACCTTCCTGGGGTCGCTGGCCGCCGGATGGGCGGCCGGGCTCATCGAGCTGCTGTTCGGCAAGCCGGGCAAGCGCAGCACCTTCCAGCGCCGCCAGCAGGGCTCCTTTCTCACCTCCCTGCTCGGCCTGTTCGCCGCCGTCCTGATCGGCGGAGCGACGGCCGCGGCGGCCTATTTCATCTAGAGAGGTGGTGGCTCACGGGAGGGCGAACAGGCCCCGCTCGGCCTCGACCGCGTCGCGCAGGAAGCGCGTGACGGCGCGGATTCGGGCGAGCTCGGCCTGGTCCTGGTGGACGATCGTCCAGAGGCTTCGGGTGAGCTTGACCTCGCCCGGCAGCACCCGGACCAGGCCCGGCTCGGCCCCGGCGAGGAAGCCGGGAAGGACGCAGAGGCCCGCTCCGGCGCGGGTCGCGAAGAACTGCCCGAAGATGTTGCTCGTCTCCAGCGCCGCCGCGCCTTCGGGCGCGACGTGGCGGAGGAAATCGAGCTCCGGGAAGTGGAGTAGGTCCTCGATGTAGGAGACGAAGCGGTGGCCGGCGAGGTCCGCGGTCCGAGCGATGGGGGGATGGGCCTTAAGGTATGCCGGCGCGGCGTAGAGGGCGAGGTCGTAATCGACCAGCCGGCTGACCGTCAGCCGCCCGGCGGGCGGGCGGCTCACCGTGATGACGATGTCGGCGTCGCGCTTCGCCAGGCTGAACTGGGACGAGGCGGCCACCAGCTGGATGCGCAGCTGCGGGTAGGAGTCCCGGAGACGTGCCGCCCGCGGCGCCAGGAACCAGCTTCCGAAGCCGCCTGGAGCGCCGATCCGGACCACCCCTTCGACGCTCGCCGCTTCCCCGCCGACGCTTTCGCCGGCGCCGAGCGCCAGCCGCTCCATCTGCTCGGCGATCGGCAGCAGCCGCGTTCCGGCGGCGGTGAGGCCGTAGCCGGACGGGCTCCGGTCGAACAATTTGGCTTTCAGCGAATGCTCCAGCCCGGCGATCCGGCGCGACAGGGTCGAATGATCGACTCCGAGCCGGGCGGCCGCCGCGGTCAGCCTCCCGGTCCGGGCGACGGCGAGGAAGCTGCTGAGGTCGTTCCAGTCGAACTCGGCCATATGTGAATTTCCGCACAGCGGTTCGGGGACATTCCCGATGGTGTCCGCTCGCCGCTTATGAGAGACAGGCTTGCGCCCTTCAAGAGGAAGATAGTGATGTTCGAGGCTCATTCGGCCGCGACGGCCGCGGAAGTGGACCTGATCTCCCGCGATGCGAATGCGGATTTCCGCACGCCCGCCGATCCCGAGGCCGGCTGGGCCGCCCGGAACCCGGCCCAGGCGCTCGTCTTTCTCTACGTGAGCCCCCGCGATTGCGGCGCGCTCGAGGGCTGATGGCGCTCTGAGCGTTCGGCTTCTAAGGAAGGAGCCGATGGCGAACGACAAGGTCTTCAGGCTTCCCGAGAGCCTGCCCAGCCCTTCCGAGCTGGCCGACGCCTGGGGCGCGGTGGTCGCCAACGCGATCCGGCTCGGCGGCGCGGCGGCGGAGCGGGCGATGGACCCGCACGTCCCCCAGCCCTTCGATCCGGCCGCCCCCGGGCGCGCGTTCGGCGCCTTCGCCGCCCACCTCGTCACCCATCCGAGCGAAATCCTCCGCGCCCAGCAGAAAGCGGCGGGCGATTGGATGAAGCTCTGGGGCTCGGCCGCCGCCCGCGCGATGGGCCGCGAGCCGGAGCCGCTCGCCGAGCCGCAGCGCGGCGACCGCCGGTTCATGGACCCGGCCTGGTCGAGCGAGCCTTTGTTCGACTATCTCAAGCAGGCCTATCTGCTCACCGCCCGCCGGGCGATGGAGCTGGTCGAGGGCTCGGCGCTCGACGAGGCGACCCGAACCAAGGTCGAATTCTTCACCTGCCAATATCTCGACGCCCTGTCGCCGGCCAACTTCCCGCTGACCAACCCCGAGGCGCTGCGCCGCGCGATCGACACCGGCTCGGTCAGCCTCTTGTCCGGCCTCGCCAATCTGCTTGCCGACGCGGCGGAGGACGGTGGGCGGGTCCGCCGCCGCGCCGAACGGGATTTCGAGCTCGGAGTCGATCTCGCGGCCACGCCCGGCAGCGTCGTTTTCCAGAACGAGCTGATGCAGCTCATCCAATACGCCCCGGCGACCGACGAGGTGTACCGGCGGCCGCTCCTCTACGTGCCGCCCCTGGTCAACAAATATTACCTGCTTGACCTCCAGCCGAAGTCGAGCCTGATCCGCTGGCTGGTCGGCGAAGGCCACACCGTCTTCGTCATCTCCTGGGTCAATCCGGGGCCGGAGCTCGCCGACAAGGGCATCGCCGACTACGTCAGGCTTGGCCCGGTCACCGCGCTCGACGCGATCGAGCAGGCGACCGGCGAGCGCCAGGCCGACCTGTTCGGCTTCTGCATGGGCGGAACTTTGGTCGGAATCGCGCTCGCTTACCTGGCGGCGAAGGGGGAGGGGGACCGCGTCGCCTCGGCGACGGCGATCGGCAGCCTGTTCGACTTCTCCGAGCTCGGCACCTGGGCGACCTTCACCGAGCCCGAGCAGCTCCGGGCGATGGAGCGCCATTTGCTCCACAAGGGCTTCATGGGGAGCCAGGACCTCCAGGCCCTGTTCTCGGCGGTGCGCGCCAACGACCTGATCTGGTCGTCGGTGGTCAGCCATTATCTGCTCGACCGCGAGGCGCCGCCCAGCGACATCCTCCACTGGTTCGCCGACGGCGCCCACATCCCGCGCGATTTCCTGCTCGAATGGGCGCGCCACGTGCTTCGCGACAATGCGCTGACCAGGCCCGGCGCGCTGGTGCTCGACGGCGTGGCCATCGACCTTTCTGCGGTGAAGACCCCGCTGACCGCGATCAGCCTCAAGGACGACCACGTCTCCGCCTGGGCGGCGACCTATACCGGCGCCCGCCTGTTCGGCGGCCCGATCCGCTTCCTCCTCGGCGGCAGCGGCCACAATGCCGGAGTCATCAACCCGCCCAGCGCCAACAAGCACGGCTACTGGGTGAACGAGGCGCTCCCGGAGTCGCCCGAGGCCTGGCTCGAAGGCGCCGAGAAACGCGACGGCAGCTGGTGGCCGGAATGGCAGGGCCTGCTAAGCGACGGCGGCAAGGCGGAAAAGGTGAAGGCGCGGATGCCGGGCGACGGCGGACTCAAGGTGATCGAGCCGGCGCCCGGCAGCTACGTTCGGAACAGGGGCTGAAATATCCCCTCCCTGCGCAGGGAGGGGGTGCTACCGTCGTGGCTTCCTGAACCTCAGCACGAACTGGTCGGTCTTGCCGCGGATGCCGGTTTCCTGGACCTTCTGGCTGTGGTCGTCGGCGGGGTGTCGGAGGAGGGGGCTCGTCGCTTCGAGCCGGAAGCCGGCGGCTTCGACCTCGCGCTTGACGAGGGCGCTCTCGATTCGGTGGAGGGTCGCGGTGACCGAGGCGCCGACGCCTTTGCCGGCCTCGTGGTCAACGATGAAATAGATGCCGCCGGGCTTCAGCGCCTTGAAGGCGGCGGCGTCGACCGCCAGCGCGGCGTCGCTGTCGCCCAGCTTCACGTTCTTGAAGTCGTGATAGTTGAGCGTCGTCCAGACGACGTCGACCGGCTCCGGCACCGGGATCGTGCCGGTCGGTCCGACCGCGAGCTTCACGTTGGGGCGGGCGTCGGCGATCGCCTGCAGCGCCGGCGAGGCCTGGCGCGTGACCGGATAGAGGGTGCCGGTCGGGCCGACGATTCCGGAGAGGATGCGGGTGAAATAACCGCCGCCCGGCGCCAGCTCCGCCACCTTGTCGCCCGGTTTGACTCCGGAGAAGGCGACGATCTCCGCCGGCTTGCGGTCGGAGTCGCGCACCCGGTCCGCTTCTGGCCTGATCGGGTCGGCGAGGATCGCGGCATAATCGATCCGCGACCGGGCGGCGGCCGTCGCGCAGGCGGCGGCCACAAGGCCGATGGAAACGGCAAGGGAGGCGGAGCGAGGGCGATTCACATTGTCTCTCCGGCGGCTT
Organism: Sphingomonadales bacterium; assembly: GCA_034668685.1. Classification (GTDB taxonomy): domain Bacteria; phylum Pseudomonadota; class Alphaproteobacteria; order Sphingomonadales; family Sphingomonadaceae; genus Allosphingosinicella. The sequence continues at coordinate 3,254 of JAXDPA010000099.1, read as the reverse complement.
CGGGCAGGCCTCCCTAGCAGCCGCCGGAGCGCCGGCAAACGGTCTCGACCGGCGTTGCTCAGAAGAGCGGATTCATCTGCCGGTAGATGTGGCTGACCGCGACCGTCGCCGTTCCGCCGGGATTGGGCGTGTGGTGGCACGAGAAGCAATTGGCGCCCATCGTCGGCGGCGAGGCGGTGAGGTCGGCCTGGACGAACGTCTCGATCGTCGCGTTGGCGAGGAACATGGTGCCGGCCTCGTTGCCGCCGTTCGGGGATTTGCCCCCCGCCGTCCAGGTGGTTCCGATCTGGAAGTAATTGCGGCGAACGTCGGGCGCGATGAGCTGCGAGAGGATGCTGGAATTGCTGCCGATCACCTCGGTGTTGGTGAAGGCGTTGTTGCCCGGCATGCCCCAGGGGTGGGTTCGAAGCACCGCCGTCGCGGTGACCGGGCTCGGCTGGGGATTGCCGACGATGTTGCCGGTCGTAATGTCCCAGGAGGGATGGGTCGTCGTGCCGCCGAGATGGCCGTTGAACGGTCCGCTCGAGCCGTTCGGGGTGAACAGCCAGCTGCCCGCCGTATTCTGGGCGACGTGCTTGAGGCCGCTCGTCGAATTGTAATCGTAATCGGCATTGGGGGCGTTGCCGAAATGCTCGAACGAGCCCCACACCATCTCGCCGTGGCCGTTAGTGCTTCCGACGACATGGATTCCGACCATCGCCAGCTTGACGGTCTTCTCGCCGATTGGGACCCATTTGTTCGGGTCCGACTTGTTGAAGGTCGGGACGACCGCGTCGACGGTGACATAGTCGCCCGGGTTGGGGACGCTGCTCGCCTCCACCCAGCTGCTCTTCGATTCGATCGCGAGAGCCTCGGGATCGACGATCGTGAAGCCGTGGCTGGCGGCGAAACCGGCCACGCTGTTGGCGTTGGCCATGGTCAGCGGGAACTGGAGCGGCGTGTCGAACGGGATCAGTGCGCCGCCCTGCATGGTGCGATGGTAGGCGAAGACGTCGTTGACCACGGTGATATAGTAGATCAGCGAGTTTCCTTGCGAGATCAGGACGCCATTGTCCGCCTGGCCCGTCTCGACGTCGATGACGTTGCCGTTGAAATCGAGGAAGATCGGGATTCCCCGGAAGACGAACTTGCGGGCCTGGATGGCGTTCTGGAACGCGGAAGCGGGAACCAGCACCGGCCGCCGGCCGTCGGGGAGCTGCACCGTCACGCGCCTCGCGACTGGAGCGGTCAGCTTCTTCACCTGAAGCGCCCGGCCGCCCTGGTCGAGGAACTGCAGCCCGCCGGTCGGCGAGGTGCGGATGTCGTTCAGGCGGACGGTCTTGCCTGACTGGAGTCGGACCATCGGCCGCTGGTTGGAGCGCGAGAGATCCTGCGCGACCTCGACGACCTGCCCGGTGCGCGACATGACGACGGGCAGGTGGTGCGGTCCGAGCTCGGTCGTTCGAAGGAACATCCTGATCGGCAGCCGCGGGTCGTTGCGGATGAAGTTGCGGCGCCTCTGGTCGGGCGGCCCCGATCCCATCGGCGGACTGACCGTGAAAAAGGTCGGCGAGAACATGATCCTGGAGCCGCCGCCGTAGCGCCTCGGCGCCGGCGAGGTCAGCCACAGGAACATGTGGTGGGACCAGGTGAAGAAGCCGCAGTCCGGGAGCAGGAACTGGGTGCTGTCGGCCGGGCTGGCGACCCCGTTCAGGGTGACGACGCCCGATTCGAACATCCCCGCGACTTCGGACGGAGTGACCTGGCAATTGCCGGGCTTCGCGTCGGTCGGCACGGATTGCGCGCCGACCGGGTGCGAGAAAAGCAGCGAGCCGAAGGCGACTCCGGCGGCGAGACCGAGAAAAATGCGAGCTGAGCGCATGCTTGCCTCCCCCAAAGCAAGAACTACGGATGTGACGCTAGCTCTTCTCGACTTCTACCTCAAATCGATTCAGCAACCCGTTGAATCGACGTAAGTTATTTTGACGAGACTAAGCGTCTTCTTCGGATCTGCTTGCCTGGACGACTCAGGCAGGCCGGAAGACGAGCGCGAGGCCGTTCATGCAGTAGCGCAGGCCCGTGGGCTTCGGTCCGTCGTCGAAGACGTGGCCGAGATGGCCGCCGCACCGTCGGCACAGCACTTCGGTGCGGCTCATTCCGAAGCTGGTGTCGGTGCGTGTGACCACCGCGTGGGGGAGGGGGCGGAAGAAGCTCGGCCAGCCGGTGCCGCTCTCGAACTTGGTGTCGGAGGGGAACAGCGGCAGGGCGCAGGCGGCGCAGGCGAAGATGCCCTTGCGGTGCTCATTGAGCAGCGGACTCGAGCCCGCCCGCTCGGTCGCGCCTTCGCGCAGGATCGCGTAGCGCTGGCCGCCGAGCGCCCGGCGCCACTGGTCGGGCGAGCGGGTGATCTCGAAATGCCCCGGAGCGGCGTTCCCGCCGGCGGGGCGGAAGAGCACGAAAGCGGCGGCGCCGAGCGTGCCGGCGCCGAGCAAGGCGCGGCGGCTGATAGCCCAGTCGTTCATGTCGAACCCTCCTTACCCCCTGCGGCACGAGGACCCCTCGAGCGTGCTCATGCCCGATCGCCACGCGATTCGGAAGCCCCGGTGGCCGCCGCCGGCGCATCGCGCTAGGCAGCCTTCGAGAGGAACTTACGATGCCCGACCCCGCCTCCACCATCGCGTTCGACGACTTCCTCAAGGTCGACATTCGCTGCGGCACCGTGGTCGACGTCCAGCCCTTCCCGGAAGCGCGGAAGCCCGCCTGGAAGCTCAGGATCGACTTCGGTCCGGAGCTCGGGGTGCGGAAATCGAGCGCGCAGATCACCGAACATTATTCGGCGGAGGATTTGCTCGGCAGCCGGGTCGCCGCCGTCGTCAACTTCCCGCCGCGCCAGATCGGGCCGGTCATGTCGGAGGTGCTGACCGTCGGCTTTCCGGACCAGGCCGGACGCGTCGTGCTGGTGCGGCCCGATCGCGACGTGCCGAACGGCGCCCGCTTGTTCTGAGCCGCTTGCCCGCCGCCCCCGCGCCCGCCTAAGCTCGGTCATCAAGGGAGGGCGCGCATGGCCGGAGCGGCGGCGGACGACTATGTGATCGACGCGAAGCGGGACCGGCTGGTCATCTTCGCCTCGACGCTCGGTACCGTGTTCGAATGGTACGATTTCTATCTATACGGATGGACCGCAGCCCAGATCGGCAAGGCGTTCTACTCGGCATTCGACGCCAACACCCAGTTCATCTTCGCGCTGTTGACCTTCTCGGCGGGCTTCCTGGTTC
>JAXDPA010000098.1:0-4568 GCA_034668685.1 Sphingomonadales bacterium | reverse complement strand
CGGCCCGCCTCGGCCTTGGTCTCGGCCAGCGCCGCCTGCGCCTCGCCATGGGCCGCGTTGACCTTGGAGCGCCAGGCCTCCTCGGTCTTCTCGGCGTCGGCGCGCGCCCGCTCGGCCTCGGCGAGGTCGCGGGCGATCCGCGCGTCGCGCGCGTCCACCGTCGCCTCGACCTTGGGCACGATTCCGCGGCCGACGAGGAAGTAGATCGCGGCCAGCGTGATCGCGAGCCAGAACCACTGCGACTGGTAGACGAGGGCAAGTTGGCTGAGCTGAGGCATCTGTCTCTCTTACGGTCTCAGGCGCGAACCCGGCCCGGCGGGCCGGGTACCGGGCGATCAGCGCGCGTAGAGGATGATCATCGCGACGGTGAACGCGATCAGGCCGAGCAGCTCGGCCGCCGCGAACCCGACGAACATCCAGATGCGCTCGCCGGCGGCGGCGCTCGGGTTGCGAAGCGCCCCCTGCAGGTAGCTGCCGAAGACGTTGCCGACGCCCGCCGCGGCGGCGCCGATTCCGATCGCCGCGATGCCCGCGCCGATCACCTGTGCAGATGCGAGATCCATTTTCTACTCCATATCCATTTGAAAAGATTGTCAGAAAACTCAGTGCAGATTTTCAGCGTCGTTGATGTAGATCGCCGTCAGGAGCGCGAACACGTACGCCTGAATCGCGCCCATAAGCAGCTCCAAAGCACTCATCAGCACGATGAAGATGAAGGAAAGCACCGCGACGAAGGCGCCCATCGTCGATGCGGCGTTCAGGCCTTGGACGATGAAATTGCCGAACACGTCGAGCAGGATGTGCCCCGCGAACATCGCCACGAACGGCCGGAGCCCGAGGCTGAACGGACGCACCATGAACGAGATCAGCTCGACCGGCGCGATGAAGATCTGGATGGCGATCGGCGCCCCCTTTGGGACGAACAGGCCGAAGAAGCGAAGGCCGTGCCTCCAGAAGCCGACTCCGAGGACGATCAGGAAGCTGATCACCGACATCGTCCAGGTCACGCTGAACTGGCTGGTGACGGTGAAGGGATGCGCGGCGGGCACGATTCCAAACGGCATCGCCCCGATCCAGTTCGAGACCAGGATGAACAGGAAGGCGGTGGAGACCCAGGGCAGGTAAGCCCGGCCGCGGGGGCCGATGCTGCCGCGGGTGATATCGTCCATGAAGCCGGTCAGCACCTCGACGGAGGCCTGCCAGCGGCCGGGCACCAGGGCCCGCCTCGTGCCGCCCCACATGTACAGCAGGATGACGCCGAGGACGATCAGCATCCACAGCGCCGAGTTGGTGAACTGGAACGGCGTCGCGGCCAGCTGATCGCCGCCGAGGGGCGCGATCATGAACTGCCGCATGGGGTCGATCTTGCCAGCTAAGGCCACGAGCTTGAATTCCTAGTATCCGTAAAGCGCTACTCGGCGCGGTTGCTGTTCATCCGGGCGATCTGGAGGCATGCCCCAGCGAAGGCGAGAAACATGAGGCCGATGGTGATCCACGGCATGGTGCCGAACAGATAATCGAAACCGAGGCCGACGATGATCCCGCCGACCGGATAGCCGACCATCGTCGAGGCGATCTGGATGCCCGCGCCGCGCGCGTCGCCGAGCGAACCGTGCTCGTTCGCGACGCGGTGGTCCTCGGCCTTGCGCGCGGCCGCGATCCGGCCTTCGAGCGAGGCCATCTGCGGATCCTCGCCGACAGGTACGTTTTCGGGATCGTCGGCCACGATGAGAGCGATTGCCTCTTTGGATAGTGAAAGACGCGCGGTCAGGCAGTGCCGACCGACGACGCGCCGCCCTTACGAACGGGGGCGTGGGGTGTCAACAAGGTGTGCAGTGCAATAGCGCCACCCCTCCCTGGAAGGGAGGGGTTGGGAGTGGGTACCGCCGAAGGCGGCCGAAACCCCCGAGTCAGGAAAAGTCTCGCTACGCTCGCCTACCCACCCCTAGCCCCTCCCTTCAGGGAGGGGATCGATCAGCCGCAATAGCTCGGGAGCGGAACCGGAGCGCTGTCGCGCTGGCGCCAGACGCCGTCGGGGAGGCGGTAATATTGGCCGGCCCCGACCTTGGTTCGGAACAGCTCGCACGCCGTCGTCGCCGCGACCTCCTCGATCTTGGCGCCGCGCTTGGCGGCGAGGTCGGTGTAATAGGCCCGGCGCTTGATGTTGACCGCGTCGACCTGCGAGCGCAGCGCCGCCGAGGCCGAGCCGACCACGCCGAGATAGCCGTCGGCCTGCTCGCCGGCCTGGCCCGAGGCGCGAAGCTCGGCGGCGGCGTCGCCCTGCATCGCAGAGACGGCGGTGGCGCCCGCGGTGACGGCGGCGACCGCGATTCCGGCGGCCCAGATCAGCTTTGGGATCAGCTTCAATCGGCGGCTCATGTCAGAACACTCCCGGGTTCTTGTCGATCAGCTCTTTCACGTCCTGCTGGAGGCGAACGACGACCTCCTGCCGGATATTGATGTTGAGGTTGATCTCGATCGGCTTGTCCGGAGCGCTCACCTGAACGCAGCCGAAGCCGGCGAGAGCCACCGGTGCAACCAGGAGGAGCTTCGCCCGCCTCATCGCACCCTGCGTCGCATCGGGGCGCAGTCCCGTCAATATGGAGCCTTTCATCGCACTTTCTCGCTTTCCTCAGGCTGAACGGTCCGGGTCGTGGTCGGCTTGTCGCGGAGCATCTGCGGCAAGACCGTCTGGAGGAGGTTGGTCGGGTCGCGCAGCGACCGGGCGGTGCCGATGACGGCACGGAACGGGCCGCGGACGGTGATGGTGAACTTGAACGGGATCTTGGCGAGCTGGGTCAAAGCGCGGTTGGCGACCATGTTCTTGATGCCGCCGCCCGGACTCGCCGCGACGGAGGGATCGCGGGCGATGCCGTTCAATTCGATCCCGGCGACGAATTCGCCGTCGAGCGCGCCGTTGAGGGTCACCGCCAGCCGGTCGTAGCGCAGCGACTTCAGGGCGTCGAAGGCGAGCTTGCCATAGGCGCCGAGCTGCTTGTCGGTGAGCTCGCCGATATAGGAGAGCGTGCCGCCTTCGGGCCGGGCGATCAGCCGCCCCTCCACGATCCGCCCGCCTTTCTCGTCGAAGATCATCGGAACGACACCGTCGAACGTGCCGGTCGCCGAGATGTTGGAGAATTCCATCTGCTGGACGAAGCGGGCGGCGTCCGTGCCGGTGACCCGGAAGGTGAGGTGCTTGGCCGAGGGCTGCGAGAAATCGAGGACCGTCTCTTCCAGCGCCAGCTCGCCGCCGGCGAAGGGCCATCGGCCGCCCTCGACCCGCACCTTGAGGCCGGGAAGCAGCTGGTAGCGGATACGGCCGTCGAACACGTCGATGCCCGTGCGCACCGCGCCGATCTCGGCGAGCTGGCCAGGGGCGGTGGCCAGGCCGAGCAAGTCGGTGAAATGGAGGGTGGTGGTCAGCTTCTCGACCGGGCCGAAGCTGGCGGCGAGGTTCATGTCCTTGGTGGTGAAGGTGCCGGTGCTGCGGGTCCCGGCCGGATCCCAGTCGATCTCGCCTTGGCCGGAGACCGTTCCATTGACGAGGGCGACGACGCCGGTGGTCAGGCGGGTCAGCTGCTCGGGCTGGTAGGCCGGATCGAAGCGGATGCCCGGGACGTCGATCAGCGCCTTTCCCGCTCCGGTCGCGAGCGAATGGGCGAGGTCGACAGTGCCGACGAAGGTGCCGGTGTCGGGATCGACGAGCCGGCCGGTCGCGGCGACGCGATTGTCGGCGAGGGTCAGGCGGACGTCCTTGGCGGCGAGCGGATTGAAGCGCGGCGGGTCGTGGACATCGAGCACGCGCATCGCCCCGGTCAGCGCCAGCCGCGAATCGCGATAGGCCCAGTCGCCCTCCCCTCCGGCGACCAGCAGCGGCACCGCGGCGAGCTTTCCGGAAAGGCCGGAATAGGCGCCGGCGATGCCCCGCCCGAAGCGGCCGGAGAGGCGGGCGATATCGAGCCGGTTCGCCGCCTCCCCCGGCCCGAGGCGGACCGCGAGTCCGGTGGCGGTGAAGTCCGGGCCGGCGAGTCCGAATTGCAGCCGCCCGGCGGCGATCGCGACCGGGCTTCGGCCGAGCGTCCCGGCGAAGCGCGGCGAGGCGATCGAGCCTCCCCCCGCGACCCGCCCGCCCGGGCCGCGCCAAAGCAGGCCGGATCCGGTCGGGCACAGCGCGAGACGCGCCGGGCCGAGCCGCAGCGTTCCCGTCTCCAGCGCGGCGAAGCGCGTCGGCGTGCATCGGGCGTTGAAGACGAAGCCGCCGCTTGCGCCGATCCGGCCGTCGACCGGCAGCACGAGCCCGCGCACCCGTCCGCCCCGGAAAGGCCCGTCCATCGTCGCCACCGTCTCGATCCGCGTGCCGCCGGCGCCGGCGGTGAAGACGATGTCCGCCAGCGCCAGCCGCGCCGCCCCCGCCGCATAGGGCGCTATCCGCCCCCGTCCCTCGAGCGGCGCGCGCGAAGACGCCTGGCGGAGGGCGAACCGGGCGTCGGGCAAACCGCCGCCGGCCGTCGCGAGCGTCCCGTCCAGCGCGAGGCCACCGCCGGGCCAGCTATAGCTGGCGCCGGCGA
>JAXDPA010000097.1:0-29120 GCA_034668685.1 Sphingomonadales bacterium | reverse complement strand
GAGCCGACCAAAGTCCCCATGTTGAGGTTGACCGCGCTCTCGCGGTCGGCGAGCTGGCGGACGTTGGTGGTGGTCGAGGTCTTGTCCGCCGCCCCCTGCGCTCCGAGCCATGCCACCGCCTCCTCGTCGACGCCCTCGCGATAGGAGATCCATTTCTCCATCGCTTCTTCGTCGGTCTCCGCCGCGATGACCATGAACAGGGCATAGATCCTGACGTCGCGGCCGGTCTTCGCCGTCGCCGCCATCAGCCTCTCGTTATTCGCCGAGAAGGCGGTCGGCGTGTTGACGCCCTTGCCCAGGCAGAAGGCGTAATCCGCCCAGCGCGCCGAGAAAGCCAGGCCCTCGTCCGAGCTTCCGGCGCAGATGATCTTCATCTCGCCTTCGGGCAGCGGCCGCACCCGGCAATCCTCCATCTTGTAATAATCGCCCTTGAAGTCGGAGACTCCGGTCTCCCACAGCTCCCTCAGGATGTGGGCATATTCGCCGAGCATCTGGTAGCGGTTGCGGAAATGCTCGTCGCCCGGCCACAGCCCCATCTGGCTGTATTCGGGCCGCTGCCAGCCGGTGATCAGGTTCAATCCGAAGCGGCCGTGGCTGATCGAATCGATCGTGTTGCACATCCGCGCGCAGAAGGCGGGCGGGATGACGAGCGTCGGGCAGGTCGCGTACAGCCGGATCTTATCGGTCACCGCCGCCAGCCCCGCCATCAAAGTGAAGCTCTCGAGATTATATTCCCAGAACTCGGTCTTGCCGCCGAAGCCGCGCAGCTTGATCATCGAGAGCAGGAAGTCGACGCCGTAGCGTTCGGCCTTCAGCGCGATCTCCTTGTTGAGGTCGAAGCTCGGCATGTATTGCGGCGAGTTCTCGGAGATCAGCCAGCCGTTGTTGCCGATCGGGATGAAGATGCCGACTTCCATGATGGTCACTCCGCTGGGTATATCTGATGATCGAGGAAATTTCGGACGAACAGGGCGAATTGCTCTGGCTCGGTGACGTTGCAGGCATGTCCGCCGACACCCATTACGCCCGCGCTGGCGCCGACGATGTCGTAGAACGCGTCGATGCAGTGGGACGGCACGAGCATGTCGTCGCGGGCCGACAGCGCGAGGATGGGGACGCGGAAATCGCCGATGCGGTCGCCGATGTCGAACGCCGCCAGGGCGGCAATTCGCCGCTCCACGGTATCGCGGCCGGGAAAGGAAGCGAGCTGATGCGCCGCCTCCTCGTCCAGGCGGTCGAGATTGTCGCTGATCCAGTTCGCCGGATACAGGAATAGCGGCTGGGCGCGAAGATAGGCTTCGACGCCGCTGTCACGCAGCAAGGCGAGGCGGATCTCGAAGCAGCGCAGGAAGTGCCGGTCGGGCCGCACCCAGGCGTTCACCGCCACGACTCCGTCCAGTCGGTCGGGCGCCTTGAGCGCCAGCGCCAATCCCGCAACGCCTCCCGCCGCGTGTCCGATCAGGGAAGCGCGGGCAATGGCGAGCGAGTCCATCAAGGCGAGGATGTCGTCGGCCATGGCTTCGACGCTCGCGTCGGGCAGCTCGCGGTCGCTGCGGCCCGTGCCGCGATGGTCGTACAGCAGGAGGCGGTAGCGCTCCTCGAGCGCAGGCAGGTTCGGCGCCCAGTAATGCGCCGAGCCGCCGAGGCCCGGCGAGAGGATGACCACCGCGCCCTCCTCCGGCCCGTGCCATTCGTACCAGAGGCCCCCCGCGAGCGGCATCAGCCGATATGCGCCACGCTGGCGATCTCGACGACGAGGCCCGGCTTCACCAGTCCGCACTGGATGCAGTAGCGGGCCGGCTTGGCGCCGGGAAAATATTCGGCATAGACCGCGTTCATCGCCGGATAGTGCGCCCAGTCGGTCAGGAAGATGTGGTTGAACGCGACGTCGGCCATCGTCGCCCCCGCCGCCTCGAGGGTGATCCGGATCGTCTCGAGCACGTGCCGCGTCTGCGCCTCGGCGTCGCCTTCATGGAGCACGGTCCCGCCCGGCCCGAGCGCCAGCGTGCCCGAGACGTAGACGACGTTCCCCGCCTTGGTCCCCGCCGAATAAGGCGCGATCGGGGTCGGGAATTGCGGCGGATTGATCGATTCGAACGGCATTTCTCTACCTCCTAGGCATCCTTCGATAGGCGTCTTCGCCAGCTCAGCCGCTACTCAGGATGAGCGGAACGGGTACTGGAATCCGCTCATCCTGAGTAGGCATTGAGCGAAGTCGAAATGCCGTATCGAAGGACGGTCACTCATCCTCCCCGATCTGGCCGAAGGCGCCGCAGAAGTCGGCGACCGTCGAGACCCAGCCGAAGAAGGTCTCGACGTTGAACACCGTCGCCTTCTGGAGGAATTCCGGCCCGGCCTGATGGGTCGCGTCCTCGAGCAGGATCCCGAAATATTCGAGGAAGAAGCCGTCGCGAAGCGTGCTCTCGACGCAAACGTTGGTGGCGATCCCGACGAAGACGATGTTGCGCACGCCGCGGGCGCGAAGCACCGAATCGAGCTGCGAGTTGAAGAAGCCGGAGTAACGCGTCTTGGGAAGCAGGATGTCGCCGGGCTTCGGGGCCAGCGCCTCGACCAGCTCATAGTCCCAGCCGCCCCGCGCCAGCAGCCGCCCCTGAAGCTCGGGCCGCGCCCGCATCGTCTTCAAGGCGTTGGACTTGTGCCAGTTGGGCGAGCCCGGCCCGCCAGCCTCGACATAGTCCGGGTCCCAGCCGTTCTGGAAATAGATGACCGGCATTCCCGCGGCCCGGGCGATTTCGAGCACCTTGGCCGATTGCTCGATCACCCTGGCCGCGCCGCCGATGTCGAAGCCGGCGAGGTCGAGATAGCCGCCCGGCGAGGCGTAGGCGTTCTGCATGTCGATGACGATCACGGCGGTCTCGTCCACCGCCACCCGGATCGGCTCCGGCCGCGCCGGCAGCGTGACCAGCCGCTTCGCCCGCTCCTCCGCCGTCGCGTCGACCGTCATGCCTTCCCTCCTCGCGGCGGGAATGTTGACCAGAAGCGGCAGCGGGGCAAGAGCATGACTCCCCTCCCTGCAAGGGAGGGGCCGGGGGTGGGTTCGCCGAAGGCGTCGAAACGCCGGGTCCGGAAAGTCTCGCTACGCTCGCCTACCCACCCCCAACCCCTCCCTTGCAGGGAGGGGAGTTCAATCCGGAAACGCCCCCCGGAAGGCGAATTCCTCCACCGCCTTGCGCCCGCTCGGCGTCTCCCGCGCCCGCAATTTCTCGTCGAGCATCGCCGGGTCGCCGATCCGCCCGACCGCCGCCGCCGCCTCGATCCGGTAGCGCTCCGGCACGCGCAGCTCCGTCCGCGCGAGCTCCTGCTGGATCCCCGACATGCCGTGCGCGTGATAACCCATCTTCGTCGCCTGCAGGGCCAGGCTGGCCCAGGCCGCGCCGGCGTCGAAGCTGTGGCTGTGCGAGCGCTGTGGCTGCCCGTCCTTCCCGGTCGAAGGCGTGCTGTCGGAGAGGATGTAGATCAGCACCGAGGCGCTGTGCGCCCACCCCTGGTTCCATGGGATCAGCAGCGACAGGAACCGCGCCCAATTCTCGTCCCCGCGCTTGGCGTAGAGGAAGAGCCAGGGCTGCGAGTTGAACGCCGAGGGGGCCCAGCGCGCCGCCTCGAACAGGCTCATCAGGTCCGCGTCGGGAATTCCCGACCCGTCGAACGCGCGCGGGGACCAGCGCTCGAGGAAGAGCGGGTCGACACGATGGTCCGGGCTGCGGGGAGGCACGCGGCGAGGCTAGAAGGCCGGGCGAGGGAGAGCAAGCGGCGCCTCCGACGTGCGGGCCGGCTCAGCCTTCAACGACGATCTCGACTTGGAAGCTTTTCGCTTCCGATCCCTTTTCCCAGGACCGGGCCTCGACCAGGCGGATGCGCGCCTTCCCCTTCTGCCTGGCCTTCAGAGTGAACAGGATTTCGCCGCCGGAGCCGACCGCGCCGGCGCGATAGTCCGGCTCGGTCGATTCCAGCTCCACCGCCTTCCCCTCCTGCTCGCCAAGCGACCAGCGATAACCGGTCGAAGCGTTTTCGGGCAGCCGGACGGTCACCGTCTCGCCGACGCGAACGCGCACCGAACGGCCGTTGTCGAGGAAGGTCAGGGAAGCCATGCCAGCGCTGCTACGCGCCGGAGGGCGAAAGGCTCCGCCCCCCGGCGCTCCCCCCTCAGAGAGTGACGCCGTAGCTCTCGTCGAAGAAGGCGGCGGCGATGTAGCCCAGGCTCGGATAGGCGAAGCCCTTGTCGCCCCAGCCTTTGCCCCAGCTGTTGCGGACGATGAAGCGGCCGTCGGCCCGGTAGCCGACCAGCGTCACGGCATGGCCGCCGCGCACGGTCGCCGGCTTGAACGTGTCGAGCAGCCCGCCGGTCGCCGTCGCATTGTCCCAGGTGGCGTCGACCTGCAGTCCGACCAGCAGCGGGCCGTGGGCGGCGAGCCAGGAACGCCAGTTCGCGACGTTCTTGCCGAGGTTGAAATAGGCGGCGATCTTGCGCGTCGCCGCGGTGGCGAAGAAGTCGTCCTCGTTCCCCGGATACAAAGTGGTGTTGATGTGGAACGGAAGCAGGGCCTCGGGCACCGCGCCATATTTGCGCAGGATGTCGACCGCCGCCTTGAGCGTGGTCCCCGCGCCTTCGATGAAGGTTTCCGGACGGGTGGTGAGCGTGTCCGTCTCCTTCGAGGCCATCCAGGTGAAGCGCGGCGAGAGGTGCCCCGGCTTGGGGATCCGGCCGGCCTGGACGAAATGGTAGCGCGCGACGCCCTCGGTCGACGCCCAGCCGACGCACGAGCCGGTCTGCTCCTGGTCGCCGACGTCCCACCAGGCCGCGCGAAGGTCGACGCTGGCAGGCGGCGCCGCCGGCGGTGCCGCGATCGCCGCGGCGACGACCGCATTGCCGAACGTCCAGTCATGTTCCGTATTCTTGGAAGGCACGACGTTGCAGATATAGTCGGTCGCCGCCTTTGCCTTGCTTGCCTTGGCCATGATCTCTCTCTCCTCCACAGGCCGGGGGCGAGAAGGCCCAGGCCGTTGTCGCGGGCCCCGACCGGAGCCCGCTGAAGGGCGATGATGCCGGTTTCGCCGCGGCCGGGCGCGTGACGGCGATCACGGTCGAGCGCGGGAATCGCGACTCGAGGGGAGACCGGCAACTGGCGCTACCGGGCCGTTTCTGGCACCCGGAGATGTCAGCGACAGGGGGAGGGAGCCAGCGATCATGGACTTCGACCTTACGGCAGGATTGGCGCGACCCGGTGCGCGGCCTCGTCGAGATTCGGATTTGGGCCCGTGAGATCGGGGCGGACCTCAAGCGCGCCGCCGGCGTCTTCCGCCGGCCTCAGCTTCAGCGCCGATAGCTGACGCTCGGGCAGAGAACCCGCGCGCGCGCAGGCGATTTCGGGTGACGAGGGAGGAGTAAGCTGCGGTGGAATTCGGCACGGGCGCGTAACGTGCGTCCCGCGGCTGCTCCGCCTCCGCCCCTCACTTCATTCGGGCTCGCGACGGGCCGGGACCGACCGCCTCACGCATGACCGCCTTCCTCCCATCGTCGCAAAAGCTCATCTCGATGGCGTCGAGGCTGATCCGCCACAGTTCGGCGTCGTCGATTCCCGGCAAAGTCGACGCGAGTCTGTATTCATTGGCGGGAGAGGTGTCGAAATAGGCCGGGTCGTCCGTGGAGAGGCAAAGCCGGCAGCCGGCCTCGAGCATGAGCGGCAGCGGATGCGCCTGAAGCGATTGCACGGCTTTCAATTTGGCATTGCTCGACAGGCAGATTTCGAGGCCGGTGCCGCGCGCCGCCAGTTCGGCAAGGACCGCCGGATCCTCGACGGCGCGGATCCCGTGGCCCACCCGATCCAAGCGCAGCAGATCGACCGTGGCCAGAAGCGAACGGCAATCAAGCCATTCCCCCGCATGCGCGGTGAGGCCAAGCCCGAGAGAGGATGCGATGGCGAAGGCGTCGCGGAAGGCTTCAGGAGCATAGCGCCGTTCATCCCCCGTCATGCCGAATCCGACCACCAGCGGATGAGGGTCGCGGCCGGCGAGCTCGGCGACGCGAACCGCCTCCTCGGGTCCGCGATGGCGTACGCAGGTCAGGATGATTCCGGCCGAAATGCCGTGCGCGTGCCGCGCATTCTCGATGCCGACAACCACCGCCGCGATCTGGTCGCGATACGGGATGTTGCGCTCGAGCAGATGGCCTGGCGAGAGCATGAGTTCGACATGGAGGGTGCCTTCCCCTGCGCATCTCGACAAATAGGAACTCGCTACGTCCGCAAGATCGTCAGCTTTGGTGATAGCCGCGCCGACGCGGTCGTAAAGGAGAAGAAAGTCGGAAAAATCGGACCATTCGTAAGCGCGGCGACTGACGAATTGCGGCGGCAACTTGACACCGTTCTTCTCAGCGAGCCGCAGTGCCGTGTCCGCGTGCAAAGTACCGCGAAGATGCACATGGAGATCCAACGAGGGAGGTATTTCAAGGCCTGATTGTTCTGCCATTACGTTCTTCGAAAAGGGCTAGCTCTGGAGCCAATTCGTCGGCATGAACCTCGTCATGAGGCTACGTTTCCTGTCGAGCCATGAATACAAGATTATTGAGGTGCGGGCCATCCTCGAGGCGCTGGGGATCGAGGTGGTGCCGGTGTCGCTACAGATCGACGAAATCCAGACAGACGATCTGGACGCATTGGTTCGCGACAAATGCATCAAGGCTTATCGCCAGATTGGCCGCCCCCTGTTCGTCGAGCATACCGGCCTTAAGATCGATGCGCTGAACGGCTTTCCCGGCGGCTTGACCCGGATCTTCTGGGAGTCGCTGAAAGCGGATCGGTTCGCCGAACTCTTCGGCAACGGCCCGATGACCGGCGTTACCGCGCACACCCAGATCGGCTATTGCGACGGTTGTAAGGTGCATCATTTCCCGGGCGAGCTGAAGGGAACCATCCCGCCGACGCCTCGCGGATCGCGCGATTTCCAGTGGGACTGCGTCTTCGTCCCCGAGGGATATGAAGAGACGCTGGCTGAAATGGGGACCGAAAGGAAGAACCTCATTTCGATGCGCCGACGTGCACTCGACAAATTCGGACAATATCTGAAAGGCCGATCGTGAGCATGTCCGAGCTTGCCCGCGCGATCGCGGAAAAACGGGTAATCCTGTTTGTCGGCTCCGGCGTGTCGGCGTCGCTCGGCACTCCGGACTGGAGCGGCCTCATCGATCACATGGGGGAAGAGCTTGGATACGACCCGGACCTGTTCAGCTCTGCGTCGAACAGCTATTTGACCCTGGCCGAATATTACCGAATCAAGGTCGATTCGATCGGGCCGTTGCGAAGCTGGATGGATACGCATTGGCACGTATCCAAAGAGAAGCTGAAAAATTCCGCCATCCATAAGCTGATCATCGATCTCGATTTTCCGCTCATCTACACCACGAACTTCGATCGCTTTCTCGAACAGACTCACGATCTGCATCGCAAGCCTTACACGAAGATTGCGAATGTCCGCGACATTCGGGAGGCCCGGGAGGGGCAGACGCAGATCATCAAGCTCCATGGCGACTTTGACGACGACAAGTCGCTGGTGATCACCGAGTCGAACTACTTCGAAAGGCTGTCCTTCGAGTCGCCGCTCGATATCAAGCTGCGGGCTAATTCGCTCGGACGTTCGCTGCTGTTTATCGGATATAGTCTGTCCGACATCAACATCCGGCTGCTGCTGTACAAATTGTCGCAGACCTGGACGAATTCGGGTCTGCGCCAGCACCGGCCACCCTCCTATCTGTTCCAGCACCGTCCGGATCCCATCCAGGAGGCCGTCATGAACGAGTGGGGGGTCCGCTTCCTGACCGAGGATGTGGACGACCCTGGCACCGCGCTCACCGCCTTCCTCGAAAAGCTGGCACGGGCGGCCACCCCGGCGCTCGGCTGCGCTTCGGGCGACGGCGAGACTCCGTGAGCGGTTAGCGCGCCCGCCAGCCCCCTGCCGGAGGCGCTCCCACTGGCATAGAGTTTCAGTTTCTGGCAGCGAAGGCCGACAGTCCCAGCATGAGGAATCCGGCCGGATGGACTTCGACCTTACGGAACGGCAGGCTTTTTACCGCGACCGGGTGCGCGATTTCATAGAGACTCGGATTCGCCCCCGCTCCGGGGAGATCAAGGCGGACCACGCCACCGGCGACCGCTGGCAGCCGCACGCCGTCATCGAGGAGCTGAAGCCGGAGGCGAAGGCGGCGGGTCTGTGGAACCTGTTCATGCCGCCCGGCCAGGCGCTCCGCCACGTCGACGAGAGTTTCGAGTTCGAGGGCACCCAGCTCACCAACCTCGAATATGCCCTGTGCGCCGAGGAGATGGGCCGGGTCGCCTGGGCGAGCGAGGTGTTCAACTGCTCCGCGCCCGACACCGGCAACATGGAGGTCCTCCACCGCTACGGCAGCCGCGAGCAGAAGGATGAGTGGCTCCGCCCGTTGATGGACGGAAAGATCCGCTCCGCCTTTTTGATGACCGAGCCCGCGGTCGCCTCGTCCGACGCCACCAACATCCAGTGCGAGATTCGCCGCGACGGCGACGAATACGTTCTGAACGGCCGCAAATGGTGGTCGTCCGGCGCCGGCGATCCGCGCTGCAGGATCGCCATCGTCATGGGAAAGACCGATCCCGAGGCCGACCGGCACCGCCAGCAGTCGATGGTGCTGATGCCGCTCGACGCCCCGGGCGTCACCATCGAGCGCGCGCTCACCGTCTACGGCTATGACGACGCCCCGCACGGCCATATGGAGATCGAATTGAAGGACGTTCGAATCCCCGTCTCGAACATGCTGCTGGGCGAAGGCCGTGGTTTCGAGATCGCTCAGGGGCGGCTCGGTCCCGGCCGCATCCACCATTGCATGCGGACCATCGGCGCCGCCGAGGAAGCCTTGAAGGCGATGGTGAGGCGCCTCCAGTCGCGGGTCGCCTTCGGCAAGCGGCTTGCCGAGCATTCGATCTGGGAGCAGCGCGTCGCAGCCGCCCGCATCGACATCGACATGGCGCGGCTCCTCTGCCTCAAGGCCGCCGACCTCATGGACAAGGCCGGCAACAAGGCCGCCCAGGCCGAGATCGCGATGATCAAGGTGTTCGCGCCGAACATGGCGCTGCGCGTCATCGACGACGCCGTCCAGGCCCATGGCGGAGCCGGGGTCAGCCAGGATTTCGAGCTGGCAAAGTCTTGGGCCGGAATCCGAACCCTCCGCCTCGCCGACGGCCCCGACGAGGTCCACAACCGCGCGATCGCGCGGATCGAGTTCGCCAAGCATGGATGAGGGGGACACGGTTCTCCCTGTCCGCGTAGCGGATGGGGAGGGGGACCATGCGAAGCATGGTGGAGGGGCTACGGGCGCCGTTGGCCCCTCCACCGCCTTTCAGGCGGTCCCCCTCCCCATCGCCTTCGGCGACAGGGAGGACTAGCGTGCGAGCCGCGATCCTCCACCGGCCGGGCACTCCGCTGACGCTGGAGGACGTCGCCATCTCAAGCCCCCGCCCGCGCGAGGTGCTCATCAGCACCCGCGCCTGCGGGGCGTGCCATTCCGACCTCCATTTCATCGACGGCGCCTATCCGACGCCGCTTCCCGCCATCCCCGGCCACGAGGCGGCGGGCGTGGTCGAGGCGGTCGGCGAGGACGTCACCGCGGTGAAGCCTGGGGACCATGTCGTCACCTGCTTCAGCGCCTATTGCGGCCGCTGCGAGTTCTGCGTCACCGGCCGCCTCTCGCTCTGCGTCGACGCCTCGACCCGGCGGCGCAAGGGCGACGCGCCGCGGGTCGCGCTCGACGGAGCGCCGGTCCACCAACTGCTCAACGTCGGCGGCTATGCCGAGCAATTGCTCGTCCACGAAAATGGCTGCGTCGCCATCGATCCCGACATGCCGTTCGACCGCGCCGCCCTGATGGGCTGTGCGGTGGTGACCGGCGCCGGCTCGGTGCTCAACACCGCCGGCGTTCGCCCCGGCGAAGACGTGGCGGTGATCGGCTGCGGCGGAATCGGCCTCGCCGCGGTCAACGCCGCCCGGATCGCCGGCGCGCGCCACATCGTCGCGATCGATCCGGTCCCGGCCAAGCGCGCTCTCGCCGAAAAGGTCGGCGCCACCGCCGCCTTCGCGCCCGACGCCGATCGCCTGCGGGAGCAGATCATCGAGCTGACCAGGGGCGGAGTCCACCACGCGATCGAGGCGGTCGGCCGGATCTCGGCGGGCGAGCTCGCGCTTTCGCTGCTCCGCCGCGGCGGCACCGCCACCATCGTCGGCATGATGCCGCTCAAGGAACGCCTGTCGATCGGCGCGATGGACCTGCTCGCGGAGAAAAAAGTGCAGGGCTGCCTGATGGGCTCGAACCGCTTCCCGCTCGACATCCCCCGCCTGGTCGATTTCTACCTCGCCGGCCGCCTCAACCTCGACGCCCTGGTCGCCGAGCGGATCGGCCTCGCCGAGGTCAACGGCGCCATCGAGACCCTGCGCACCGGCGAAGCGGCGCGCTCGGTGATCGTCTTCGATTGAACTAATCCGTCATGCCAGCGAAGGCTGGCATCCATGCTGACTCGGCATGGACCCCAGCCTTCGCTGGGGTGACGCCAGGGAGGAGAATGCCATGTCCCTGTTCGACCTGACCGGCAAGGTCGCCATCGTAACGGGCTCGTCGCGCGGCATCGGCCGGGCGATCGCCGAGGCCTTCGCCGATCAGGGCGCGAAAGTGGTGATCTCGAGCCGCAAGGCGGAGGCGTGCCAGGAGGTCGCCGACTCGATCAACGCGAAGCACCCGGGCTCCGCCATCGTCGTCCCCGCCACGATCTCCTCGAAGGACCAGCTCCAGCACCTCGTCGACGAGACCCGCGCCCGGCTCGGCCGGATCGACATCCTCATCTGCAACGCCGCCTCCAACCCTTATTACGGGCCGATGGGCGGCATCACCGACGACCAGTTCCGCAAGATCCTCGAGAACAACGTTATCGCCAACCACTGGCTGATCCAGATGGTCGCGCCCGAGATGATCGAGCGCCGCGCCGGCTCGATCGTCATCGTCAGCTCGATCGGCGGGCTCAAGGCGTCGGCGGTGATCGGCGCCTACAACATCTCCAAGGCGGCCGACTTCCAGCTCGCCCGCAACCTCGCCGCCGAGTTCGGCCCCTACCAGGTCCGCGTCAACTGCATCGCCCCCGGCCTCATCCGCACCGATTTCGCCAGGGCGCTCTGGGAGAATCCCGAGACATTGAAGGCGGTCACCGCCCACACCCCCCTTCAGCGCATCGGCGAGCCCGAGGAGATCGCCGGCGCCGCCGTCTACCTGGCCTCGGACGCCTCCACCTTCGTCACCGGCCAGGCGATCGTCGTCGACGGCGGCAGCACCACGGGCGTTGGGCTCTAGCCGTCATTGCGAGGAGCGCAGCGACGAAGCAATCCAGCGCTGCGCCTCCGCTTCAACCGGATTGCTTTGTTGCCGCATCGCGGCAGTTTATCCTGAGCGCCGCCGCAGGCGGCGTCGAAGGGCTCGCAATGACGGAGGTCAGCATGAGACTGGAAGGGAAGATCGCCATCGTCACCGGGGCCGCCTCGGGGATCGGCAAGGCCACCGCTGCCTTGTTTCGCTCGGAAGGCGCGACCGTGATCGCCGCCGACAGGGCCGAGGCCGAAGGGGTCGTCGCCGCCGATGCCGGCTCGGAGGACGACGTCCGCGGCCTCGTCGAGCGCGCGGTCGCCGAGCATGGCGGGCTCGACGTCTTCTTCGCCAATGCCGGCATTTCGGGCGGCCTCGCCTCGATCTTCGAGCAGAGCCCGCAGGACTGGCAGGAGATCCTGCGCGTGAACCTGATCGGCCCTTTCCTCGCCGTCAAGCACGCCGCGCCGGTAATGAAGGACAAAGGCGGCGGCTCGATAATCTGCACCGCCAGCGTCGCCGGGATCCGCGCCGGGGCCGGCGGCCCGGCTTATTCGGCGTCCAAGGCGGGGGTGATCAACCTGGTCAAGGTCGCCGCCGTCCAGCTCGCCGGCGCCAACATCCGCGTCAACGCCATCTGCCCCGGCCTGATCGAAACCGGAATGACCCAGGGCATCTACGAGAATGCCCGCGCGGCCGGCCGCGAGGAGCTGATCGGCAAGTTGAACCCACTGAAGCGCGGCGGCGAGCCCGACGAGATCGCCCGCGCCGCCCTGTTCCTCGCCTCTGACGAATCCTCCTACGTCAACGGCCACGCTTTGGTCGTCGACGGCGGCCTCTCCTGCTCCCACCCCTTCTACCGCCAGGAATATGGCCGGACGGC
Organism: Sphingomonadales bacterium; assembly: GCA_034668685.1. Taxonomy (GTDB): domain Bacteria; phylum Pseudomonadota; class Alphaproteobacteria; order Sphingomonadales; family Sphingomonadaceae; genus Allosphingosinicella. The sequence goes on along the minus strand of JAXDPA010000097.1, from coordinate 16,851 downwards.
GTTCTAGAGGCACCAGTCCTCCCTGTCGCCGAAGGCGATGGAGAGGGGGACCATGCGAAGCATGGTGGAGGGGGCGACGGCGCCGTCAGCCCCTCCACCGGCTTGCAGCCGGTCCCTCTCCCCATCCGCTGCGCGGACAGGGAGGACTAGGGTCTTCCCCGCCCCACCCGCTCCAACTTCGCCAGCCACCGCTGCCGCGCCCACTCCCGGAACAGCCGGTCGGCCCGCGCCCGCGCCCGGCTCCCCTCCGGCAGCGCGTCGTAGCGGGCCCGCGGGCCCCGGTCGCCGAAGCGCACTTCCTCGGTCTCGAAGTCGAATGTCGTGAACACGCCCCCCGCCTCGACCATTCCGATCGCCGCCGGCGCATCGAGGCTGCCGATATGCTGGAAGACCGGATGCGCCGCGCCCTCCGGCACCACCGCGCCGAGCGCCCGCAGGACGATCGCCCGGTAATCGTCCAGCCCCACCGGCCCCGCCGGCAGGGCGACCCCCTTCGCGCCGAGGATCAGCGGCACCCGGGTCTGCTCGCGGTTGATGACATGGCCGTGGCCGAGGAAGCCGTCGTCGAACAGGCTCTCGCCATGGTCGGCGGTGACGACCAGCAACGTGTCGTCCCACACCCCCAGCCGCTTCAGCCGGGCGATCAATTGCCCGATCAGCCAGTCGTCATAGGCGACCGCGTTCCAGTATGTGAGCGCCGTCCAGCCGCGGTTCGCCGCCTTGATCTCCCCGCGCGGAATCGGCGGTCCGGGCAGAAGCCTCGGCATGCCCGGGTGCGAATAGGGAAAATGCGCCTCCTGGAAGTTCCAGTAGAGGAAGGTCGGCCGCCGCCACCCGCCGGGATTGCCCATCGTCCCGTCGAAGGCGGCGAGCAGCTTCCGCCCGTCGACCAGCAGCGAGCCCTTGGCGGCGAAATCGAACGCACGCTGGTCCTTCAGCGTCTCGGCGTCGACGAAGAGGTCCGCGTTCGCCTTCATCCCCACCACCTCCGAGATGTCGCCGAAGCTTTCGGGCTGGCCGGAGAACACGCCGATCCGATAGCCGTTCGCCTTCAAGTCCCGGAACAGGGAGGGAGTCCCCGGCGCCGGATCGAGCCGCCCGGAGAACAGGCTCTTCAACGACGCCGTGGTGAAGCCGACATGGCTGTAGGCCTCGCCCGCCATCGTCCCTTGCGCTCCCAGCGCGTTCAGCACCGGGGTCACCGGCCGCCCCTCGACCACCCGCCCGATCGCGTCGGCCCGCGTGCTCTCGAGCACGACGAGGACGAGGTGCCGGCGACGGCCGGGCAGGCGGATCGGCCCGGGCAGCTGTGCCCCGCCGTCGAAGTGGAAGTCTCCCGCGACGCCGTCCTGGTCGATCCCGTCGTCAGGAACGTCCAGCGCATAGGGGTGGCGGCTCGAATCGAAGGGCGCCGGGTCGAGCCGCGGCGTGAACCAGGAATAGCCGTCGCGGTCGAAGTCGCTCGCCGCCGACAGCGCGTCGTTGGCCAGCCCGAAGGCGGTGAACCGCGCCAGCGCGTAGCGCACGTCCGGCGCCCGGTCGGCGGCGAAGGCGAAGAAGGGCAAAGCGAGGGCGGGCCACAGCAGATGCCGCCACCTGAGCGGCGGCGGAGCCATCCGCTCCGGCAGCAAGCGCCGAACCAGCCTCAGACCAAGCGCCCAAAGCAGCAGGACCGCCGCCACGCCGAGCGCCGCGAGCCCCGCTTCGCTGCCGACGAACAGCAAAGCGTCGCCGAGGCTGCCGCCGCCGAGGTCGCGGATCAGGCCGAAGCTCAATGCGTCGCTGAAATAGGCCAGCACCTCGAACTTCGCGGCGAGCCAGCCGACATAGCCGCCCACCGCGACCAACAGGAAGTTGAGCGCCAGCACCGGCTTCTCCCGCCGCCTGCGCCCATGCGCCGCCCGAATGACCAGCCAGAGCAGCCCGATCAGCACCCCATGGGCGAGCAGGAGGGCGGGAAGGAACAGGGCCCATGCCCCGGCTCCCCGCACCACGTGCGAGCTCCCGAAGCCGCCCCCGAACACCCCGTATTTGCGCTCGACCAGCGCCCCCTCGACCGCCAGCGTCGCCCCAAAGGCAAGCGCCAGCGGCCACCATCGGCGAAGGGCGGCAGATCGAAGCATGGCCCTTCTCTAGCCGCGGCGCATTGAAGAAGGGTTAGGTTCACGCGAAGGCGCGAAGGGAGCGGGAAGGTGCGATCGCCCGGGCAAACCCGCTCGCGCAGCGAAATCGGTTGTCCGGCTTCGCCGGAATGACGCGCGAACCTCGGACCCTTCGCGCCTTCGCGTGAACCATCCTCTCTTCCCGGCGCGGTTGACGTTTACGTAAACCCGGGCCTATCGGAGCCGGACTCTTCAGCTGGGGAACAAGCCATGGATCCGATCTCCACCCATCGTCACGGCGACGTACTCGTCGTCGTCTCGAACAACCCGCCGGTCAATGCGCTCGGTCACGCGGTGCGCGAGGGGCTGGTGAAGGCGATCCAGCAGGCGGATGCGGACGCGGCGGTGAAGGCGGTGGTCATCGTCTGCCAGGGACAGACCTTCTTCGCCGGCGCCGACATCAGCGAGTTCAGCACCGGCAAGTCGCTCGCCCCGCCGGCGCTGCCCCAGGTAGTCGACATCATCGAGAATTGCACCAAGCCGGTGGTCGCCGCGATCCACGGCACCGCGTTCGGCGGCGGCCTCGAAGTCGCGCTGGCGAGCCATTACCGGGTCGCCGTGCCGTCGGCCAAGCTCGGCGTGCCGGAGGTGAAGCTCGGCCTGCTTCCCGGCGCCGGCGGCACCCAGCGCCTGCCGCGTGTCGCGGGCGTGCCCAAGGCGCTCGAAATGGCCGCCACCGGCAACCCGATCTCCGCCAAGGAAGCCTATGGGATCGGCCTGATCGACCGCCTGATCGAGGGCGACCTTGAGCAGCATGCCGTCGCTTATGCCGAGGAGGTGAAGGACGTGCGCCCGATCCCGCGGACCAGCCAGCGCCAGGACAGGATCGAGGGCACCGACCCGTCCGTCTTCGCCGAGTTCCGCAAGGCCAACGCCCGAAAGTTCCGCGGCTTCGAGGCACCGGAAGCGAACGTGAAGGCGATCGAGGCGGCGGTCGCCAAGCCCTATGCCGAAGGCGTCCAGGAAGAGCGGCGCCTGTTCATGGAGCTGGCGAGCGGCACCCAGTCGCGGGCCCAGCAATATTTCTTCTTCGCCGAGCGCAAGGCCTCCAAGATCGACGGCCTGCCCGAGGACACGAAGCCGCGCGACATCCGGCGTGTCGGAGTGATCGGCGCGGGCACGATGGGCGGCGGCATCTCGATGAACTTCCTCTCGGCCGGAATCCCGGTGACGATCGTCGAGATGCAGCAGGAGGCGCTCGACCGCGGCACCGGCGTGATGCGCAGGAACTACGAGGCGAGCGCCGCCAAGGGCCGGATGACCGCCGACCAGGTCGAAGGCGCGATGGGCCTCCTGAAGCCGACGCTCAGCCTCGAGGAGCTCGCCGATTGCGACCTCATCATCGAGGCGGTGTTCGAGAATATGGACGTGAAGAAGGAGGTTTTCGGAAAGCTCGACAAGATCGCCAAGCCGGGCGCCATCCTCGCCTCCAACACCTCCTACCTCAACATCGACGAGATCGCCGGGTCGACCTCGCGGCCTGGGGACGTGCTCGGCCTCCACTTCTTCTCGCCGGCCAACGTCATGAAGCTGCTCGAGGTCGTCAGGGGCGCGAAGACCGCTCCCGACGTGCTGGTCACCGCGATGAATCTTGCCAAGAAGATCCGCAAGGTCGCGGTGGTGGCGGGCGTCTGCTACGGCTTCATCGGCAACCGGATGCTGATGCCGCGCCAGGTCCAGGCCAACCGCCTGCTTCTCGAAGGCGCCACGCCCGAGCAGATCGACCGCGTCCATGTCGAGTTCGGGATGCCGATGGGTCCGTTCCAGATGGCCGATCTCGCCGGGGTCGACATCGGCTGGCACCGCGATCCGAACCGGGTCGAGAATGTCCGCGACGCGCTCTGCGCCGCCGGCCGCTGGGGCCAGAAGAAGGGCGCCGGCTTCTACGATTACGACGACAAGCGCCGGCCCTCGCCCTCGCCGGTCGTGGCCGGGATCATCGACGCGTTCCGGGCGAAGGAGGGCGTCGAGCCGCGCGACATCTCCGACCGCGAGATCGTCGAGCGCACCCTTTATACGATGGTCAACGAGGCCGCGAAAATCCTCGAGGAAGGCATGGCCCAGCGCGCCAGCGACATCGATGTGGTGTGGGTCTACGGCTACGGCTGGCCGGTCTATCGCGGCGGCCCGATGTTCTGGGCGGACACGGAAGGGCTCGGCAAGATCGTCGAGGGCCTCCGCAATCAGCAGGCCCGTCTCGGCCCCGACTTCAGCCTGTCCGACCTGCTGGTCGCCAAGGCCGAAGCCGGGGAGAGATTCACGCGGTGAAAAGGGGGGCAGTCACAGTGACTGTCCCTTCACGCGCGTCAGCAGTAGCGGACGCGGACCCAGCGGCCGTAATAGGGATCCCACTGGCGGCGGGTGGCGCAATGACGACGGTAGCCGTCATCATAGCCCTGTCCATAATAGCCGCCGTACGACGGCGCGTAGCCGTAGCCGTAGCCGCTGTAATAGGGATCGTAATAGCCGCTGTTGTAGCCGTAATAGCCGCGGTTGCTCGACGCGATCGCCGCGCCGATACCGAGGCCGAGAATGCCGGCGCCGATCGCGATGCCGGCGTCATCGCCGTGGTGGCGGTAGCGCCGGTATTGCGCGTCCGCCGGGCTCGCGGCCATCGCCAGCGTCGAAACCGCGGCGAGGCCCAAGGCCGTCTTCTTGAAAACGCTCGTCATGACAAATACTCCTGTCTTTTGACCCGCTTGCTTAACCAAACGCACGAGGCGGGCGGGCGTTCAACCATCCGTCGCCCTGCGGCGCTCTTACAACGCACCAGAAAAGCTGAACGAAAGCTGAGCCGGGCGCTTGCTAAGCAATTGTTCGGGCTGGCTTTGTTCGCATTTGCGGCCGGCTGCTGCCGCGTCCAGCCGGCGCCCCGCGTCGATCCGGCCGCCGAGAAAGCGGCGATCCGCCAGGTCGTCACCGACATGGAGGCCGCCTGGAACCGCGGCGACTTCAAGGGCTATATGGCCGCCTTCAAGAAGCCGGACGTGGTGTTCGTCTCGAAGGGCCGGTTCCAGCAGGGCTGGCAGGGCACGCTCGACCATTATGAGCGCGATTATGGCGGCGATCCGGCCCGCCGCGGCCGCCTCCATTTCCGGGACGTGCGGATCCAGCTCCTCGCCCCCGACGCCGCGCAGCTCGTCAGCCGCTACCGCCTCGAAGGCGGCGGCAAGCCGCAGGAGGGAATCAACACCCGCTTGCTACGCAAGGTGGACGGGCGCTGGGTCATTGCCTTGAACCACGTCAGCGCGATCGAGCCGGAGGCGGCGGGGCCCCGATGATGGAAGCTGGCGCGCCCGGCAGGATTCGAACCTGCGACCCCAAGCTTAGAAGGCTCGTGCTCTGTCCAACTGAGCTACGGGCGCGTGGCCTTCGTCCTAACCTGCTTTGGCGGACGGCGGAACAGGGGAGCCTTCAGACCAGCTGGAAGGCGAGGCCGATCCGGCCCTTGCGTACCCATCTCACCGTCGCCGAGCGCGGCGGCTCGCCGGCGAGGGCGACTCCGATCGTCTCGGCCGGCGCCGGGGTCAGGGCGCTCTCGATGGTGAGGCCCCCCTTGGAGACGTTGACGACCTGGACGAGCGCGGGCTTGCCGCGGAACACGATGGCGGCGCGCTCGATCACGCCCTGGTGCCGTTCCGCGGCCCGTTGCGCGGCCTGGCGGCGCTCGAGCGGGGTCGGCAGCGGCGGCGCGTGGAGATCGCGCCGGCATTCGACCAGCGACGCCGGAGCGAGCGTCTCGCCCGCCTCCGCCGCCTTCACCTTCGACCGCAGCCGGTGCGCCATCCTCGGCTCCTCCGTTCCGAAGCCTGCGTTATCGCCGAGGCGGGTTGAGAAAGGCTTAGCATGAACATCGACCTCATCCCGGCCGGCGACGATCCGCCCGAGAGCCTCAACGTCATCATCGAGGTGCCGGTCGGCGGCGAGCCGGTGAAGTATGAGTTCGACAAGGCCTCGGGCGCCCTTTTCGTGGACCGAATCCTCCACACGCCGATGCGCTACCCGGCCAATTACGGCTTCGTGCCCCACACTTTGTCGCCGGACGGCGATCCGCTCGACGCCCTGGTCATCGCCCGCTCGCCCTTTATCCCGGGCTGCGTCGTCCGGGCGCGGCCGATCGGCGTCCTTCACCTCGAGGACGAATCGGGCGGCGACGAGAAGCTCGTCACCGTGCCGCTCGACACCACCTTCCCTTATTATCGCGACGTCGGCGAGCGCGGCGATTTGCCCAGCATCGTGCTCCAGCAGATCGAGCACTTCTTCAAGCATTACAAGGATCTGGAGGAGACCAAGTGGGTGCGCATCGGCCATTGGGGCGACGCCGGCGACGCCCGCCGAATCGTCATGGAAGCGATCGAGAGGGCCCGGTAGCGGGCCTGGGCCGCCCCGCCACGCAGGTGAGGAAGGCGACGGCGGTGCCGATGCAGAGCTGGTAGGGGAAAGCCAGGACCTTCCAGGCGGCGGGCAGGCCGAGCGTGTCGACGACATAGGGCTGCTGAAGCGTGATGGCGAGGAAGCCGGTGGCGAGCGCCGCGATCACGCTCGCCGAGTTGCCGCGCCGGGTGAACAGAGCGGTGAAGTAAACCCCGAGCAGCCCCGAATAGGCGAAGCTCATCACCGCCAAAGCGAAGGTGAGGAGCGGCGTCGCGGTGTAGCGCTGCCAGAAGTAGCAGAGGAAGGACATGGCGAGCAGAGCCAGCGCCATCACAACCGTGGCGATCCGCCCCGCCTGGACGAAATGGCGCTCGGGCAGCTCGCGGCGGCGCTCCACCCACGGCCGGTAGAAGTCCTCGACCAGCACCGAGGACATCGAGATCAGCTCCGAGTTGAGCGCCGCCGCGGCGAGCACGCCGACCGCGGCGAGGCCCCTCAGGCCCGGCGGCAGCTCATTGAGGATGAAGTGCATGAAGATGGTGATCTTCTCGCCGTGGAAGCCGCCGGCGGCCGCTCCGGCGGCGGCGTGGCCCATCACGTCCGGCCGGTCGTAGAACAGGTAGAGGAGGGAGCCGATCACCAGGAAGAGTAGGATCACCGGAAGGCCGATCAGGGCGGCGGCGTAGAGCGCGCGGCTGCCCTCCTTCGCGTCGCGGCAGGCGAGCAGGCGCTGGGTATTGTCCTGGTCGAGCCCCTGGTTGCCGAAGTTGAGCAGGGTCACGCCGGTGACGATGGCGAGGAGCGAGAAGGGCGCGGCGGGGGAGAGCGAGAAGTCGACGAGGCGGAGCTTGCTGGCGCCCGACGGCGGGAAGGCGAGCGCCTGGACCATCTCGCCGGTCGTCGCCGGGATCCGCCACCAGAGCAGGACGACGACCATCAGCGCCGCGCCGACGTAGAGGGCGACCTGGACGAGGTCGCTCCAGATCACCGCCCGAAGCCCGCCGAGCGAGGTGAAGACGAGGCCGAAGACGACGAGGATCATCGAGGAGACGAGGATGTCGAGCGGCGTGATGTCGGCGAAGACGATCATCGAGACGGCGATGGCGGCGAGGTAGAGGCGCGCCCCGCTCGCGAAGACTCGGCCGACCAGGTACATGCCGCCCGCCGCCCGCATCGCCCTCGCGTCGTAGCGGTGGCGCAGCAGCTCGTAGGCGGTGGTCACTCCGAGCGCGTAGAAGCGCGGGATGAGCAGCTTCGCCACGAAGAAGGCGGCGAGCACCGCGCCGAGCGCGCCGGTCAGGTAGGTGTAGTCGCCGCGATAGGAGAAGTCCGGCGCCCCGAGGAAGGTCGCGGCGGACTGGGTGGTCGACAGGATCGAGATGGCGAGCAGCCAGACCGGCACCCGGTGCCCGGCGAGGAAATAGTCCTCGGCGTCGCTCTGGCGGCGGGTGGCGAGATAGCCGGCGAGGGCGAGGAGGGCCGCGTAGCCGCCGACCACCGCCCAATCGAGGACCGTGAAGCCGGAGCCGGTCACTCTTCGAGCTGGACCCAGGTCGGGGCGTGGTCCGAGGCCTTCTCGCGGCCCCGATACGCCTTGTCGACTCCGGCATCGAGCAGCCGGTCGGCGGCCTGCGGGCTGAGCAGCAGGTGGTCGATCCTGAAGCCCGCGTCGCGCTGCCAGCAGCCCGCCGTATAGTCCCAGAAGGTGTAGACCGGCCCGTCGGGATGGCGGGCGCGGATCGCGTCGGTCCAGCCCTGGTGGAGGATGGTCCGGAAGGCGGCTCGGCTCTCGGGGTGCATCAGCGCGTCGTGGGCCATGGCGCGGGCCGAGAAGACGTCGTCGGGATGGTCGGTCGGGATGACGTTCCAGTCGCCGGCGAGCACCGTCGGCTTCTCCTCGGCGAGCAGCTCCAGCGCGTGGGCGCGAAGGCGGTCCATCCAGGCGAGCTTGTAGGCGAACTTCTCGGTGCCGACCGGATTGCCGTTGGGCAGGTAGATCGAGCCGATCACCACCCCCGCCACCTCGGCCTCGATGTAGCGGCTGTGCGTGTCGTCAGGGTCGCCGGGCAGGCCGACGCGCCGCACCTCGGGCTTCGGGCGGTCGGCGGGCGTCAGGATGGCGACTCCGTTGAACCCCTTCTGGCCGTGCCACGCCCCGTCATAGCCGGCGGCGCGCACGTCCTCGATCGGGAACACCTCGTCGGCGCACTTGATCTCCTGCAGGCAGACCGCGTCGGGCTTCTCCTCCTGGAGATACTCGACGAGCCGCGGCAGCCGCGCTCGAATGCCGTTCAGATTGTAGGTGACGATCTTCATCGCGCACCGGCTTAGCGGCTGCTTCCGGCCGCGTCACGGGCCCGCGTCGCTGGGGCGAGGCGGACTTGATTGTGTGCGAATCCGGCTTATTTTGCACACAACGACTGGGAGTACCCGTGATGGCGAAGATCGAGGAGCAGGGCTCTACCACGCCGGGGGGGAAGCGCCGTCGCGCTGGTGGCATCGCCCGCGGTGTTTCGACCGGCCGGTTCACGTCGGTTCAGGCGGCGAAGCGTGCCGGACTGCTCGAGGGAGAAGCGTCGGAGCACCTTAGCTTTCGTGCGCCTAAGGGACTGGTCGAGGCGGCAAAGCGAGAGAGCGGCCTGACCTCCCCAACCGACCTCGGCATTGTTGCATTGTCGATGCTGGCCGAGCCCGATCCGGTCGTCGCCTTCCTGAGAAGGACGAGGGGGGCGCTCGGCGAGGACGCCGAACTTGACTATTGATCCGACCGCGCTTGCCAGGCGAATCAAACCCGAGAAGCGCCTGACGCAGCTTTCCACGCGCTCGCCCGACGCTCTCGTGTCGGCCGCGGCCGTGGCAGGGACGGGGCGCGCCCGTTTGCTGCTCGATACCTGCGTTTACATCCACGAGGCGGGGGCCAAGCTTCCCGCGGATGCGCAGACTCTCGTCGACGACTGCATATCCTTCCATTCTTCCGTCTGCGTGGCGGAGCTGACGACCGGGATTGGCAATGACGATCCGAAGCACCCGCGCTGGCGCGCGAAGAGAGATCATTATTTCGAGCTGATCCGCACCATTCCCGAGCACCGGCTGTTGCTCCCCGATGAGGAGGTCTGGTCCGAAGCGGGTCTCATTGCGGGCACGCTGGCAAGGCTCCAGGGCTTTCAGCGCCACCAGCGCAAGGAATGCGTAAACGATGCGCTCATCTATCTCAGCGCCGCCAAGGCGGGACTGTCGGTGTTGACGAACAACCGCGACGAATTTGACCTGATCCAGCAACTCGCCGGCCGCGGCCACTTCGTTTACTACTGATGCAAGGCGCGGCCCCAATGCTCGAATGGCAAAGCTGCCCTGGGGGTCATGGGGTGGAGCCGTGACGGACTCGTTTTCTCCAGTCCCACAAGACTGGCGCCGCCAGCGCCGCACCGGCATGGCGGCCATCGCCGCCTCATTCGCGGTCGCCGCCTTGCTGTGGTTCGCCGTCCGCCGCTACGGGCCGGTGCCGGCGGGGATGGAGGCGCTCGGCGCGCGGATGGTCTTCGCGCTCAAATGCGTCTGCGTCGCCATCCTGTTCTGCCTCGTCGCGGGGGTTGAGGCGGTGGCGCACGAGCGGCTGCAGTCGCCGGCCTTCGATCCGCTCGCGGGGCACCGGACCCGGCGCCTCGACGTCAATCTGCGCTATCTGCAGAACACGCTCGAGCAGAGCGTCGTGTTCGCCGCCGCCCTGTTCGGCCTGGCCGTCTACAGTCCCGGGGAGGCGATCCGCGCGGTCGAGGCGACGACCGTCGTCTGGATCCTGTCGCGCTACGCTTTCTGGCTGGGCTACCACCGCGGTGCCGCCCTGCGCGCCCTCGGGGCGCCCGGCATGGCGCTCACTTTGCTCGTTCTGGTTTATGTGGCGGCGCGGTTCGGAGGCGAGATGGCCGGTCCCGCCGGCGCCGCGGCGGCGGTCGGCGCGTTCCTGCTCCTCGAGGCGATCCTGTTCCGAGCGACGCACAGCCCGCGGGAAGGCTGAGCGGTCAGACCGAGAAGCTGGAGCCGCAGCCGCAACCGGACTGGGCGTTGGGGTTCCTGACCTCGAAATGGGCGCCGCCGAGAGTGTCGACGAAGTCGACAATGCCGCCCCGCACCAGGTCGAGCGTCATCGAGTCGACGGCGAGGGTGACCCCGTCCCGCTCGACGGCGAGATCGTCCGCCTCGATCTCTTCGGCGAGGCCGAAGCGGTAGGAGAAGCCGGCGCAGCCGCCGCCCTCGACGCTCAAACGCAGGATCGGCGCCTTGCCCTGGCGCGCCGCGATCGCCGCGACTCGGGCGGCGGCGGCGGCGGTCAGGTCGATGTCGAGGGTCTCGGACATGACAGGGAGATAGGGGGGAAGGCCCCCCCCCACAAGCGCGTGCGGCCGCTCAGCCCTTGGTGCGGTAGCCGCAGATGATGCCGAAGACGAACGAGGCGAACAGGCTGAGCTGGATCGAGCCGCGCGGATCGGACCAGCCGAAATACTGCGCGCCGAAGGCGAACAGCCCGATGAAAAGCATCAATGCCAGACCCGTCATTGGGTCGCTCCCGCTTGCGATCGGGGGAGCTTCGCAAAAGGCGGTAAACAGGCAGTGAACATTTCTGCGTTTTCGCGCCGAGGCGTTGCCAGCGACCGCCGGCGGGCGGATAAGGCGTCGGGGACGGCTTGGGGGGGCAGACGATGACCGGCGGCTGGCGCGCGACGTTCCCGCTATTCCTGTTGGGGGCTTTCCTCTACGTGGCGGTCGTCGCCGCCTGCATCCGCGCCATTGGTGGGGACGACGTGCTCGCGCTGCTGGAACTGGCCATCCCCCTGTTCGGCCTTCCGCTGCTGGCCACCCGCAGGAGGTCGTGGCGCCTTGCCCTCTATCTCCTCCTGTTGCTGCCTGCGTTTCATTATCTCGCCGTGGTTGGCGCGATCGAGAGCACGAACTGGCGCAGCTCGGGCATCTTTCCCGGCGCGATCGGCGGCTCGATCGGGGCCGCCCTCTCTCTCGCGGTGCTTCCCATGCTCGCCCTCACGACCTTCCGGCAGGCGGGGATGATGGCCTTGGGCATTGTCGTCCTCGCCCTGCTGGGAGGCTTCGGCGTCGCTCAGATGGATGTCTTCTCCGGTACCGCGCTGGAGCGCTACAGCCTGCTCCTGACCCTCTATCTGCCCTGGCAGATCGCCTTCGGCTTCTTCCTTTCCAGGCTGCTGGCCGCGCCCAGGGAGATCGGCCTTGCCGCCGCGCCGGCCCCCGCATAGGGGGCGGGGATGAAGACCCGAGTCTACGTCACCCTGAAGAACGGCGTGCTCGACCCGCAGGGCAAGGCCATCCACCACGCGCTCGAAGGGCTCGGCTTCGAAGGCGTCAACGACGTCCGCGCCGGCAAGCTGATCGAGCTCGATCTCGCCGACGGCGTGACCGACGAGGCGGTCGAGGCGATGTGCCGCAAGCTCCTCGCCAACACGGTGATCGAGAATTACCGGATCGAACGGGAGGCGGCGGCTTGAACAGCGCCGTGATCGTGTTTCCCGGCTCGAACTGCGACCGGGACATGGCGGTGGCGTTGGAGCAGGTTTCGGGCAGGGCGCCGGCGATGGTCTGGCACCGCGAGACGGAGCTGCCGGAGGGCCTCGACCTGATCGCCGTCCCCGCGGGCTTCTCCTACGGCGACTATCTGCGTTCCGGCGCCATGGCGGCCAATTCGCCGGTGATGCGGGCGGTCAAGGCGGCAGCCGAGCGCGGGGTCGCGGTGCTGGGCGTCTGCAACGGCTTCCAGATCCTCACCGAGGCGCGCCTCCTTCCCGGAGCGCTGATGCGCAATGCGGGGATCCGCTTCGTCTGTCGGGACATGTCGCTGAAGGTCGAGAACAGCCAGTCCGTCTTCACCAGCCGCTACGAGGCGGGGGAAGAGATCGTCATCCCGGTCGCCCATCACGACGGCAACTACCAGGCCGACGCGCAGACGCTCGACCGGCTGGAAGGCGAGGGGCGGGTCGCCTTTCGCTACGCGGGCGCGTGCAACGGCTCGGCGAGGGACATCGCCGGCATCCTGAACGAAGCCGGCAACGTGCTTGGAATGATGCCCCACCCGGAGCGGATGATCGAACCCGCCCACGGCCGCACCGACGGGCGGCGGCTGTTCGAGGGGTTAATAGAAGCCCTCACCTGAAAGCCTCACGCAAAAGGCGCACCGGAGCGGCCGCTCCGGTGCGCCTGATGTCCCCGAGGGGGCGTAAAGCTTACTTGTTCTTCGTGCCGTTCTCGACGGCGTTGTCGACCGCGTCGGCCTTGTTCTCGCCGGCGGCGCGGGTGGCGTCGGCCTTGTTGTCGAGCGCCGCGGCGGCGTTATCGTTGCTGGTGTTGTCGGCGACCGCCTCGAGGTTGTCGGCGGCGTTGTCGGCATTGGCGACGACGTTGTCGCCGGCGTCGGTGTGCTTGTTGCAGGCGCCGAGCGTCAGCAGGGTCGCGGCGGCCGCGGCTGTCAGGATGAGCTTCATGTCTTTCCCCTCTGTTGTTCACAAAAGGACGCCCCAGCTTGTGCGGCTGAGGCGTCCGTGGGAGCCCCGCGTGACCATTGGAGCCCAACGCACGAACCAACGTGCTTAGGCATGTTAAGTTCCGCCGGCGTACTAATCAAGTGACAGGATGGTCAGGGTCCAAACCCTAGCTTCACGGCACCGGGCTGGAGGCCGGCAGGCGGGTCCAGGAACCGTGCAGGCGGACGACTCGGCAATAGGAATCGACCAGCGCCTGGTTGACCTCGTCCCAGCCGTAGCGTTCGCTGACCCGGCGACCCGCTTTGCCCGCCGCCCGCCTCGCCGATTCGTCGCCGCAGTAAAAAGCCAGCGCCTCGGCAAAGGCTTCGACCGCTCCCGGGCGGATCAGCCGGCCGGTGACGCCGTCGGTCACCAGGCTCTCGCTGCCGGTGGCGACCGCCGCGACCACCGGCAGGGCCGCCGCCATCGCCTCGAGGGTGACGTTGCCGAACGTCTCGGTCACCGAGGGATTGAACAGCATGTCGAGCGAGGCCATCGCCCGGCCGAGGTCGCCGCCGCCCTGGAAGCCGGCGAACACCGCCTCGGGCAGCCGCCGCTCGAACCAGTCCCGCGCCGGTCCGTCGCCGACCACCACCACCTTGTGACGCACACCCCGCCGCTCGAGAGCGTCGATCGCATCGGAAAAGACGTCGAGGCCCTTCTCCATGACCAGGCGGCCGACGAAGCCGATCGCCGGCACCTCGTCCTCGACCCCCAGCGCCCGCCGCCAGGCGAGGTCGCGGCGGGCTGGATCGAAGATCTCGCCGTCGATGCCGCGGCTCCAGATGCCGACATTGTAGTTCATGCGCTGGTCGCGAAGCAGCTGCGCCATCGACTCGGAAGGGGCGTAGATGGCGTCGCAGCGCCGGTAGAAGCGGCGCAGCGCCGCCAGCACGAGGGGTTCGAGGAAGGCGAGGCCGTAATAGCGCGGATAGGTCTCGAAGCGGGTGTGGACGGAGGCGACGACCGGCAGATCGAGCCGGTGGGCGAAGGTCACCGCCCGGTGGCCGAGCAGATCGGGGCTGGCGACGTGGAAGATGTTCGGGCGGAAGGCCTCGATGTCGCGGCGCGCGCGCGCGGGCAGGGCGACCGGCATCCGGTATTCGGACCGGCCGGGCACCGGCAGCGAGGGTATGTCGACGACCTCCCCGTTCGGGGGGAAAGCGGGCTCTTCGACGGTCGGCGAATAGATGCGCACCGCCGCGCCCTTCTTCAGCAGATAGGCGACCAGCCGGTTGAGGGCCTGGTTGGCCCCGTCCCGCGTGTAATTGTAATTGCCCGTGAAGAGGCAGATCCTGAGGCCCGTCACGTCCATCGCCGCGCCCGGATAGCGGCTTTGCCCGCGAAAGCCAAAAGCAGGGCTCCCCTCCCTGGAAGGCAGGGGAGGAAGGGCGTTGAGCGTCCGCGCCGCCGGCGGTAAAGTGGCGGCGCGGCCAGGGGGGCCGCCGACATGCGTCAGCCAGCCCGCTTTCTCGCCTTCGCTCTCCTCGCCGCCGCCTCGCCCGCGGCGGCTCAGCATGACGATCATGCACCGGCCCCGCCGCAGACCCTCGCCGACTGGGCGAAGGGCGCGCGGCTCTACGAGGGACTCGGCGGCTTCCACCGCGCTGTGACGACCAAATCGCCCGAGGCGCAGCGTTATTTCGACCAGGGGATGCGCTTCGTCTGGGCCTTCAACCATGACGAGGCGACCCGATCCTTCGCCCGGGCGGCCGAGATCGACCCCTCCTGCGCCTCCTGCTGGTGGGGCGTCGCGCTCACCCTCGGCCCCAATTACAACATGCCGATGATGGCCGAGGCGCGCGCCAAAGCCGGCTGGGAGGCGATCGCCAAAGCCCGCGCCGCCGCGCCGGCCGCCGCCCCGGTCGAGCAGGCGCTGATCGAGGCGCTGGCGAAACGCTTCCTCGGCCCCGCGCCGCTCGATCCTTCGAACAGCGCCGCCCCGCTCAAGGCCTATGTCGAGGGGATGCGCGGCGTCGCAGATCGCTTCCCGGACGATATGGACGTCCGGACGCTCTACGCCGAGTCGCTGATGAACACGAACCCGTGGAAGCTGTGGAACCCAGACGGCACGCCCGGGCCGGGGACGCCCGACATCCTCGCGGCGCTCCGGGCGGTGCTGACGAAGGACCCCAGGCACCCGGGCGCCAACCATTACTGGATCCACGCCGTCGAAGCCTCGCCGCATCCCGAGCAGGCGGTCGCGTCCGCCGAAATGCTGACCGGCATGATGCCCGCCGCCGGCCATCTCGAGCATATGCCCGCCCACATCATGCAGCGGGTCGGCCGCTACGAGGAGGCGGCGGAGGCGAACCGCAAGGGCGCGGCGGCCGACCTCGCCTACCTCAGCCTCACCGCCCCGCCCGATTATTATCCGATGTATCTCATCCACAATTACCAGTTCCTCGCCTTTTCGGCGGCGATGGAAGGGCGGAAGGCGGAGACGATCGAGGCGCTCCGCAAGGCGAAAGGCGCGGTGCCGGAGGCGATGATGCTCTCGATGCCGGGCCTCGATTGGTCGGTCGGCTATCTCTACGACGGCATGGTCCGCTTCGGGATGTGGGACGAGATAATCGCCGAGCCCGCCCCGAACCCCAGGCTTGCCGGCCTCACCGCCGCCTGGCTGCAGGCGCGGGCGACGGCGCTGGCGGCCAGGGGCCGGGTGCCGGAGGCGGAATCGGCGGTCGCCGCGCTCGACCGGCTGATCGCCGAGACTCCGGCCGCAGCGACGCAGGGCCAGAATAAGGCGCGGGCGCTGTACGAAATCGGCGCGTTGCGGGCGAAGGCGCGGATCGCCTCGGCGCGGGGGGACAAGAAAGCGGCGATCGCCCTCCTCCGCCGGGCCGTCGGGCTCGAGGACAAGCTCGCCTATGACGAGCCGGAGGACGAATTCTTCCCCGCCCGCCACCTGCTCGGCGCCGCCCTCCTCGCGGCCGGGCAGCCCGCCGAGGCCGAGGCGGTCTACCGCGAGGATCTGAAGCGCCATCCGAAGAATGGCTGGGCGCTGCACGGCCTGCAGGCGGTCGTCGCGGCGCGTCACACTTACCCCGGCGATGTCGAAGGCGGGGTCAGGGCCGCCTGGACACATGCCGATGTGCAGCTGACCGGCTCGGCGTTCTAACCCCCTCCCTGAAAGGGAGCGGCCGGGGGTGGGTCGCGAGCGCAGCGAACCCTTTCCCCGCGGCACCAAAGTACGGCTCGCCGTACCCACCCCTCATTCCCCTCCCTTCCAGGGAGGGGGAGGTCAGTCGTCCCGCCGCCCCAGCCGCCGCCGGATCACGAACAGCGCCGGCAGCACCAAAGCCGCGACCAGCAGCAAGGTGATCGCGATCTTCAGCTCCATGCCTGCCTCCCGAAAGCAAACGCCCCACCGGAGGTAGCCGGCGGGGCGCTCGTTTCCAACGTAATGGCAGGCTCAATCCTGCAGATACTCGCCCGCGTCGGCGTCGGTGCCGTGGCCCTCCGGAGCCACCGCCGCCAGCGGATCGTCGCCGATCGCGGCTTCGGGCCCCTGGGCGAGCTCGGCTTCATGCTCCTCCGCGGCGCTGGTCGGCGCCGAGAGGGCCTCCTGGAGGCGCCGGTGCTGCGCGCGGAGCGCCGCGTCGCGGCTCGAGGCAGCGATGCGCATCCGGTTCATGCCGGCGCCGGTGCCCGCAGGGATCAGGCGGCCGACGATGACATTCTCCTTGAGGCCGTCCAAGGTGTCGATCTTGCCCTGCACCGAAGCCTCGGTCAGCACCCGGGTGGTCTCCTGGAAGGAGGCGGCCGAGATG
>JAXDPA010000096.1:0-10809 GCA_034668685.1 Sphingomonadales bacterium | reverse complement strand
AGCGCGCGGCCGAGCCTGACGGCCACGCGGTCGATCATCGAGCTGCTGACAACCGTCTTGCCAATCGCCGGTGCCCCCCAACCGGGGCGGTTGGTGTAGAGATAGTCGATGGCCGCGGCGAGATACTGGTTGGGGCTGCCGGCGACCGACACGATCGGGCTGCGCCGGAAGTCGTTCAGCAGCCGCGAATAGCTGACCCCCGCGAACAGGCTGAGGCGGGGCCGGCGCAAATCGCCGGTCAGCGCCTGGGCGAGGAACAGGCTGAGCCGCACGTTCTTCCACCCTGACGAGGCGTTGAAGACCGGAAGCCCACTCCGCACCGCCCCCGTCGGCGTGATGCTGAAATAGGTCTGGGCGTAGCCGCGGCCGACATGATCGGCCGACGCGGAGAGCAAGAGGTAGGTCTTCGGGCTCAGCGGCGTCGAATATTCGACCGACGGGCTCAAGATCGAACTACCGTGGGTCCCGGTGACGTCGTGCAGCCAGGTGACTCGCAGCGCCAGGCTGTCATAGGGGTCGAGCAGCCGGTTCTTGGCGACGCCCGCATAGGCGCCGACCTCCACCGCGCGGTCGATTTTGCCGAGCGCCCGCACCTGAGGGTCCTTGACGTGGCTCGACCGGTCGAGCCGGAGGTTGGCGGCGGGGCCGAATTCGAAAGTGACGGGCGCGCCGGGCGCGTCCCGGATGAGGTCGAGCGTCAAGGTGGTGCCGCGGGTGGCGAAACCGAAGCCGCCGACCTTGCCGAGCGCGAGGCCTATAGGAACCCACTGATAATCGTCGGAACCCTCGTAGGAGGGAAGGTAGGCGCCGCCGACGCCGACCGTGAGGCTGTTGGGCCGATCCATGTAGGAATCGGTCTTCTCTTGTGCGGCCGCGCGGGTGGCGAGAGCGGGTAGCACGCAGGCGGCGGCGGCGAGCAGGGTCCAGGGCTTCACGGGAGCGGTCCTCCGGCAGGTTTGCCGCTACAAGCGCGCAACGGCAGCAGAGTTCCGGCGGCGTTACGAAAAGGTGGCGTAACAGTGCCATAACGGGGCTTGCGCGCGCTCCGGCCGCCCGGCCCTTGGCCTTGCGGCTCTCGCGAGGGTAGACCCGCGCGCGATGGCGCGCCCGAAGAATCACGGACTGCTGATCGCGGGCGGCGGCCTGTCCGCCAGCCTCGCGGCGCTCGCCATGGCGCGATTGCGGCCCGAAGTGCCGACGCTGCTGGTGGGCGAGGAGCCGCGCTTCGGCGGCGGCCGGCCGCTGCTCCTGCTCGACGCCGCCCTGGACGACGAAGAGCGGGCGTTCATCGAGCCGCTCCTGGCGGACAGCTGGGACGGCTTCTACGTGGCCATGCCGGGGCGGAGCCGCCGGGTGAAATTGCGCTGTCACGCTTTGTCACCGGAGAAGGTCGACGCGGCGCTGGCCGAGGCGCTGCCGGCGGAGCGGCGCTGGGCGGAGCGCCGCATCGTCGCCGTCCGCGACACCAGCCTGCTGCTCCACGGCGGCGAGACGGTCGCCGGCACCGGCGCGATCGACGCCCGCTCCTGGGCGCACCAGACCACGCTCGATCTCGGCTGGCGCCATTCCACCGCCCGCATTTACGACTTCGCGGCGCCCCACCGTGTCGACCTGCCGGTCCTGCTCGACACCAATGTGCCGCAGGGCGCGGGTTGCGCCTTCTTCACCTGCCTGCCGCTGAGCGAGACCCGGCTGGCTCTGGAGCATGTCCGCTACGCCGCCGCGCCCGAGGCGAACCCGCGCGAGGGCGGCACACGCCTCGACGACTATGTGAGCCTGCGCGGCTGGTCGGGGGCCGAGGCGGCCGCCGAAGACCGCGCGTCGCTGCCGGTCGCGCTCGGCGGCGATTTCGAGGCTTATTACCGGATCGGCGGCGCGCGGGTCGCCAAGCTCGGCAAAAGGGGCGGCTTCTTCTTCCCGACCACCGGCTCCCCGCTTCCCGACGCGGTCCGCACCGCCTTGCTGCTGACCCGCCAGCGGGATTTCAGCGGCGGCGCCCTCCACGACCTGTTCGAGGAGTCGGCGGTCGCCTCGTGGAGGCGCCGCGAAGCCTATCGCGCCTTCGACCGCCTGCTGCTGCGCGGCGGCGGCTGCCGCGCGATCGAGGGCTTGTTCGGGCTCGAGGCGCCGGTGATCGAGCGATTCTTCGCCGAGCGGCTCGGCCTGTTCGACCGGCGCAAGGTGATGGCGGCGGCGGAGGCCTAGATTCCCCTCCCTTGCAGGGAGGGGAGTCCAGGTTCGACGCTCGGAGGAGGGGTTATCTGAGTCAGCAAAGCCCCTCCACGCACTTCGTGCGGTCCCCCTCCCCATCGGCTTCGCCGACAGGGAGGACCAGCCAAGCTTGGATTCGCAAACCGCCTGTGCTTAAGGCCGGCCCATGAACGTCCACGAATATCAGGCCAAGGACCTGCTCGCCGAACAGGGCATCCCGGTTCCCGCCGGCTATCCAGCGCTGTCGGTCGAGGAGGCGGTCGAGGCGGCCGGGAAACTTCCCGGGCCGCTCTGGATCGTCAAGGCGCAGATCCACGCCGGCGGCCGCGGCAAGGGTCGATTCAAGGAGCTCGGGCCCGACGCCAAGGGCGGAGTCCGGCTGGCGAGGTCGATCGACGAGGTCCGCGCCAATGCCGGGGAGATGCTGGGCAAGACCCTGGTCACCGTCCAGACCGGCGAGGCGGGCAAGCAGGTCAACCGTCTCTACATCACCGACGGAGTCGACATCGCGAAGGAATATTATCTCGCCCTGCTGGTCGACCGTGGCTCCGGCCGCATCGCCATGGTCGCCTCGACCGAGGGCGGCATGGATATCGAGGCGGTCGCTCACGAGACTCCGGAGCGGATCACCACGATCATTATCGATCCGGCGCAGGGCTTCATGCCGCACCACGGCCGCGCGCTGTCGCACGCGCTGAAGCTCAAAGGCGAGCTCGACAAGCAGGCGCAAACGCTCGCGAAGCAGCTCTACGACGCCTTCCTCGCCTACGATTGCGCGATGCTGGAGATCAATCCGCTGGTCGAGACCGAGGACGGCCGGCTGCTCGTCCTCGACGCCAAGATGAGCTTCGATTCCAACGCCCTCTACCGCCATCCCGATGTCGAGGCGCTGCGCGACGAGACCGAGGAGGACCCGATGGAGGTCGAGGCGTCGAAATACGACCTCGCCTACGTCAAGCTGGACGGCAATATCGGCTGCATGGTGAACGGCGCCGGGCTCGCCATGGCGACGATGGACATCATCAAGCTGAACGGCGCCGAGCCGGCCAACTTCCTCGACGTGGGCGGCGGCGCGTCGAAGGAGAAGGTGACGGCCGCGTTCAAGATCATCCTCTCCGACCCGGCGGTGAAGGGCATCCTGGTCAACATCTTCGGTGGCATCATGCGCTGCGACATCATCGCCGACGGAATCGTCGCGGCGGCCAAGGAGGTGGACCTGAAGGTGCCCCTGGTGGTGCGGCTGGAGGGGACCAACGTCGAGGAGGGCAAGCGCATCCTCGCCGACAGCGGCCTCGCCATCGTCCCCGCCAACGACCTCGGCGACGCCGCCCAGAAGATCGTGGCGGCGGTCAAGGACGCGGCTTGAAGCGGCTGGCGCTGAACCTCGCGTTCGGCCTCGCCGCCGCCGCGTGCGCCGCGCCGGCGTCGGCGGCGACGGAGAGCTGCACCCTCCATGTCACGGGCGCGAAGCCGCGGCCGTTCAAGCCCAACTTCATGATCAAAGTAAAAGGCCCCATCGCCAATCCGGACGATCCGACCACCAGCGCCTATCAATATAATCCGGTGACCCGGGCGCTCGCCCTTTCCGACGCGGAGCTGCGGACGCTTTTCCCGGCCGGAGTCGACGTGACAATCGTGCGCGAGGCGCAAGGGATCACCAAGGACGCGCTCACCAAGGCGAAAGGGCCGATCTTTGCCAGCCCGGGCGCCTGCCACGCCGAGCTGTTCGTGTCCGACGTGGTTGGAGTGATCCCGCCGGGACCCTCGAACCCTTACGGCTTGGTCGGCATGCTTTTGGCCGGTAGGGCGCGGCTCGAGCTCATCTTCACCTATCGCCGCTTCGACGCCGGCAAGGAGCGCCCGCTGATCGTCTCGGACCGGGAATCCGGGCGAATCACGGAAGGCGCGATGACCGCGTCGGGCGCGACTCTGGCCGACGCCATGTCGGCGGCGACCAGCAAGGCTTTCGCCGGCTTCGCCGAGCGCGTAGCACGACAGGCGAAGCACGATTGAGCCGATCGAGGTGGAGGGAGCTGAGATGAAGCTGCTGGTGCCCGTCAAGCGGGTGATCGACTTCAACGTGAAGCCGCGGGTCAAGGCGGACGGCACGGGGGTCGACCTTGCCAACGTCAAGATGAGCATGAACCCGTTCGACGAGATCGCCATCGAGGAGGCGATCCGGCTCAAGGAGAAGGGCGTCGCGACCGAGATCGTCGCCGTCTCGATCGGGCCGGCCAAGGCGCAGGAGACGCTGCGCACCGCCCTCGCGATGGGCGCCGACCGCGCGATCCTCGTCCAGACCGACGATGCCGTCGAGCCGCTCGCCGTCGCCAAGATCCTCGCCGCGATCGCGAAGGAGGAGCAGCCGGGGATGGTGGTCCTCGGCAAGCAGGCGATCGACGACGACAGCAATCAGACCGGCCAGATGCTCGCCGCTTTGCTCGGCTGGGGCCAGGGCACCTTCGCCTCCAAGGTCGCGGTCGAGGGCGAGCAGGTCAGCGTCACCCGCGAGATCGACGGCGGGCTCGAGACGGTGCGGCTCAAGCTGCCGGCCATCGTCACCACCGATCTTCGACTCAACGAGCCGCGCTACGCGTCGCTGCCCAACATCATGAAGGCCAAGTCCAAGCCGCTCGCGCAGAAGACCCCCGCCGATTACGGCGTCGACACCGCGCCGCGGCTTGAGACTTTGTCGGTCCGCGAGCCGTCCAAGCGGGAGGCCGGGATCAAGGTCCAGTCGGTCGACGAGCTGATCGACCGTCTTCGCACCGCGGGAGTCGTCGGATGATCGCCCTGGTACTCGTCGAGCATGAAGGGGGGCAGCTCAAGGACGCGACCCTCTCCGCCGTCACCGCCGCCACGAAGCTCGGCGAGGTCCACGCGCTCGTCGCCGGCGAGGGCGTCGGCGCCGTCGCGGAGGCCGCCGCGAAGATCGCGGGGGTGACCAGGGTGCATGTCGCCGACGGCGCCGCCTACGCCCACCAGCTCGCCGAGAATGTCGCTCCCGTCGCGGTCGACCTGGTGCGCGACCATTGCGACTATTTCGTCGCCGCTTCGACCACGACCGGCAAGAACGTGGCCCCACGAGTCGCCGCCATGCTCGACGTCATGCAGATATCGGACGTGATCGGAATCGAGGGGCCGGACACGTTCGTCCGGCCGATCTACGCCGGCAACGCCATCGCCACCGTCAAGTCGTCGGACCCGAAGAAGGTGCTCACGGTGCGAGGCACCGCGTTCGAGAAGGCCGATCACAAGGTCGGCAACGGGATCGTCGAGCCGTTCGCCGGCGGCGGCGATTCCGGCCTCTCGAGCTTCGTCGGCGCCGAGATCGCCGCGTCCGAGCGGCCGGAGCTGACCAGCGCCAAGATCATCGTCTCGGGCGGGCGGGCGCTCGGCTCGTCGGAGCAGTTCCACAAGTACATAGACCCGCTCGCCGACAAGCTCGGAGCGGCGGTCGGCGCCAGCCGGGCGGCGGTCGACGCCGGCTATGCGCCCAACGACTATCAGGTCGGCCAGACCGGCAAGATCGTCGCCCCCGAATGCTACATTGCGATCGGCATCTCGGGCGCGATCCAACACCTCGCCGGGATGAAGGATTCCAAGCTGATCGTCGCGATCAACAAGGACGAGGAAGCGCCGATCTTCCAGGTCGCCGACCTCGGCCTGGTCGGCGACCTGTTCAAGATCGTCCCGGAGCTGACCGAGAAGCTGTGAAGGGCTCGGCCCAGCGCGCTCTGCGATGGCTGATACCTTCCTCGTCATGCCGGACTTGATCCGGCATCCACCTTTCCCTTGCGACGAAGCCTGGAGAAGGTGGACCCCGGATCAAGTCCGGGGTGACGCTCCAGCCAAACCCTCCGCCCTCAATGGTGGGCGTAGAGGCCGACAAGATCCGCCTTGGCGAGGACGTGGCCGCTCATCGCGGCGAGCAGCTGGTCGCGGGTCGGGGCGACCTTGAACTCGAGCTGGCGATCGAGCGCGAACATCTCGAAATGATAATGGTGCGCATCGTGCCCGCCGGGCTTGGGGCCGAAATAAGTCGGGTCGCCGCGGGTGTTGCGGCCGACCCGGGCGCCGAGCGTGACCGAGCCTTCCGACAGGCCGCCGGCGGCCGGATCGATGTTGGCGACCAGCCAGTGGACGAACGGCTTGCCCGAGGTCGCGTCGGGATCCTCGAGCAGCAGCGCCAAGCTCTTGGTGCCGGCGGGGAGGCCCGACCAGGCGAGCGGCGGCGAGCTGTTCACGTCATAGGCGCTGAACCGGTCGGCGAGCGTGCCATTGGCGGCGAAGTCCGGCGAGGTGAGCGTGAAGGTGCCGGTTGACTGGGTTTCCGGCCGGTCGACGGCGAGGACGACCGGAGTCGGGCCGGCGTTGCTTTGCTGCGAGCAGGCGACCGCGAGCAGGCAGGCGAAGAGGAGGCGTCGGCTTTTCATACCGGCAGCGTAACCCATGATTCGAAGGCCGCCAAGATGCTGAAAAGGCGCGCTCGCGCTCAGGAGGGCAGGCTCGCGAGCCGCCGCCAGTCGATGCTCGCCGGGTCGCAGCCGGGACTGGCGGCCCAGGCGGCGAGCGGCGCCCGCGGCGCTTGAATGCGGATGCGGCGCAGCTCCCGCCACAGGTAGAAGCCTCCGAGCGCGCGGACCTTGGGCACTCGGGCGTAGACTTTGCCTCGCCAGGCAAAGCGCAGCGGGCCGATCGGCGCGGCCAGCTCCCGATACAGCGCATCGAACGTGCCGTGCGGATCATATTCGCCGAGCAGGAGCCGGCACGGTCCCCTGCGCGCCCTGAGGATGGTCCCGAACGGACGTCGCTCCTCCACGGGGGCGAAGCCCGCCGCTCGCAACGCCGCCGCCCCGGCCGCATTGAAGAGGGCCGGATCGGCATCGGGCGTCGCGGTGTTGGCGGCGAGCTTGCCGACGAGGCTCAGCGCGAGCAGGGCGGCGAAGACGAGACTAAAGGAAGGCTTCACGCCGGGCGCCCCAGAGGCAGATGGCGCCGACCGCAAGCAGCGTCGACCACATCGACAAATGCCAGCCCCAGCCGTGATGGATTTCCTCCAGGTAGGCAGGAAAGCGCACCATCGCGGCGATCCGCAAGACGTTGATCGCCACCGTCGCGGCGAGGGCGGCGAGGCAGGTGAGGACCGCCCGGCGGTCGAAGGGAACGCAAAACCACTGGTTCACCGTCACCCAGAAGACCAAGGCGAGCGACATGCCCTGCCAGGAGGAGCAGCCCGGCGCGATGCCGAGACGGCCGCTGCCGTCGGCGAGGGCGAGGATGTTCGCCGCCTGTCCGGTACCGGTCACCGCGCCGACCAGCCAGGTGTCCGCCGCCAGCATCGGCCCGCTGAACACAGCGAGGAGCAGCCGCCCCCAGATCAAAGGGCCGGTGAGGGCAAGCGCGATGAGGCCGGCGCGACGCGAAGCCGACCCGCGGCGCGTCGAGAATATCATCCAGGCCGCCAGCCCGGTGAGGGCGACGGCGCTGGCCGTCGCTACCGGCAGCAAGGCCGTCAGAACGACGAGGGCGGCGACGCCGAGGTCGCCGCGGAGCAACGGCTCCTGCGGCGCGTCCTTCAGCAGCGCCAGGACGGCGGCAAGCGCGGCCCAGCTGATCGCGCTGATCCCGAACAGCTCGAACAAAGCGTAGGCGAAGCCGTGCTCGGGAACGATGCGGATCGCGAGGCCGGCGAACGCGTTCAGCGCCGCCAGCAGGACCAGCCAGAATAACAGGCGCGGGCGGGCGAGACGCGCCGCGAGCGGCGGCGCGGCGCGTCTTGCCATGGCGGCTTCCGGGCGGGCCGGCTTCAGCCCTGCTTGCGGCGGCGGATCAGCCAATAGCCCACCGCGAAGACGGCAAGGGCGGGCGCGCCGGCGCCGACCATCGGGCCAGGGGCGGGGAGGAAGCCGGCCACGGCGGGGTCGGTCGCGACCGCGACGAACAGGCCGGCGGCGGCACTCAGGCGTAACATCTTGATCATCAAAGCGACTCCCATTCCCGCGAAGGCGCCGCTAGATGCCCGGAGGCAGCAAACCATGTCAACCTCGTCTCCCCCGAAATACGTGCCGTGCTGAGCGGCCTCCCCCATGGCGCGGCCGGCTGGATCGCGTTCGGCGTCTTCTGGGCCCTGCTCTTCCTGCTCGCCGCCGCCGAGCTCTGGCGGCCGCTGCACGACGGCAAGGACGAGCCGCGCGGTCGCATTCCCGGCAACATCGCCCTCGGCCTCGCGAATGCGGGTCTCGGCCTGCTGCTGCCTCTGTCCACCGTCCTGCCGGCCGCCTGGGCGGCGCGCCACGGCGTCGGGCTGTTCAACCGAGTCGCGTTGCCCGGCGCCGTCGTCGTCCTGGCCACCGTGCTGCTGCGCAACCTCGCCACCTGGCTCGCCCACCGCGCCTCGCACGCCGTGCCGCTGTTCTGGCGCGCGCACCGCGTTCACCATGGCGACGTGCGGCTCGACCTCTCGACCGGCTTTCGCAACCACCCGCTCGAGCTCGCTTACGTGGTGCCGTGGCTGGCCGGCGTTGCGATCGCCTTCGGGCTCGATGCGGCGACGCTCGCCGCCTATGAGGCGGTGGCGATCGGCTTCTCGCTCTGGACCCACGCCAATCTGCGCCTTCCCCCCGCCATCGACGCCCGGCTCAGGCTCGTCCTGGTCACGCCGGCCATGCACCACGTCCACCATTCGAGCCGGCGGGCGGAGACGGACAGCAATTACGGCGACGTGCTCAGCGTCTGGGATCGGCTGTTCGGCACCTATCACGAACTTCCCGAGCCGGACCTCAAGGCGACCCGCTTCGGCCTCGGCGACGAATACGACCCGGGCGCCTCGAGCCTGGTGCGGCAGCTGCGCAGCCCGTTCGACCGAGGCGCCTCCCGCCGCTCAGAAGCCTGACAAAAACGACACTAGGTTGGCGCCGAGCGCTTCGACCGCGTAGCCGCCCTCCATGACGGCCAGGGCCGGAAGGCCGAGCGACGCGATGCGCCGCGCCATCGTCGCGTAATCCGCGGTCTCGAGGCGGAAGAAGCTGATCGGATCGTCCCTGAACGTGTCGGCGCCCCAGGAGACCACGAGTAGATCCGGCGCGAACCCCGCGATCCGCTCCAGCGCCGAGTCCAGCGCCGGCGCGTAGCCTGCCCAGTCCGTGCCGCGGGGCAGCGGGAGGTTGAGCGTCGCGCCCTCCCCTTTGCCCTCGCCCGTCTCGTCCGCATGCCCCCAGAAGAAGGGATAATCGGTGCGCGGGTCGGCGTGGAGCGAGACGAACAGGACGTCCTCCCGGCCATAGAAGATGTCCTGGGTGCCGTTGCCGTGATGATAGTCGACGTCGAGGATCGCGACCCGCCGGCGGCCGGCGGCGAGCGCCGCCTCCGCCGCGACGGCGGCGGCGTTCAGGTAGCAATAGCCGCCCATGTAATCGGCGCCGCAATGGTGGCCGGGCGGACGGCAGAGGGCGAAAGCGTTGCGCTCACCGGCCAGCACCGCCTCGAGGCCGGCGAGCGCGGTCTGCGCCGACCAGTAGGCCGCCTCGAACGTGCCCTCGGCGACCGGGGTGGAGGCGTCGATCGAGAATAGGCCGAGCCGCGCGTCGATCCGCGCGAGCGCGAGCGGCCGGCGCCGCACCGCCGGCCAGACGTAGCCCGCCGCGTCCCCCGGCCTTCCTGCCTCGCGCCATTCGGCCCAGGCACCCTTCAGGAAATCGAGATAGGCGCGAGTATGGACGCGGTACAACGGCGCCTCCCCGAAATCCGCCGGCGCCTCGACCGGCCCGAGCGCCGCGAGCAGCGCGTCGGCACGGGCGGGACTTTCGGCGAACGGCACGAAGGCCCCGTTGTGCAGCTCCTTCTCCGGCGCGTGGAGCCTTTGCCGATCATCCCAGAAGACGCGCATCGAGGCCGCCTAGGCGGCACCGCCGTCGCTCGCAAGGTTCAGCCGTTGCAGGCGCAGCCCTTGCCCTTGCCCTTGTGGCACGTCTTCCAGCGGGCGATGCAGCTGTTGCCGCAAGCCTTGCCGGCCGAGCAGACCCGGCAGCACCCGCCCTGCGCGGCGCAGGTGTCGAAGGCGGAAGGGCCGAGCGCCAGGGTGGCGGCGGCAGCGAGCAAAGCGAGGCCGCGCATCCCTCAATCCGCCGCGCGATAATAGCCCACGGCAATAACGCCCGATGAGTCGATGCCCAGCACGACATTGTCGCAGCCGCCGGGCTTGCCGTCATTGTCGGGGCCGATCTTCGCGGGATTGATTTCGCACGCGTTTCCGGGCGGTGCGCCGGTGAGGGCGAGGATCCGCTTATCGGTCGCGTCGGTGCGCCAGACGGTTCCCCGAGAAGCCAGCTCATCCATTACCACCGGGTCGGGCAACTGCGTGCCGGAATAGGGCATCGGGCCCGTGGAGACGATGAACTGCTTCGCGCCAATCGCGTCCAGGAACGCGGTGCGCGAGGAGGTCATGCTGCCGTGGTGGCCGGCCACGAGCACGTCGGCGCGCAGGGCCGCGCTGCAGCAGGCGAGCAGCTTCGCTTCGATGTAGCGAGGGTTGGGAGGAGTCGACGGCGGCTTGCGGTCACCGCCCTGCGCATCGCCCGGAAAGAGGATGCGGCGGCC
>JAXDPA010000095.1:0-8518 GCA_034668685.1 Sphingomonadales bacterium | reverse complement strand
CGCTCGCGACGGTCATCGCGAAGCTCTTCTTCCCTTCGGCTAACGCCACGGCCGGACTGCTTCTCACCCTGGCGACGTTCGGCGCCGGCTTCGGGGTCCGCCCGGTCGGGGCGGTGCTGTTCGGATGGCTCGGCGACCGGCTGGGGCGCAAATACACCTTCCTCGTCACCATCACCCTGATGGGCCTCGCCACCGCCGCGGTCGGGCTGCTTCCGACCTTCGCGTCGATCGGGGTGGCCGCGCCCGCTTTATTGGTCGCCTGCCGGCTGCTCCAGGGCCTGGCCCTCGGCGGCGAATATGGCGGAGCGGCGATCTACGTCGCCGAGCATGCGCCGCGGGGCCGGCGCGGCTTCTACACCAGCTTCATCCAGGCCGGGGTCATCGGCGGCTTCCTGCTGTCGGTCGCGGTGGTGCTCGCCGCCAACTGGTTCGTCGATCCGAAGGCCTGGGAAGCGTGGGGATGGCGCGTCCCGTTCGTCTTCTCGCTGCTGCTCCTCGCCGTCTCGCTCTGGGTGCGGTTGAAGCTCAAGGAGAGCCCGGTCTTCCGGGCGATGAAGGAAGCGGGGGAGACGGCGCGCAATCCCCTGAAGGAGAGCTTCGACTCCTGGCCGAAGGTCAGGCTCATCCTCGTCGCCCTGTTCGGGATCGCCGCCGGACTCACCGTCATCTGGTACACCGCCCAGTTCCAGGGGCTCTATTTCCTCCAGAACGCGCTCCGCATCGAGGACAATGCGGCGCGGCTGATGATCGGCGTCGCCGCCATGTTCAGCCTGTTCTGGTTCATCCTGTTCGGCTGGCTCAGCGACAAGGTCGGCCGCAAGAAGCCGATCGTGATCGGCTACGCCCTCACCGTGGTGCTGATGTTCCCCCTGTTCCACTGGATGGCCTCGGCGGCCAACCCGGACATGCTGGCGGCGATGGACCGCAGCCCGGTCGTGGTGACCGGCAGCGACTGCGAATATCATCCGTTCGCCAAGGTCCAGCCGACCGCGTGCGGCAAGGTGCTCGACGCCCTGTCCAAGAAGGGCGTCGGCTACCGCAAGGCGGAAGGGCCGCCGGGGACGGCGCCGGTGGTGACGATCGGCGGCGCGCAGGTCGACGCCGTCGATCCCAGGGCGCTCGACGCCGGCCTCGCCGCCGCCGGCTACCCGATGCAGAAGATCGTGCCGCCGCTGTCGCGGGCCTGGCGGATCGTGCTTGCCATCGTCGTCATCGGCATGCTGTCGGGCATGACCTTCGGGCCCGTCGCCGCTTTGCTCGTCGAGCTGTTCCCCGCGCGAGTCCGGTACACCTCAATGTCGGTGCCGTACCACATAGGCACGGGCTATTTCGGCGGCTTCCTGCCCTTCATCAGCCAGTACATCGTCGCCAAGACCGGCGATCCGTTCGCCGGCCTCTGGTACACGGTCGCGGTGGTGGCGATGGCGCTCGTCGTCACCGTCTTCTGGCTGCCCGAGACGGTGGGGAAAGAGCTGGACTAGCCTTTCCCTCCCGCCGCACCCCCGCTATCCGCCGTTCGTGCCCCATCACCCCCTCCGCCTGACCCTCGACGGCGACGCGCTCGTCGCCAACTGGCGCTGGCTCGACGCCCGGAGCGGCGACGCGGCGTGCGGGGCGGCGGTCAAGGCCGACGGCTACGGCCTCGGCGCAGCCGAGGTGACACGCCGCCTCGCCGCCGCCGGCTGCCGCGACTTCTTCGTCGCCACCTGGGCCGAGGCGGAGGCTTTGCTCGGCGACGTACCGGACACCGCGTCGCTCGCGATCCTCCACGGCGTCGCCGAGGAGGAGCTCGGCGCCGCCGCCGCGTCGCCCGCCCGCCCGGTGCTCAACACGCCGTTCCAGGTCGAGCGCTGGAAGCGCGCGGCGCCCGGCCGGCCCTGCGACGTGATGATCGACACCGGCATCGGCCGCCTCGGCCTGTCGCCCGGGGAAGCGCGGTCCGGCCTGCTCGACGGGCTCGAGATCGACACGCTGATGAGCCACCTCGCCTGCGCCGACCAGGAGAGCGGCATGAACCGTCGCCAGCGCGACGCCTTCGCCGCGCTCGCGGCCGGGATCCCGGCCCGTCGCCACAGCCTCGCCAACAGCGCCGGCATCTGCCTCGGCCCGGATTACGCGTTCGGCCTCACCCGCCCGGGCCTCGCGCTCTACGGCGGAGTGCCGCGGCGCGAGGCGCAAGGCCATATCCGCCAGGTCGCGCGCGTCGAGGCCCAGGTAGTGCAGAGGAAGCGAATCCCGGCCGGTTCGACGGTCGGCTACAACGCCACCTTCACCGCCGCGGCGCCGACCGAGCTCGCCATCCTCAACATCGGCTATGCGGACGGCTATCTGCGCGGCTTCTCGGGAACCGGCCGAGCGCTCCACGAGGGCGCTGAGCTCCCCGTCCTCGGCCGGGTCTCGATGGACCTCACTGCGGTCGACGCCGGCGCGGCGCCGCACCTTCGCGAAGGCGACTGGGTGGAGCTCGATTACGACCTGCCCGCCGCCGCCGCCCAGTCCGGCCTCTCGCAATACGAGCTGCTGACCACGCTCGGCGGCCGGCACGGGCGGCGGTGGCGCTGAAACCTCCGCGGCCCTAGCCTCGTTCACCGCTCATGCCCGCCCGAATCGCCCAGCTCTCCGACATGCACTTCGGCGCCCACGATCCGCGCATCGTCGCCGCGTCCGAGGCGTGGCTTGCGGAGCAGCGGCCCGACCTCATCATCCTCAGCGGCGATTTCACCCAGCGCGCCCGCCGCGAGCAGTTTCGCGAGGCCGCCGCCTGGCTCGATCGGCTGCGCGCCGCCGGCCATCGCATCCTCGCCGTGCCGGGCAACCACGACGTGCCGCTCTACGATCTCACCCGCCGGTTCGGCGCTCCGCTGCGCCGCTACAAGCGCTACATCTCGGGCGACCTCTGCCCCTGGTTCGAGGACGATCATGTCGCCGTGCTCGGGATCAACACGGCGCGCTCGCTGACCTTCAAGAGCGGACGGATCAACCGCGAGCAGATGGCGCTGATCGAGCAGAGGTTCGGCGCCGTCGCCGAGAGCAAGACCCGGATCCTCGTCACCCACCACCCGCTCTACGCGATGCCGGTGGGAGAGGGGGGCGAGCTGAGCGAGGCGGTCGGCCGCCACGACGATGCCGCGCGCGCGGTGTGCCGGGCCGGAGTCCACATCGCGCTCGCCGGCCATTTCCACCGCACCTACGCCGCCGCCGCGCGCAAGATGGTCGAGCGGGCGGGGGGAGCGCTGGTGATCCAGGCCGGAACGGCGACGTCGGTGCGCCTGCGCAACGACGAGCTGCAGAGCTTCAACTGGATCCACGCCCACCGCAACAACGACATCGAGCTTCAGGTGATCGCCTGGGACGGCGAGGCGTTCCGGCGCGGCAGCCACGTCCGCTTCACCTACGCGAACGAGACCTGGTCGTCGCGGACGATCGTCGACCCCTAGGACGCCTCAAAGCCGCAGTCCCAGGCGCGGCCCGACCAGCGTCATCGCGACATAGAAAGCGAGCGTCAGAGCGCAGCCGGCGGCCAGCGAAGCCCAGAACGGCCAGCCGTGGCGAAGCATGTACGGGATGAGCAGGAACATCGGCAGGGACGGCAGCACGAACCAGAAGGTCCCCTCGGCATGCGCCGCCATCCGCACGGGGTCGTGCGTGTCGCGCCACAGCCACATCATTCCGAGGACGGAGATGAGGGGCAGCGACGCGACCAGCCCGCCGAGGCCCGGATGGCGCTTGGCGATCACCGAAACGGCGGCGACGATGAGGCCGGATATCAGCGCCTTGGCCGCGAAATAGAGCATTCGCCTCCTCTACGGCTCGGATCCGCGCGTGCCGAGGCCGGAACGCAAAAAAAAGGGCCGCTCCGAAGAGCGGCCCTCAAGTTCGTCGTCTGATGTCGGCTTAGAAGTCGACCTGGACGCCGCCGTAGAAGTAGCGGCCGATATAATCCCAGGCCGCGCCGCCGGCGGAGCCGGTCGACCCGAAGGTGTTCTTGAACAGCTTCGGCATGGTGTCGAAGATGTTGTCGCCGCCCAGGTAGAAGGTGAACTTGTCGTTGACCTTCACGTTGAAGCGGAGCGCGTGGTACATCACCGCCGGGTAGTAGATTTCGGCGGTAAGGTCGGCGTTCTGCGGCGGACGGCCCTGGTACGGGAAGTAGTTCTCGAACGCGCCGATCACCTGCTTGCCGATATAGTTGCCGGAGTAGCGGATCTCGTACGGGCCCCAACCGAAGGAGATGTTGAGGTTGGCCGCCCACTTCGGATCGCCCAGCTCGCTGAGGATGCGATCGCCGAACTGCGGGTTGGTCGGCGAGGTGAAGTTCTCGCGCTTCAGAACCCGGGTCGCGATGCCGTGCACGGTCAGGGTCACCCCGTTCGAGAAGCGCTTCCGGTAGGAAGCCTCGAAGTCGATGCCGTCAGCCTTGAACTGGGCGAAGTTGACGCCCGCCGAGATCAGGGCCGGGTTGGCGAAGGTGAAGTCCGGGTTACGCGGCTGGATCAGGTCGCAATACTGGTTCGGCTGCGGCAGATCGAAGCACTGGTTGAGGATGGTCTGGGCGCCGAGGACGGCGATCAGGTTCTTCACCCGGATGCGGTAGTAATCGACCGTGAAGCTGAAGCCAGGGATCCACCGCGGCGTCAGCACGCCGCCGACGGTGAGGCTCTTGCCGGTCTCTTCCTGCAGGAAGGGGTTGCCCGCCGTGAGGAAGCCCGTCGACTGCGACCGCGCCGGAGCGTTGACGAAGCCGGCCGGGACGCCCGCCGCCGCGCAGTTGATCGGACGGTTGCTGGTGCCGTTGCCGATGTTGAGCACGTCGCACGGATCGCCGATGAAGGCGAAGTTCTGGCCGGGAGCCGAGAACAGGTCCGACTGCGTCGGCGCGCGCACCGACTTCGAATAGTTCGCCCGGAAGCGAATATCCGAGACCGGAGCCCAGGTGCCGTTGACGTTCCAGGCGAAGGTGTTGCCGGTGTTGCCGCCGCCCTTGTTGTAGTGCGAGTAGCGGGCGGCGCCGCTGATCGTCAGCTCCTTGGCGAAGGGCAGGTCCTTCAGCAGCGGGAGCTCGAGCTCGCCGTAGCCTTCCAGGATCTCCAGCGCCGGCGGCGTGAAGTTGGGGAAGGCGTTGAAGAAGGTGCCGCCGCTCGCGGCCGGCTCGGACTCGGTCAGGAACGCCGTCTCACGCCGCCATTCGCCGCCGATCACGAACCGCGCCGGTCCGCCCGGGAAGGAGAAGACCTGCGAGGAATCGCCGTTGACGTAGGCGAGCGCGTCCATTTCGGTCGCCTTCGAACGGACGGTCGTGTCGGTGTTGACGAAGTCGAGGGCGGCCTGGCTCGGCGCCTGGTTGCCGAAGATGTCGATCGGCACGCAGTCCGGCCGGGTCACCGTCACCTGGTTCACGCGGCAGACGATCTGGCCGGCCGAATTCCGCACCGCATCGTAGGCGAGCAGGAAGCCGTCGAAATTGCCCGCCGAATCGGTGAGCAGAAGGTCGTTCCGCTCGATCCACTTGGACTTCAGGTGGCCGTAGTTGAACGAGATTTCGTAGTTCCAGTCGTCGTTGAAATCGCCCTGGACGCCGCCGACGATGCGGTAGGTATCGCGGGTGATGTCCTCCTTGCGGCCGCCGAAATCGACGTTGAAGCGGCCGATCGGGAGCGTGTTGGTCGCCGGGTTGGCGCAATAGCCGATCTGCTGGAACTGGTTGAGCAGCTGCGGGGTCACGAACGCGTTGTTGCAGCGCGTGTTGAAGGCGGAGTTGCTCGAGCCGAAGATCGTCGCCGCGATCGGCGAGAAGAAGCTCGGCTGGCCTTCCTGCTGGGCCTTGATGTGGACGTACTTGCCCTCGATGAACGGCTTGAACGCCGGCGACACGTCGAAGTGGGCCAGGATGTTGCCGGTCATGCGCTCGAGCGCAGGCGCGATCTGGCCGGTGTCGCGGAGCGTCGCGCCGGGTACGACCGAAGTCGGGGAATCGATGATGTTGCCCGAGCCGAACGGACGGAAGTCGAGCGCGGGAATGTCCTCGATCAGCACGCCGTTCTGGCTGAACCGGTAGGTGCGCGGCTGGCCCAGCGAAGAGCCGAAATTGAGGCAGCGCGACTGCAGGGCCGCCGCCAGGGCCGGGTTCTGGCACGACGTGGTGAAGCCGGCCGCGCCCGGAGCGACGGCGTTGACTCCGCCCGCGACCAGCGTGCCGCCGTTCGAGATGGCGTTGTTGCGGACTCCGCAGAAGAACATCTGGTCAGGAACGCCGTCGCCCGACTGCGGCTCGCCCGCCGTCGGCTCCCACGCGTTGAACTGGCAGCGGCCGGTGGCCGAGCCGGTGAGGCCGTTGCGCTGGTTGAACTCCAGCTGATCGGCGTGGACATATTCGAGGTTGATCGCGATGTTGCCGCGATCCTCGGCGAAGTTGCGGCCCGCGGTGAGCGAGACGAACTGGATGCCGCGGTCGCCGCGCTGCGAGATGCCGTCCTGGGCGCGCAGGCGGATGCCGTCGAAATTCTTCTTGAGGATGAAGTTGACGACGCCGGCGACGGCGTCGGAGCCGTAGACCGCGGCCTCGCCGCCGGTGATCACGTCGACGCGCTCGATGAGGTCGGTCGGGATCGTGTTGACGTCGACGAGATAGTCGCCGGCGCTGTAGGTGACGTGGCGGCGGCCGTTGACCAGCACCAGCGTGCGGTTCGTGCCGAGGCCGCGAAGGTCGAGCACGTTGACGCCGGCGGTGCCGATGAAGCGGACCGAGTTGGACTGGCTGAAGGTCGAGCGCAGCGACGGAAGGTCGTTCAGCGCGTCGCCGATGTTCACTTCGCCGCGGTTGGTCAGCTCTTCGATGCTGACCGACGTGATCGGCACGTTCGATTCGAGGTTCGGGCGGCGGATGCGCGAGCCGGTCACCACGATCTGGTCGTTGGTGCTGGTCGGCGAATTGACGTTGGTGCCCGACTTGGTCTCGACCTCGCCGGAGATGCAATTGTCACGGCTGGTGGCCGAAGTGCCACCCTCGCTCGGAGTCGTGTTGGTGGGGCAGGCCGGCGGCTGCGTGTCGTTGGTGCCGCCATTGCCGGCTTGAGCATAGGCCGGAGCGGCCAGCGCGAGCGAAAAACCGAAAAAGGCAGCAGAGCCGAGCGCGCTGGTGCCGAGCAGGCCGAATTTTCTCATCCCGTGAATCCCTCTTTGTCAGCCGCGCTCATCACGCACGGCTTCTGATTGCAGGGAGAGACGATTCAGGGAGCGGGTTCAAGAGCATGAGCCCGTTCATTCATCGAAAGTTCAGGGGTGTAACCCAAGTGCAACAGGCCGCCGCCCGCGCCCGCGCTCGCGCGCGCGAAGATAAATAATTGCGGATCAGTCGCTTGGGCGGCTTAGGGGTCCAGACCCTAATCGCGCTCGACGCAGAGCGCGATGCCCATGCCGCCGCCGATGCACAAAGTCGCGAGGCCCTTCTTCGCGTCCCGCCGGCCCATTTCGTGGAGAAGGGTGGTCAGCACCCGGGCGCCGCTGGCGCCGATCGGGTGGCCGATGGCGATCGCGCCGCCGTTGACATTGACCCTGTCCTTGTCCCAGCCGAGCTCCTTGCCGACCGCAAGCGCCTGCGCCGCGAACGCCTCGTTGGCTTCGATGAGGTCGAGATCGCCGATCGTCCAGCCGGCCTTTTCGAGCGCGCGCCGGGTCGCCGGCACCGGGCCGATGCCCATGATCGAGGGGTCGACTCCGGCCGACGCCCAGCTCGCCACCCGCCCGAGGATCGGCGCGCCGCGCCGCTCGGCTTCGGCGCGGCTCATCACGACCAGGGCCGCCGCGCCGTCGTTGAGACCCGAGGCGTTGCCTGCGGTCACCGTGCCGTCCTTGCGGAAGGCGGGGCGCAGGCCGGCGAGCGAGGCCAGCTCGACCCCCTCCCTGATATATTCGTCGCGATCGACGATCGTGTCGCCCTTGCGGCCCTTGACCGTCACCGGCGCGATCTCTTCGTCGAAGCGGCCCTCCGCGCGCGCCGCGCAGGCCTTGTTCTGGGACGCGGTCGCGAACCTGTCCTGCTCGTCGCGGGTGATCTGGTAACGCTCGGCCAGATTCTCGGCGGTGATGCCCATGTGATAGCCGTTGAAGACGTCGGTCAGCCCGTCCTTGATCATCGTGTCGACCAGCTCGACTCCGCCCATCTTGGTGCCGGCGCGGAGCGCCTGGGCGTGGGTGGAGAGACTCATCGATTCCTGGCCGCCGGCGACCACGACATCCGCGTCGCCGGTCTGGATCATCTGGGTCGCCAGAGCCACGGCGCGGAGGCCCGAGCCGCAGACCTGGTTGACTCCCCAGGCCGGCACTTCCTTGGGGATGCCCGCCGCCATCGACGCCTGGCGCGCCGGATTCTGGCCCTGCGCCGCGGTCAGCACCTGGCCGAGGATGACCTCGCTCACCTCCTCGGGCGCGACCCCGGCCTGCTCCAGTGCCGCGGCGATCGCGATCCGCCCCAGCTCGTGCGCCGGCACTGAGGCGAAGGCGCCGAGGAACGAGCCCACGG
>JAXDPA010000094.1:0-6143 GCA_034668685.1 Sphingomonadales bacterium | reverse complement strand
ATGGTCCACATGTCGGACATCGCCTGGGGCGTGACCGGCGAGGAGGCCCTCAATCTCCACCGCAAGGGCGAGACGGTGAAGGCGGTCGTGCTCGACGTCGACGTCGAGAAGGAGCGGATCTCGCTCGGCATGAAGCAGCTTGAGCGCGGCGGGGTCGCCAAGGGCGGCGCGGGCGCGGCCGGCGCCGGGGTCGGCAAGAACGAGGTGGTGACCGTCACCGTGCTCGAGGTGCGCGACGGCGGGCTCGAGGTGCAGGTCGGCGACGACGGGGCGACCGGCTTCATCAAGCGCACCGATCTCGGCCGCGACCGCGACGAGCAGCGGCCCGAGCGCTTCCAGGTCGGCCAGAAGTTCGACGCCATGGTGATCGGCTTCGACCGTTCGAAGAAGCCCAATTTCTCCGTCAAGGCGCTCCAGATCGCCGAGGAGAAGCAGGCCGTCGCCCAGTACGGCTCGTCCGATTCCGGCGCCTCGCTCGGCGACATCCTCGGCGAAGCCCTCAAAGCGAAGCAAGAAAAGTAACGCCTGCGGAACGACTTCGTCACGGGCGGGCGCTTCGGCGCCCGCCTTTTTTTTGTGAGCGGGGGAAAAGGTGAAATTTTCTCGCCGCTTACCAACCTCGGATATTGCGTTTTGGCAAAATCTTCGGTTTAACCTGGATCAACGGTGGCGGAAGGGGGTCCGCCGCCGCCTTGTGCGCAGGCGCGTTCACCTTTGAAAGGGGGGAGCCGTGATCCGTTCCGAGCTGGTCCAGAAGCTTTGCGACGACCATCCCGATCTCACCGGCAAGGAGATCGAGCGGGTGGCCTCGGCCTTCTTCGATTCGATTATCGGCCAGCTCCAGAATGGCGGCCGGGTCGAGCTTCGCGGGTTCGGCGCCTTCTCGACCCGGGACCGCGACGCCCGCAAGGGCCGCAACCCGCGCACCGGCGACACAGTCGACGTCTCCGCCAAGCGCGTGCCCTATTTCAAGCCGGGCAAGGAAATGCGCGAGCGGCTGAATCTGCAGGACGGAACGGCCGGAGCGCCGGCCGAGTAAGAAGCGGCCCGCTTGCGCGTCGCCCGGTCAGGGGCTCCGGAGTCCCCGAAGTTGCTCGTGCCTCCGTTCACGGTGACCGGACAGTTGATCAGGGCTGGGAGCCCATGTTCCCGGTATCGGGGTCGAGGATCAGGGGCACATCCGACAATCCGCCGTCGCCTGCGGGCAGTGCACATCGCATGAGCAAATGGATGTTCATCGTATAAGCTGGAGCGGCCTCGCGATCGGCCGGCCCTGCTCGTCGACGTACCAATTCTCCAGCGCCAGAATGTCCAGGCCCGACCATGCGCCGAGCGCAGGATTGAGGAAGCAATTGTTGGGCGACTTGCGCGATGCCGGCGTCTTCGGACCGCGCGCGCTGAATTCGGCGAACTGAACGAGGTTGTCGGGATCGAATCCGACCGGAGCTCCCGCCGCATCGATGTGGAAGACGACAAGCTGCTGACTACCGAAGGTGAAGTTCTCGAAATTCACCTCCGACCGGATCGGCGTCGTTGCCCATCGGCCAGTCGCCGCGACCGACGAGAATTCAGCCGCCGCGAACGCCGGGAGATCCGATGCGATCGGGAAATAAGCGTGCCGGACGATGATGCCGCCGGGTTCGAACTTCACCTAGGCGAGGCACGAATATTCCGGCGCAAAGGCTTCGGGGCTGGAACCGTGCGGATAGCGGCGGCCATCCGGACCCGTTGGAATGCCCGGGACTTCGTAGGGAGGTGCCCATCTAATGCTCCTTCCGCTTATTCAGGCGCGCGCGACGCTTGAATTCTAGGCTCTTCCCTTGGGGTTTGCCGTTGGAAATGCGGGTATTTCTCTCGACGGCATGGCCAAGTTCACGGCCCGCGCAGCTTTGGACAGGTTTCGCCGTCGACGGTGCCATTCGCGGCAGCGGATCCCCAGTGCGCTATCTTGTTGGGTGACCCCGCCAGGGCATTGCTTATGCCGCCCCATTCGGGCGTTCCGGGATGTACGCTGGCCGCCTGGTCGATCGCCTTCCAGACGTTGTCCGGGCTGGCCACGCCGGCCGGTTTCCCAATCGCCGTTTCCAGGTAAAGCGCGGCAATGCCCGACACGTGCGCCGTCGCCATCGACGCTCCATCCCTGAGCATCGGTTGTCCGGCCAGGTCCGAATTTGCCGATTTGATGTAAACTCCGGGCGCAAATATGTCGACGCAACCGCCGACGAACGAGAAGGGGGCGATGCTGTCGTCGCCAGGGTTGATAGCACCGACGGTGATCGCTGCCGTCATATGCGAAGGCGACCAATGGCACGCATTCCGATCGGGATGGTATGCATCGTAATTGCCTGCGGCCACCACATAAGTGAGACCCTTCGCCCTGGAGCGGCGTATCGCGTTCTCGAGGTCCGAATCGCGCGGCGAAATGAGGCTCATGTTCACCACGACGTAAGGAAGATAGGGCGCCGCATTGCCCGTCGCCCAGTCGACGGCCTTTATGATCAACCCGGTATCCGAGTCGTTGGTATCTCCGAATACCCGGGCGGAATGAAGCGTGACCTCCTTCGCAACCCCAAAGGTCTTGCCGCCGATCGTGCCGGCCACATGAGTCCCGTGACCCAGCGCGTCCTGCTTGCCGTCGGCAAAGAGGGTGAAGACATCCGCCGATACTCGGCTGACACCGGGAGCGCTGGCGAATTCGGGATGCTCCCGCACGATCCCGGTGTCGATCACGTAAACGTGAACGCCCTTGCCCGTCAGGCTGTATGTGTATTGCTCGTTGAGGCATCCCGCCCGTTCGGAAATCCGATCGAGACCGTAAGGAGGTCGGGTCTCAACGGTCTGTGTGGCGGCGAGCCGGACCCGGTGCGCGTGCACTACGCGCACGCCAGGAATTCCATCGATCCTTTCGGCGAGCTGAGGCGACATCTCGGCCGTGAACCCGATCATCACCGTGTCGTACTTGGCCCTGATCTTGCCGCCACCTTGTTCCGTCAGCGTGGCCACTTCGTCGCGCATGACAAGCGCATGACGATTGGGATCGGTGTTCGCAACGAGCGCGGCATCGTCGTCCCCTACATCGAGCGAAACGATATATTTGCCGGCGACAACGTCATCGGCGACGGAAGAGACCGGTCGCGCCACCCCCGCATCCGCACGGCCACCATAGGAACGTCCTATCAGGA
Source organism: Sphingomonadales bacterium (assembly GCA_034668685.1). Classification (GTDB taxonomy): domain Bacteria; phylum Pseudomonadota; class Alphaproteobacteria; order Sphingomonadales; family Sphingomonadaceae; genus Allosphingosinicella. The sequence continues at coordinate 2,961 of JAXDPA010000094.1, read as the reverse complement.
CTCCTGCGACGATGAGCAGCAGGACTGCGAACACGAGGGCAAGGCGGAACCGCACCAGGAGAGACCATAAACCTCGCCTCGAAGGCAATTGCTCGCGCGGCGGTGGTGGCTCCTGGCGGCGCGTCACGGTTGCATGCCCATATTGCCAGTATCTGGGTCAATGATGAGGGGCACCCATTTCTGTGGCCCCGACGAAACTGGAGACGCGACTTCGAAATGAATGTTCATCGAATGAAGGTAATACGTTGACGAATTGGTTGAATCGACTCCGCTGATCTGATGGCCCATTTCGTCCGTGTTCCAATTGTCCAGCCTGAAGGCAGTTCCTGACTTAAGCGGTGTGCCATGTGTTGTAATCGCCATTTTCATAATGTTAAAGAAGGAATGATTATCGTGCCTCTGGTCGCTTCCGTTTGCGCTATATTTTACGAACCGAATCGTAAGATCGTAACTCGAGTTGTGATTGGGGTCATTATAGTCTGAAGGATTATATTTGAACCGTACTTTATTTTCGTCGTGATCCAAATATATGACAAGGATCTGCTGAGATCCCATGTGAAGCGGTTCGATGTCTTCCTTATCGTTTTTATTATATGATTGGCCGCTGGCTAGTTTAGCTAGCACGTCGCTAGCCGCAGACTCGACTTCGGAAGGTGTAAGTACCCTGTTTAAGGGGCCAATGTAGACCCGCCGAACTTTCATCGACATGTCGGAGGAGAATTTCATGTAGACTATGCATATATAGTCCGGTGTAAAGGACTTCACGGGTCCGAGCGGCTTGGGCGCGAGGTCGCGCACGGATTGGCCGGCCAGATCGCAATAACCGACCGTGTTCGACGGCGGCTTGGGTTTGTTGCCGCACGCGGACAGCGCCAGCCCGCCGCCGGCCAAAGCGGCCAGGCTGATCACCGTGCGTCTGTCGATCTCGCTCATTTCCCGTCTCCCGGTTTGATCCAGATCGTGTGCTGGATCGTGGCAGCCTTGGCGGCATATTCGGAGCCGAACGCCGCGAGCAGCGCCCCTTGCCGACGCGCTTCCTGGATCTCCGCAGAATAATCCTGGCCGGAATCGGCGAGGGCGCGAGCGAGCAGAAGCGCGGTCCGCAAGCGAGTCTCGACGACTCGAACATCGTCGCTGCGGGCGGGAAACGCCTTCGTTTGCCGATCGAGGCTTTCGCGAAGCACCGGCACCGCTTCGGAACGATGCCCCGTGAGGATCAGGACATTCGCCGTTCCAAGGCTGGACCAGCTCCGCCGCAGCACATATTCGACATTGTGCGGGTCCGCGGCGAGGAGAGGGTCGAGGAGCGCGGCTTCCCGGCGGCGGCTCTCCAGCGCCTCGTCGTAGCGCTTGAGCTCAACCTGGACGAGGGCCATCGCCCCATACCGGTTGGCCAGGGCGATCGACGCTTCGGCGGACTTGAGCACAGCCGCCTGCTCGACTCGAATTGCGGCCGCGCACTGCGCCTGTGCCGCTTTCAGGTTGAAATCGTCCCCACGGTTGAGGTCGCAGAGGCTGCCATTGGCGTAGCCGAGCTCCAGGAGGCTTCGCGCGCTGCCCGACTCCGCCTTCGCCAGAGCCTTCGCCTGATAGAGATAGCGTTGCCAATAGTGCTCCGCGCCAACGCGATCCTTCCGGTCTCTGGCGATGAGGCCGAGATAATATTCGCTCTGCGCATGAGCAAAGATGGTATCGGGGTCGTTTGGCGCCTTCGCCAGCATGGCGGCGGTGGTGCGGTGGGCTTCGTTGAACTTGGCCTGCGCCGCGTCCAGCCGGTTGCGCTTCTCGTCGTCGGCGCCGAGGGTCTGGAGCACTCGCGCCCGCTGCTCGAGGCTCTTGTCGGGCAGTCGGCGAAGGTCGCCCTGCCGGCCGTAATAGTCCATTGCGAGTTGGTTGACGGCGACCATCAGCTTTACGTTTCCCGTTCCCTCGAGCTGGCCGCGCACCTCGGTGAGCAGCTTCCCGATCATCTCGTCGGCCGCCACGCGCCGGCGCTCCGCGTCCTCGCGGGCTTTGAGCGCCATCACGAGCAGCAGGGCCATGATTAGCAGCAACACTCCGGCGGCCGCCGTGACGGCCGTCACGCGGCGGACTCGGCGCTGGGCGTCGCGCTGGACGAGGGCGTCGAGGGGCAGGTGGGTGAGGCCGGCGACGATCTTGAGGAAGGCGAGGCGCTTGCCGTCGCCCTCCTTGCGGAAGTCGGCGGCGAGGGGCTCCGAACCTCCCGCCAGCAGGGCCTCGTGAAGCGCGTCGGCGGGCTCGCCGCGAGCGAGCGCGACGAGCACCGGCGAATTGGGATGGAGCTCGCGGAACAGGGCGATCTCACGCCCGACCCAGAGCGAGCGGGCCGCGTCGGGCGAGGCGACGACGACCAGCGCCGACGAGCGGGCGATGGCGTCGCGCACCGCTTCGGAGAGATCCTCCGACGCCGACAGATCGGCCCGGTCGCGGAAAACTGGGCCGATCCGGCCCGCACCCTGGCCGGGCAGAGGCGCGACCCCGCCGGCGAGCCGGCGCGGCAGCCTGTAGGTTTCCAGGCGCCGCTGAAGCCAGGCGGCGAAAGGCCGGTCGGCGTGGCAATAACTGACGAATGCCCGAAACGGTGCGACCGTATCCATGCCACGTGCCCCCACCTGACCCGGCGAGAATGACACGGTTCTCAAGAAGGCTGAAGTCAAATCGCCGGAGAGGGGCGAACTCGTCGCTTCTCGCGCGGCACGGGGACGGCTATCATCGGTTTTCGTGCGGACGTGGCGGAACCGGTAGACGCCGGAGACTTAAAATCTCCTGTCCTTCGGGGCGTGCGGGTTCGAGTCCCGCCGTCCGCACCACCTTGAGATTGAGCAAATTTTTCGCGTACCGGCGCGTTGTATCTGGCATCGCCGTTCCGACGAGCCATTCCGACGTGGTCTCACGAACAGCCAGTGAGGCGACGCGAAAGGGGCGCCGCCTTTCGGCGAC
>JAXDPA010000093.1:0-14892 GCA_034668685.1 Sphingomonadales bacterium | reverse complement strand
TGCTCGAGGCCGGGGCGACGGCGGTCCAGGAGCTCGCCTTCACCCTCGCCGACGGGATGGAATATGTCCGGGCGGCGCAGGCCAAGGGCCTCGACGTCGACGCCTTCGCGCCGCGCCTCTCCTTCTTCTTCGGCATCGGCATGAACTTCTTCATGGAGATCGCCAAGCTTCGCGCCGCGCGCACCCTCTGGCACCGGATCATGGCCGGGTTCGGCGCGAAGAACCCGAAATCGCTGATGCTGAGGACTCACTGCCAGACGTCCGGCGTGTCGCTGACCGAGCACGACCCCTATAACAACATCGTGCGCACCACGATCGAGGCGATGGCCGCGGTGCTCGGCGGGACCCAGTCGCTCCACACCAACAGCTTCGACGAGGCGATGGCGCTGCCGACCGATTTCAGCGCCCGAATCGCCCGCAACACCCAGCTGATCCTCGCCGAGGAGAGCGGCATCACCAACGTCGCCGATCCGCTCGGCGGGAGCTATTTCATCGAAACCCTGACCAAGGAGCTCGCCGACAAGGCCTGGGCGCTGATCGAGGAGGTGGAGAGCCTCGGCGGAATGACCGCCGCGGTGCGCGAGGGCATGCCCAAGCGGCGGATCGAGGAAGCCTCGGCCGAGCGCGCCGCCCAGGTCGACCGCGGCGAGACGGTGATCGTCGGGGTCAACCGCTACCGGCTCGAGGACGAAGCGCCGATCGACATCCTCGAGGTCGACAACGACAAGGTCCGCTCCGGCCAGGTCGCCCGGATCGAGCAGGTCCGCGCCGGGCGCGACGAGGCGCGGTGCCGAGCGGCGCTGCAGGCGCTGACGGATGCGGCGAAGGGAGGGGAAGGCAACCTCCTCGCCCTCGCGGTGGAGGCGGCGCGCGCCCGCGCCACATTGGGCGAGATCAGCTTCGCGCTCGAGGAGGCCTGGGGCCGCTACGACACCCTGCCCGAGCCGGTGCGCGGAATCTACGGCGCGGCCTATGAGGGCGACGCGCGCTGGGCGCGGGCGGAAGCGGGCGTCGAGGCGATCGGCCGCCGCCTCGGACGCAAGCCGCGCCTGCTGGTCGCCAAGATGGGCCAGGACGGCCACGACCGCGGCGCCAACCTCGTCGCGTCCGCCTTTGCCGACTTGGGCTTCGAGGTGGTCTCAGGCCCGCTCTTCCAGACCCCGGAGGAGAGCGCCCGCCTCGCCGTCGACAGGCAAGTCGACGTGGTCGGCGCCTCCAGCCTCGCCGCCGGCCACAAGACGCTGGTTCCCGAGCTGATCGGCCATTTGCGCGACCTCGGCCGGCCCGACATCAAGGTCGTCGTCGGCGGAGTCATCCCCGCCCAGGATTACGACATGCTCCGCGAGGCGGGCGTCCAGGCCATCTTCGGCCCCGGCACCAACCTTGTTGACGCGGCGGGTGAAGTGCTGAAGCTGCTCGGCCACAACATGCCCCCGCTCGAGGAAGCCGCCGAATGAGATATGCCGCCGCCTTCGCGCTCGCCGCCCTGATCGCCGCTCCGGCGCGGGCCGCGGATGGGCCTACCGAGCCGGTCGCCGGTGAGTGGGTGGTTTCCGCGTTCAAGCAGCTTTGCGTCGACCCTTTCGGCGATCGCGCGAAGCTCGAGCGGGCCGTCGCCGCCTTCGATCCGCCGTTCGAGGCCGTGGCTCAGGACCCGCAGCAGCCGATGCCGGGATCGACCGGCTGGCGCTCGGCGCGGGCCCTGCTCGGCTACAGCGACGGCAACTTCCTGCCCAAGCCCCTGCCCAACCCCCAATGCACGCTGAACGTCCGGCCCGCCGCCGGCTACGATCACGCGGCGACCGCCGCCGCCCTCGCCTCGGCGCTGGGCCTGCCGGCCGCCAAGGCGAGGGGCGGCAACGGCCGTTTCGAGAGCGAATGGAACTTCAAGGGGCCGGCGGGCGAGAAGAGGCGTCTGTTCCTCAGCCAGGAGCCGCGCCCCGACGGGCCGCTGGTCCGCGTCTCGCTGCTCAACATGCGCTGACGGCCGGGAGGTTGAGTGACGTCGTGCGGCTTGGTCCGTCACCCCGGACTTGATCCGGGGTCCACCTCCTTTACGGAGGCGTGGAAGGTAAGGTGGATGCCGGATCAAGTCCGGCATGACGAGGAACGTGCATGTTCTCTAAGATCCTGATCGCCAATCGCGGCGAGATCGCCTGCCGGGTCATCCGCACGGCGAGGAAGATGGGGATCGCCACGGTCGCGGTCTATTCGGATGCCGACGTTCGGGCGCCGCACGTCAGGATGGCGGACGAGAGCGTTCGGCTGGGGCCGCCGCCAGCGAGCGAAAGCTACCTGAACGCAGAGCTGATCCTCGATGCCTGCCGCACCACCGGCGCCGAGGCCGTGCATCCCGGCTACGGCTTCCTCTCCGAGCGGGAGAGCTTCGCGCGGGCGCTCGCCGAGGCGGGGATCGCCTTCATCGGGCCGCCGCCGAACGCCATCGCGGCGATGGGCGACAAGATCGAATCGAAGAAGCTCGCCAAGGCGGCGGGGGTCAACGTCGTGCCCGGCTTCCTCGGCGACATCGCCACCACCGACGACGCCGTCCGCATCGCCGGCGAGATCGGCTATCCGGTGATGATGTAGGCCTCGGCCGGCGGCGGCGGCAAGGGCATGCGCCTCGCGTATGGCGAGAAAGACGTGCGCGAAGGTTTTGAGGCGACGAAGCGCGAGGGGCTGGCGAGCTTCGGCGACGACCGCGTCTTCATCGAGAAGTTCATCGAGAGCCCGCGCCACATCGAGATCCAGGTGATCGGCGATACCCACGGCAACATCGTCTACCTGGGCGAGCGCGAATGCTCGGTCCAGCGCCGCCACCAGAAGGTGGTCGAGGAGGCGCCCTCGCCCTTCGTCACGCCCGAAATGCGCAAGGCGATGGGCGAGCAGGCGGTCGCGCTGGCAAGGGCGGTCGGCTATTACAGCGCCGGCACCGTCGAGCTGATCGTCTCGGGCGCCGACACCAGCGGGAAGAGCTTCTACTTCCTCGAGATGAACACCCGGCTCCAGGTCGAGCATCCGGTGACAGAGATGGTCACCGGCCTCGACCTCGTCGAGCTGATGATCCGCGTCGCGGCGGGCGAGACGCTGCCGTTCGGCCAGGACGACGTGGCGCTGACAGGCTGGGCGATCGAGAACCGGGTCTATGCCGAGGACCCGTACCGGGGCTTCCTGCCCTCGACCGGCCGGCTGGTGCGCTACCGCCCGCCCGCGGAAGCGCACGAGGCCGAAGGCTGCACCCGCGTCGACGACGGAGTCGTCGAAGGCGGCGAGGTCAGCATGTTCTACGACCCGATGATCGCCAAGCTGGTCACCTGGGCGCCGACGCGCGAGGGCGCGATCGACCGTCAGATCGAGGCGCTCGACCGGTTCGAGATCGAAGGGATCGGCCACAATGTCGATTTCCTCTCGGCATTGATGCAGCATCCGCGCTTCCGCGCCGGGGCGCTCACCACCGGCTTCATCGCCGAGGAATATCCCGAAGGCTTCAAGGGCGCCCCGGCCGACGACTCCCTGGTCGAGGACCTTGCCATCCTCGCCGCCTTCGTCGGAATGGAGAGCGACGAGCGCGCCTGCGGCATTTCCGGCCAGCTCGGCAGCCCGGTGCCGCCGCCGCCGGAGCGAGTGGTGCGGATCGACGGCCTCGATTTCCGGGTCCGGTTCGAGCCGTTCGAGGGCGGCCTCATCGCCCGCCTCGAGGACGGCGAGGGGCGCGAGCTGATCGGCCGCTGGCTGCCCGGCGAGCGGCTGCTCGCCGCGACGATCGACGGCCGCGGGCGGGTCGTCCAGGTCGCCAAAGTGGGACGGCAATGGCGGCTCACCACCCGCGGCGCGGCGCACCGCGTCAGCGTTCTGCCGGCCCATGTCGCCGAGCTTGGCCGACACATGATCGAGAAGGTCCCGCCGGACCTCTCCAAATTCCTGATCTGCCCGATGCCCGGCCTTTTGACCGCGCTCCACGCCGGCGAGGGCGACCGCGTCGAGGCCGGCCAGCCGCTCGCCGTCGTCGAGGCGATGAAGATGGAGAACATCCTGCGCGCCGAGAAAGCGGGCACGGTCAAGAAGGTCGAAGCCAGACCCGGCGACAGCCTGGCGGTCGACGCCGTCATTTTGGAGTTCGAATGACCTAATCCTCCCTGTGCGCGAAGCGCATGGGGAGGGGGACCGCGCGTTAGCGCGGTGGAGGGGCCTTTCCGAGTCCGTAAAGCCCCACCACCCGGCGTCGCCGGGTCCCCCTCCCCAACGGCTTCGCCGCCAGGGTGGACTGGGTCAGAGGACTGCCGGAAGCCTGATCTCGAAGCAGGCGCCGCGCTTCGCCGCCGCCGTCGCGATCGTCCCTCCACAGGCCTCGAGCAGCGACCGGGCGATGGCGAGGCCGAGGCCGGAGCCGCCTTCGGCGCGGCGGCCGGTGTGGAAGGGCTCGAAGATGCGTTCGCGGTCGGCCTCGGGGATTCCGGGGCCGTCGTCCTGCACCGTCAGCCGCACCTTCGTGCCTTCCGTCGCCGCGGTGAGGCTCACGCGCCCCGCCCCCGCCTGGCGGCTGTTCTCGATCAGGGTCTGGAGGACGGCGGCGACCAGCTCGGCGGGCGCCGCGACCGGCGGCAGCGGCGACAGGTCGACGATCACGTCGAAGCCGGGCCCGCGATGGGCGTCGGCGACCCGCATCGCCGCCGCCGCGAGATCGCTCGCCGCGTCCTCGGGCGCCGCCGCCATGTCGGCGCGGGCGAGGTCGAGCAGCCGGGTGAGGAGGTGCGACAGCCGGTCGGCGTCGGCGCCCGCATTGGCGAGGAAGCGGCGGCGCTCCTCCGCCTTCATCGTCGGATGCTCCGCGATCAGCTCGAGCGCGCCTTTGATCCCGGCGATCGGGGTCTTGAGCTCGTGGCTGACCGCCGCCGCGAAGTCGCGAAGGTAGCGCGAGCGGCGCTCGATCCGCTCCGCCATCACCGCGAAGTTCAAATAGAGGTTGCGGATCTCGACGGCCGCGGTCGGCGGCGGGTCGGGGACGCTGACCCGGCCGCGCGCGACATTGTCGGTCGCCTCGCCCAGCGCCTCGATCGGCCGGGCGATTCCGCGCGACAGCAGGCCGGCGAGCACCAGCAAAGTGAGGAAGATGAGGACGATGCCCAGAATGATCTTCCCGCGGTCCTGGTAGAGGCCGACGAACAGCCCGCGCGGGCTCCGCGACAGCATCAGGACTCCGATCACCCGTCCGCCCGCCTCGATCGGGCGGGTGTAGTGGACCCTTATGTCGGAGGCTCGGCTCAGCCATTCGAGCGCGTAATGCGGCTCATAGTCGCCGCGGCGGCGAAGCACGGTGCCGGTCTGGCCCGCCAGCGCCCGGCGGACCTCGGGAAGGCCGGCATAGCTCTTGCGGACGTCGTCGCCGCCGAGAACGACCACGCCGTTCGAATCGAGGATCCGCGTCGCGGCGAGGGTGGTCCGGAAGGCATCGCGCGCGATCGGCTCGACCTTGATCCCAGCGGCGAGGGCCTGGGGCACCGGCGGCCCGCCCGGCTCGCTCCACGCCGGCTGGGCGGGAAGCACCGGCATCGCCCGCAAATCGATGGTCGGCGGCTGCGGCTGAAGCGCGTCCGATTGCCGCGGCAGCGGCTCCGGCCAGGCATTGCGGTAGGCGGCGGCGAGCACCGCCCCTTCGGCGATCAGCTCCGCCTCGGTCTGCTGGACGAGGGTGTTCTCGTAGACGCGCAGGAACACCGCGCCGACGCCGGGCAGCGCGGCGACGAACAGCAAGGTGAGGAACAGGATGGTCCTGAGGCGAAGCGCCGGCCAGTGGCGCTTGGCGAAGTCCTTGGCGGCGCGGATCAAGCCGTGGCTTCTCCCTTGCAGCGGCCGATCCGATAGCCGACTCCCGCCCGCGTCTCGATCAGGTCGGGCGCCCCCGCCGCTCCGAACTTGTGGCGCAGGTTGCGGATGTGGCTGTCGATGGTGCGATCGGTGATCGCGAAGCCGGGGCCGTGGAGCCGGTCGATGATGTTGTCGCGGGTGAAGACCTTGGAGGGCAGGCTGGCGAGCAGCAGGAGAAGCTGGAACTCGGTGACGGTGACCGGAACCTCGTTGCCGTCCCAGAAGGCCTCCCAGGCCTCGGGATCGAGGCGCAGGCGGTTGTGGACCACCGGCGCCTTCGCCCCGGCCTCGCTCGGCACCCGGGCGCCGCGCTTCAGGATGGCTCCGACCCGGGCGACCACCTCGCGCGGGCTGAACGGCTTCACGACATAATCGTCGGCGCCGAGCTCGAGCCCGACCACCCGGTCGATCTCGTCGTCGCGCGAGGAGAGGAAGAGGATCGGAAGGTCGCCGCCAGTGCGCAGCCGCCTGCAGACTTCGAGCCCGTCCATGCGCGGCATGTTGATGTCGAGAACGACGAGGTCCGGACGGGCGCGGTCGATGGCGGCCAGTGCCGCCTCGCCGTCGCCCGCCTCGCTGGTCTCCATCCCCGCCTTGCCGAGCGCGAAGCTCAAGACCTCGCGGATATGGGCGTCGTCGTCGACGATCAGGATCTTGTGGCTCATCGCGTACATGTCTCTCACCCCCAGCCGGCGGCTGTCAAAGCCCTCCTTCGTGGCGCCGGGTGCAAGCCGGCACGCCGCCGCGCTGGACGCGCCATGCCCTTTGGGTGCAGAATCGGTGCAGGGGCGGAACTGAGGGCGCGGCCCGTCGGTTGTCCTGCGGCCTCCCGCGCAGGAGACGAGTGACCGCGTCCCTCAAGCCACGGAGGTTCGCCTATGACAGCCCGTTTGAAACCCGCTTTTCTGGCCGCCGCCGGCGGCGCGGCCCTGGTCTGGCTCGCGACGCCCGCCACCGCGCAGCAGCCCGGCAAGGACGGCGGCGTCCCGACCGAGACCCAGGAAAGGCTCGCCGCCGGGATGCAGGACGAGGGCTTCGACTGGAACTGGATCGGCCTCTTCGGCCTGCTCGGCCTCGCCGGGCTCCATCATCGGCCCGATTATTCCCATTCGTTCTGAGGAGGGGAGAGACATGAGAGTTCAGATCCTCGCCGCGGCCGCGGCTGCCTTCATCGCCATTGCGCCGGCCGGCGCCCAGGGCACCGGCGGCAACGCGGCCGGCACGACGGCGAACGCCGCGGCGGCCAACACGGCCGCCCCCCAGGGCAACGCCGCCACCGCGGACATGGCGGCTCTCCCGGCCGACACGGGCAACGCCGCCCCGCCCGCGAGCATGGGCAATGGCGACGACGTCGACACCGCCGCCGTGCCCCCGCCCCGGCCGCCGCGCCCGCACGGCTTCCCCTGGGGCGTGCTCGGCCTGATCGGGCTCGTCGGGCTGCTGCCGCTGTTCCGAAAGGGCGGCGGAGACAGCTGAGCCCTGCCGGGGCCGGGCCGGACGACATCGCCCGCGGCGATTTGAGCCACCTGATCGACGCCGAGATCGCCGCCGTCCAGCCTATCTGACGCGCGGGCCCAGCGCCTCGACTAGAAGGCTTCGAGCACCCGCCGGGTCATCCGCTCGCAATCGGCGCCGGCGAAGGGGAAGGTGCCGGTGAGCGCGGCCTTGAGCTCGGGCGCGAGCGCCTCCTGGAGACGGCGGCGGGCGCGCAGGTCGCGGGTCTTGACCGTGCCGGGGAGGACTCCGAGCGTCTCGGCCACCTCCTCCACGCTCAGCCCCTCGACCTCGCGAAGCACGAAGACGAGACGGAACGGCTCGGGCAGTGCGCCGATCGCCTTCTCGAGAAGCGCCCGCATCTGCTCGCGCGCCACCGCCGCGTCCGGGGCGGCGCCGGTCATCGATCCGCGCATCAATTTCTCCCGATAATCGTCGAGATGGACGACCGAGCCGGCGTCGAGCCCGGCGCGGCGGCGGCGGGCGCTTCGGACCCGGCCGAGCGCCTCGTTGAGGACGATCCGGGTCAGCCAGGTCGAGAGCGACGAGCGGCCCTCGAAGCCGCCGATCGCCCGGAAGGCGCCGAGATAGGCGCTCTGCACCGCGTCCTCCGCTTCCTCGCGGTTCTTGAGCACGCTCCAGGCGGTCCGGAACAGGCGCTGGTTGTTGCGCTGGGTGACCAGCCGGACCGCCGCGGCGTCGCGCACCGCGATCAGCCCGGCCAGCTCCACATCGGAGAGGGATTCGTAGTCGATTTTCGGGGCGGCGGGCATGTCTCTCTCCTAATGCGGCCGCCGGAGCGACTCCAGAAGCTCGGCACGGAGCGCCGCGTCCGCCTTGAAGTCGCCGAGCCAGCAATGGGTCACCATCGACACTCCATGCTGGCGGACGCCCCGCGTCGACATGCAGCCGTGGCTGGCCTCGACGATCACCGCGACCCCGCGCGGGCGAAGCGTGTCCCAGAGCGCCTGGGCGACCTGGCGGGTGAGCCGCTCCTGGAGCTGCAGCCGGCGGGCGTAGGCATCGACGAGGCGCGAAAGTTTGGAGATTCCGACGACGCGCCCGTTCGGCCGGTAGGCGACGTGGGCGATTCCGGTGATCGGCGCGAGATGGTGCTCGCAGGTCGAGACCAGCGGGATGTCGCGAAGCAGGACCGTCTCCTCGTATCCGTCGCTCTCGGAGAAGACCCGATCGAGCAGGCGGGGCGGGTCGATCGCATAGCCGCCGAACCATTCCCGATAGGCCCGCGCGACCCGGGCGGGCGTCTCCGCCAGCCCCTCGCGGTCGGGATCGTCGCCCGCCGCGGCGATCAGCGTCCGAACCGCCGCCTCGATCTCGCGCGCGCCCGGCCGTCGCATCGGGGCGAAGGTCTCCGGCATCGCCTGGTCGACGTCCGCGAAGGCTGTATCCTGCTCGTAAAGCTCCACCGGCACCTCCCGCCTTGATAACGCCGATTGGATGCCGGCGCGGTGGCCCAGTTCCCGGAAGCGGTTGATTTGTTAAGCTTCAGCCCCTAGATGGGCCCTATCGAAGCGCCATTGCAGCGTGAACAGGCCCCTGCGGCCCCGGCTCCGCTTCGTCACTACCAAGGTTTCCCTTTTCACGCGGGTCACCAAAACCCGCCGCGTTTCCGCGCGCCGTTTGGGCTGCGCGGGCGCCGCACAATGCAGTGAGTTCAACACCCAGTATGTCATTCGAAAATCTCGGGCTGTCGCAGCCCGTCCGCCAGGCGCTCGCGCTCAAGGAATATAGCGAGGCGACTCCGATCCAGGCGAAGGCGATCCCGATCCTGCTTGAGGGCCGCGACCTGCTCGGAATCGCCCAGACCGGCACCGGCAAGACCGCCGCCTTCATGCTGCCCTCGATCGACCGGCTCGCCGGCTCGAACAAGAGGCCGCAGCCGCGCACCTGCCGGATGCTGGTTCTCGCTCCGACCCGCGAGCTCGCCTCGCAGATCGCCGAGAGCGCCCGCGCCTATGCCCGGTTCAGCCATATGAGCGTCGCCACCGTGTTCGGCGGCACCTCGATCGGCAAGAACCGCCAGGACGTCAGCCGCGGAGTCGACATCCTCGTCGCCACGCCGGGCCGCCTGATCGACCTTATCGAGCAGGGCTATCTGATGCTCCGCGGAGTCGAGATCCTCGTCCTCGACGAGGCCGACCAGATGCTCGACCTGGGCTTCATCCATGCGCTGAAGCAGATCGTGAAATTGCTCCCCGAGCGGCGGCAGACCCTGTTCTTCTCCGCGACCATGCCCAAGGCGATCCGCGAGCTCGCCGACCGCTTCCTGACCGACCCGATGCAGGTCGCGGTGACTCCCGTCGCCTCGACCGTCGAGCGGGTCGAGCAGTACGTCACCTTCGTCCAGCAGTCGGAGAAGCCGGCTCTGCTCACCATGATGCTTCGCGTCGGTTTCGGATCGAAGGGCAATATGGACCGCGTGCTGATCTTCTCGCGCACCAAGCACGGCGCCGACCGGATCGTTCGGCAGATGGGCCAGGCGGGCATCGCCGCCAACGCCATCCACGGCAACAAGAGCCAGCCGCAGCGCGAGCGCGCGCTCGCCGAGTTCAAGGCCGGCAAGGTCAAGGTCCTCATCGCGACCGACATCGCCGCCCGCGGAATCGACGTCTCGGGAGTCAGCCACGTCGTCAATTTCGACCTGCCCAACGTGCCGGAGCAATATGTCCACCGCATCGGCCGCACCGCGCGCGCCGGCGCGGCGGGCGTCGCCATCGCCTTCTGCGGCGACGGCGAGCGGGCCTATCTGCGCGACATCGAGCGGCTGACGAAGCAGAAGCCGGACGTCGTGCCGCTGCCCGAAGGATTCGTCGCCGAGGCGGCGCGGATCAAGGCGGCCCGTCCGGCCGAGCCGGTCCGCGCCCCGCTCGACGAGCGCCGCGAGGACCGCAGCCGGGTGCGCCGCCCCAAGTCGCGCCGCCCGCATTTCGGCTCCGCCGGCGCGCCCAAGACCAACCGCGCCAGGCGCCGCGCTTCGGGGCGGTGACGTGAAGCCCCTCTCCCTTGACGGGAGAGGGATACGGAGACTTGGCGGCTCTGCCGCCTAGTCGGAGTTGGGAGAGGGTGACGGCGCCGGCGGATTAGCTCCAACGGAGTCACCCTCTCCAACTTCGCCTAAGCTCCTTCGTCGCTAAGGCTTCGTATCCTCTCCCATCCAAGGGAGAGGAGGTTCCTTCCGCGAATTCACTTTCCGCCCGGTCGGACGACGGGGTAGGCGAACGCGTGCCCGGTTTCCTCCCTCCTCTCCTCCTCCTCGCCGCCGCTCCCGCTTTGGCGCCGCCGCCGGACGAAGCGATTGTCGTCACCGGGCGGGGGCTCGGCGAGGTGCCCGGGGAAGCGGCGTTCGACGTGGTCACCTTGCCCCGTGACCGTCTTGAGGGCGCCTCCCGTCTCGAGGACGTGCTGCGCGACGTGCCCGGCTTCCAGCTCTTCCGCCGCTCCGATGCCTCGAGCGCCAATCCCACCAGCCAGGGAGTCACCCTGCGCGCGCTCGGCGGCAACGCGTCGAGCCGGGCGCTGATCCTGCTCGACGGCGTGCCGCAGACCGACCCGTTCGGCGGCTGGGTGAGCTGGCCGGCCTACGATCCGCAGCGCCTCGCCGAGGTGCGGGTGCGGCGCGGCGGCGGCAGCGGCGTCGACGGACCCGGAGCGCTCGCCGGCACGATCGCGCTGGAGAGCGTCGGTCCTTCCGAGCTGAACGGCGTCTCGGGCAGCCTCCTCTACGGCAGCCGCGACAGCGTCGAGGCCCATGCCGGCCTCGGCAAGCGGCTCGGCGCCGGCTTCCTCGCCGTGACGGGTGCCTATGCGCGGGGCGACGGCTTCGTGCCGATCGTCGCCGACCAGCGCGGCCCCGCCGATCAGCCCTCCCCCTACGAGCAGGCGAGCGTCGCCATCCGCGCGGTGGTGCCGCTTCCCGGCGGAGTCGAGCTTCAGGCTTCCGGCCTCGGCTTCACCGACCGGCGCGAGCGGGGCACGGCGCTGAGCGGCATCTCGACCGACGGCGCCGACGCGTCGCTGCGCCTGGTGGCGCGGCGCTGGAGCGCGCTTGCCTACGTCCAGACGCGCGACTTCTACAACAGCTTCGCCAGCGCCAACGCGGCGCGGACGGCCGTCACCCGCACCTCGGAGCAGTACAACGTGCCGTCGACCGGGCTCGGCGTCCGCTTCGAGTGGCGGCCGGAGCTTGGGCCGGTCGAGCTCCGCCTCGGCGGCGACTGGCGTCGCACCGACGGCGTGACCCGCGAGCGCTTCGCCTTCGTCTCCGGCACCGGGACTCGGCGGCGCCAGGCGGGTGGGCGGACCGACACGCTCGGCGCCTTCGCGGAAGCGGATTGGGTGAAGGGCCCGCTGACGATCGTCGCCGGCGGCCGCATCGACCGCTGGGACATCAGCCGCGGCTTTCTCGAGGAGCGCGTGTTCGCGACGGGTGCGCTGCTCACCGACCTGCGCTTTCCCGACCGCGCCGGCTGGGAGCCGACCGGCCGCGCCGGCCTCGCGCTGCGCGTCGCGCCGGGGCTGACGCTGCGGAGCGCGGCGTATGCCGGCTGGCGGCTGCCGACGCTTAACGAGCTCTACCGCCCGTTCCGCGCCGGCACCGACGCGACCGGTCCCAATCCCGGCCTGAAGCCGGAGCGCCTCCAGGGCATGGAGGTCGGGGCGGACTGGGCCCCGGCAGCCCGGGCGAAGGTCTCCGCGACCTTGTTCGCCAACCGGCTCGAAGACCCGATCGCCAACGTCACGCTCGGCTTCGGCCCGGGTACCTTTCCGATCGTCGGCAGTGTCGCGGCGGGGGGCGCCTACCGGCAGCGGCAGAATCTGGATGCCATCTCAGCGAAGGGAATCGAGATTGATGCGCGCTGGACGCTCGGCGCCTTCGCCCTCTCGGGCGGCTGGTCCTGGGTCGACGCCAAGGTGCGTGCCAGCGGCGCCGCCGCTCCGCTGAGCGGCCTCCGGCCGGCCCAGACGCCGCGCTCGACCTTCTCCGGGACGCTGGCGTGGCGCGGCCGGGCCTCGCTCACCGCCCGCTACGTCGGCGGCCAGTATGAGGACGATCTCAACCGCCAGATCCTGCCCGGCGCGCTCACCTTCGACGCCGAGGCGCGCTGGCCCCTCACCAGGCGGCTGGCGGTCGAGGCGCGGGCCGAGAATATCGCCGACAGGCGGGTCTATGCCGGCATCACCGGCGACGGCATCGTCGAGCGCGCGACGCCCCGCACGCTCTGGATCGGCCTGCGCTTCGGCGGCTTGCCTTGAGCGGAATGCGGGAATAGGTTTCGGCTTGAAACGGAAAGCGGGGAGATTTTTGCGATGATCGTCTACGGCTCGTCCCTGTCGCCCTTCGTCAGGAAGGTGCTCGCCTTCGGCGCCGAGAAGGGGCTGGAGCTGGAGCATCGCCCGCTCGGCCTCGGCGCCACCGATCCGGACTTCATCGAGGCGAGCCCGTTCCGCAAGATTCCCGGCTTCCAGGACGGCGACTTCAAGATCTGCGATTCCTCGGCGATCGTCCACTATCTTGAGGCCAAGTTCCCCGAGCCGGTGCTGATCCCGCACGCGCCCGAAGCGCGGGCGCGGACCATCTGGTACGAGGAGTTCGGCGACACGATCCTGATGGCGTGCGGGGCGAAGATGTTCTTCAACCGGGTCGTCGCTCCGCGATTCCTCGGACGCGAGGGCGATCTCGCCGTCGCCGACAAGGCCGAGAATGAGGAACTGCCGCCGATCCTCGACTATCTCGAGCGGGTGGCGCCGGAAGGGGAGGGCTTCCTGGTCGGCGACTCCATCACCCTCGCCGACATCGCCGTCGCCAGCCCGTTCGCCAACCTCTCCTATATCGGCGTGACGGTCGATGCTGGGCGCTATCCGAAAGCCAAGGCCTATGTGGAGCGGATGCTCGCCCGCCCGAGCTTCGCGCCCTGGGTCGAGCGCGAGCGCGACTTCCTGGCGAAAACGGCGGCCTAGGCGCGATGAGCGAGCATCGGGCGACCGTCGCGTGGCGCTCGGACGGGGCGTTCCGCGACAATCGCTACAGCCGGGCGCACAGCCTGAGCTTCGACGGCGGCGCCGAGCTGCGCGGCTCGTCGTCGCCGGGCGTGGTGCCCGAGCCGATGTCCGACCCGGCCGGAGTCGATCCGGAGGAGCTGCTGGTCGCCTCGGCCGCCTCCTGCCACATGCTCTGGTTTCTCGACCTCGCCCGTCAGGCCGGACTCGACGTCGCCGCCTATCGCGACGAGGCGGTGGGGACGATGGGGCGGCTCGACGGGCGCGTCGCGATCACCCGAGTCACGCTCCGGCCGCGGATCGAGTTCGCCGGCGACGCGCCGGAGGCGGAGGCGCTTGCCCGACTCCACCACGACGCCCACGAGCGCTGCTTCATCGCCAATTCGCTGAAGACCGAGATCGTGGTCGAGGGCTGAGGCCCGTGCTATTCTGAAGGCAGCCAAGAGGAGGTTCCCATGCGCCGTCCCATCCTCGTTTTCGCCGCCGCAATCGCCTTCGCGGCGCCTGCGGCCGCCCAGGACTGGTCCCATGCCCAACGGGTCGAGGTGAAGCTCGCCAATTTCTCCTTTACCCCGAAGACGATCCACCTTCGCGCCGGCCAGCCGGTGGTTCTTCATCTCGTCAATGTCGCGTCGGGCGGCCACGATTTCCGCGCGGAACGATACTTCGACGCCGCCCAGAACCGCCCCGCCGACCGCACAATGGTGGACGAGGGGGGCGACGTCGACCTCCGCGGCCACGAGACGGCGGACGTGGCGCTGGTGCCGAAGGCCGGCCATTACCCGCTCCGCTGCACCCACGCCTTCCACAAGATGTTCGGGATGTCGGGCGAGATCGTGGTGGATTAGGCGGATCGTCATGCCGGACTTGATCCGGCATCCACCTTCTTAATCGGATGGTGGGAAGGAAGGTGGACCCCGGATCAAGTCCGGGGTGACGATCATTGCGCCATCGCCTTGCGCCAGCGCGCCAGGCTCTCCGGCGGCCAGACTTCGCCGGGGGAATAGAATTCAGGCACGGCGCGGGCGCCGTCCGGCAGGGTGAGCCACGGCAGCTTCGTGCTGGTGTAGATGTGGATGTCGGGCGGCACTCGGGCGGGTTCGTCGAGCGTGCCGGCGCGGACGAAGGCGATTCGCTCGCCGGCCTGCGGATAGTGGCTCCACAGGGCGACCTTGCAGCGGGGGCAACGCAGGATGGTCTGCGGCTTGCCGCTGGCGCCGGTTACCGGCACCTTCTCGGGTTCCCCCGCGAGGAGTGACACACAGTCCGTCTCGATCACCGCGTTGAGCGCAAAGGCGGTGCCGCTGAGGGTTTGGCACTGGCTGCAATGGCAGGCATGGACGACGAGCGGCTCCCCCTCCATCCGGTAGCGCACCGCGCCGCACCCGCAGCCGCCCTCGTGGCCTTCTTCCCCCATCGCCCCTCCTTCGAGGCGGCGCCCCGCCTCAGGCCTCGCCCTGGGTCTCGATCAAGGCCGCGGCGATCGCCTCCTGCGGGGTCTTGCCCGCCCAGAGG
>JAXDPA010000092.1:0-38916 GCA_034668685.1 Sphingomonadales bacterium | reverse complement strand
CCACATACCAGGCGCCATCGCGCGCAAAGGCTGGCGTTGCGAGCAAGGTGGATGAAAGCGCCACTGCGATGGCGAGCTTCCGCATAAATCTATCCCCTTTCATTTGCGTCCCAACGGGAACGACCTTCAACTCAATACGGTAAGCGGAGTTTCCGCGCAAGCACGCTTATCCCCACATATGTTGCCGAAATGCCTCAGTTGATGGCTAACCAATCGCCTTGGCGGTTCGACACACAGGCTCGGAAACGACGCGTGGCCGCCTTGGTTTCCGGCGAGCAACGAAAAATGTCAATCGATGAGACCGTGTGACATTAAAGACGCAATGACCGCGCTCACCGCGGCGCGGGCCTCCTCGTCGATTATCGTTCCGCCAGAAGGACTTGCAATGGCTGGAAGGCGTTCGCCGACGACCTGGACGCCGCCGACCCGGAGGCTGGAGCCGACGACTTCGCCGGCGCTCCACGCGGTGCCGTCATAACGCAGGGTCAAGGCGTCCGCCTTGTTCCAGACGCTCATTCCCGGCGGCGGAGGCACGAACCGCCAGCCTCCGGACGTCCACGCGGCGAGGCAGCCATCCTTGCCGCTCCAGGCACCGCTCGCCGCCGCGGCAACGATCCAGCATTGGCCCTCGACGGGAGAGGTCGGTGGCGAAACCTGAGGCGGCCCCTCGACCGCGGCCTGGAGCGCGCTGTCGAGGACTGCGAGGGCCTCGTTGTGGAACAGCTCCTTCTGCGCCTGCCCCGGAATCAGGAAAGGGAGCGCGAACCGAGCAGTGGCATCGGCCATTTCAATCTCCTTCAGGTCAGGATGAGGACGGCCTCGCGTGACGGGGCGAACGTGCCGAGCTGGGCGATCCTCGCCTCCGCCGGCAGCGCGAGGCCCGCACCGGCGCGATCGGAGGCGGTCGACACGAAGCGCGGCTCGCCGACCTCGTAGGCGCGCGCCGAGCCACCCGAAGCGATCGTCACGCGATAGGCTTCCCGCTCCTCGCCGAGCGGCGTGTCGATGCCGTTCGGCCAGTCCCACCCGAGGCGGCTTCGCCTGACCCATGTCAGCACGATGTCGCCGTCGGCTCCCGCCTGGGCTCGGGCATGGACCGGACCGGGCGGCCGCAGCGCCTCGCCGCCGATCGTCAGCCGCGCCGCACTCGCTCCCTCGTCGCCCAACCCCGCGGGGAGCAATGCCGCCTCGGCGCCGATCGACCCCGCCGGCACATCTAGGCGAAGCAGCGTCGCCGCGTCGATCAGAACGAAATCTTCGCCCGGCAAATGGAGGCTTCCCGCCCATTCGGTGCCTCGGCGGCCGCGGAGCAACCGCGAAAGCCTGAACCGGCGCGGTCCGATCGGCTCGGCCATGCCGAACTGGACGAGTTCCTGTCCTACCGCCGCGAGATTGGCGCCCGCGGCCAAAGCGTCATCGCTTCGGCTCTCCAGCCACATCGCCTCGCTCAGCAACTCAACCTCGAAGGTACTTCGCAGGTCGAGCAGCGCCGATTGCGCCGAGCCGGGTGCGGAGAGGGTCAGGCCGATCAACGCGGGCGCGGCCGTCGCGCCGATGTCCGTCCAGCTGGCCCCCCCGTCCGAGCTGAAGCTGAGCGGCGCGGCCCGCCACCCTGGCCCTCCACCGGCGGCGGCCAGCAGGCCGGGACCGGCACGGCTTTCCTCGCCCGGAACCGGCAGGTCGAGCAGGACGATGGCGGTCGCCCCGGCCTCGCGGTCGAGCTGCGCGACCGGCCGTCCCGGGACTGCGGCGAGCGGCGTTGCGTTTCCACCGCCGACCCGGACCAGTTCGGCGGTCATCACCAGCCGTTCGCAGCTCACGCTCGCCGCCCGCCACAGGCCGGGTCGGCCCGGCACGCGCAGAAGGCGGCCCGGCGCCAATCGCAGAAAAGACGGGGGAAGGTGGAGCTTCGCCGTCTCCCGCGCCGCGGCCAGGGTTTCGAGCCGCGCGAGAGCGAGGGCCTTGGCGTCGGAAGCGGAGAGGGCGGCGGCCACCGCCCTCCGTTCTGCGCCCGGTCCGCCGGGCCGGTTCACCCGCTGGAGGCCGGTCTGATAGTCGCGCGCCGGGTCGTAATAAGCGAGGCTCACTTCGCCGGGCACCGCACCTTCGCCACGGCGGACATATTCGTCCCGACCGCCGGCGCCATCGGAGCGCGCGCCGAGATTCTCCCCGGTCGGAACCGGATCCGAAGCGGCTTCGGGCAAGGTCAGGATCAGGTCGATGCCGTCGTCGACGAGGGAGAGCCCGGCCAGCTGGAAAAGATCCTCGAGGGCGGCGCGCACGCTGTCGCCGCCCGCCGCATAGCCCGAGAGGGAGGGACTCACCCCCGCCGCCAGGCCCCCGCGGGTAAGGCTGACCGCGATGTCGCCGATCGATACGGGATCCGGGTCCGCGGTCAGCTCGAAGGTCAGCGAGGGAATGCGGTTGGCGAAGTCGGCCAGCTCCAGATCCTCGAACACCGCATAAGCTAGCCCACGATAGGCGGGCGTTCCCGTCGCGCCCTCGGCCGAAGCGATCAGCGGATCGACCGGCTGGTCCTCGCCGCCGGCCCAGAAGCGGAAACGCACCGGCGCCTTGAAGTCGCCCGCGGCGCCGCGGAGCAGCTTGCCGTCCGCCCAGATCCGCCCGATGCCCAGCGCCGGACGGCCGGACAGCGCCACGGCGAAGTTCGCCGAATAGGAGTAATTCACCGTCTTCGGCCGGCCCTTGCCGCCGCTCGCGCTTCTCCGCTCGCGAAGATCCGTGGCCCAGATCACCGTGCCGGCCACCCGCATGCGACCGAACAGCTTCGGGATTTCGCTGCCGTAGGTCGAGGTCTGCACCGCCAGGTCGCCGAGCCGCGGCCCCTGGCGCGCCTTGGGCGCGAACAACCGGGCGTCGATCGTTTGGCCGAGCAGGGCGCCGATCGCGCCCCCCAACGGGCCGCCTAGCGCGGTACCCACTCCGGTGAGGACGAGAGTCGCCATCAGCCTTCCTCCTCCTGCAGCCGCCAGACGCCGGCGACCGGCCACGGCGCCGGCATCGGCCGCTCGACGATTCGGCGGAGCAGAGCGTCGGCGTGGACGAAGGCGTCCCCGGTGCAGACAAGAAGGTGGAATTGCGCCGCTCCGCTCCGGCAGACGATGACGTCGCCGGTCGCGGCGCCTTCGATGACCCGTGCGCAGCCCAGGGCAGCGAGCCCCCGCTCGATCCGGTCGAGATGCTCGCCGCGCAATGGATAGTCGCGCGGCACCCGGTCGGGTGTCACGTCCATCGCCTTCGCCGCGGTACCGACGCAGTCGAGACCATATTCGGCCTCCCGACCCTGGGGACGGAAGCGCAGCCCGACCAGGCCGCGGGCACGCGCGGCGATCCTTTCGCCAAGGCTCGACATGTCAGGCTCCCGGATAACGGGTGAGGAGGTCCATGCCCGGCAGGTGCGGCTCGCCCCGGAAATTCTCCGGGTTGAGGAAACGCTCGCGGCAGGTCGCGAACAATTTGTCGCAGCCCTCGACGATCTCGACGAAATCGCCCGGCGCCGCCGGCGAGGGCGGCGGCTGCCGAAGCGTCAGCTGCGTCCCCTGCGAGGACAGGATGATTCTGGACAGCCCGCAATTGGGGCCGGAAAGCCAGCGCAGCCGGCCGAGCGCATAGGCATTCGACGCTTCCGTGGCGTCGTCGACCTCGAGGACATCCTCGGCGACGACCGCCGCCACGCGCGTCACCCGAGTCAGCGGCGCCAGGTCGATCCGGCATCTTCGATCGCCCAGCTCGGCGCGGCAGTCCGGCGAGGTCTGCTCGACCGCGGGGCGATCGAGCACCGCCGCCGGACCCTTCAGCTCCGCCTCGAAGGCCGAGTCTTTCATCGACACCTCACCCAGCTCGCCCCGCGCAAGCATTATCCGCTCGCCGTCCGGATTCTCCCAATCGACCACGAACAAGCCTATCGCGGCGCCGTCCCAACGGCCCGCGGCGAGGTCGGCGGGGCTGATCGCGTCGCCGGTCAGCGCACCCGACACGTCGAGGGCGGCGGAATCGAACCCGTCGCTTCGGGTCACCGCCGAGGGCAGCATGCCCGGCGCCGGCCGATAGGTAAGGCCGTCGATCGCAAGCGGCCGGTCGTGGGTCGTGAAGCCGAGGCAGATTCCATCGCGCCGCGCCGCCCGCCAGCAGAAGGCAAGCGTGGTCAGCGGCCGCTCGAGCATGGCCGTCATCTCATTTCCTCCAGCGAAGGCTCAGCCTTCGCGTATCTCGATGAGCGGCACCGACGGGACTTCACCGGCGCGAAACGTGGCCAGGCTGAAGGCCAGACGGTCCTCCGCGAAACGGACCGGCACGTCGAAGATGAAGCTCGCCTCCACGGCTTGGCCCGGCGCGGGCGGCGTATCGAAACGAACGATTCCCCGGCCCTCCAGCGACCAGCCGCCCGCGCGCTCCTCGCCGGCCACGAACAGCCTGACGCTTTCCGCGACGGGGCGGGTGATCGTCCGCTTCTGGCTTCCGTAGCTCTTGATCAGCTGGAATTCGGCCCGCGCGCCGTCGCCGATTCCGATCGGCTCCCGCTCCGCCTCATGGTCGAACGGATCCTGGAACCGGAATCCCACCGCCGCGCCGCGCCGCGCCCGGAAGAACGCGAGCAGCGCCTTCAGCTGCGCCTCGTCGCGCAGTCCCGGCCCCGCGTCGAATCGGAGCCGGGCGTCGGCCCAGTCGCTGTTCCTGTACTCCGCGCCGCTCGCCGTCGTTACCACCTGCGTGGAGAAAGCCGGCTCCACGCTCGCTTCCCGCCCCAGTGCGACAGGAAAGGATATATCGTCGAAGGCGTCCACTTCACTCTCTCCCACTTCGAACCACGTGAAACCGTCGCGCAGCACCTGCGGCAGCGCCCACACGAACACTTCTTCGGTGCCGCGCGCGAACGCCGCGTCGGCGGCAGCGGCGACGGCGGTCCATGATGCGCTGTCTTCGGCCGCCGGCACGAAGCCGGCGAAATAATGCTGCTGCGAGAGCGGATAGCCGAGCCGCGTCGCCACCTCGGCGACGGCGGAATCCGTGGCGCCGCCGCGCCCGCCGGTCACCCATTCATAATCCTCGAGCTGCAGCCGGTCGAAGGCCGGCGCGCCCCAGCCCAATGGCAGGTTCGCCCGCCGCGCGTCCGGCCCGTCCAGGACTCGCGGCAGGTAGGCGAGCAGCAGCAGCTCGGCGTCCGGCGAATCTCCGCGCACGGCCGCGCCGATGCCCACGGTCGCCTCGGCGAGCAGCGCGCCCGCCGCGTCCAGGGTCGCTTGCTGTGCGGGGCTTAGCGG
This sequence comes from Sphingomonadales bacterium, assembly GCA_034668685.1. Taxonomy (GTDB): domain Bacteria; phylum Pseudomonadota; class Alphaproteobacteria; order Sphingomonadales; family Sphingomonadaceae; genus Allosphingosinicella. Next base: position 33,634 of record JAXDPA010000092.1, on the reverse strand, counting down.
TCCGCGGACGTCGGCGATCGGCTCCGGGGCGAGCCGCGCCGCCGCCGCCGCGTCGTAGAGGCAGATTCCACCATCGGACCTCACCCACCACCAGGGCTCGCCGATCTGCAGCCGCACTCGAAGCCCGGCCTCCGCGGCGATCGCAGCGAAGCCCCGCGCCACCGCCCGCAAATAACCCATCGCGCCCGCGTGCGCCGGCGACAGCAGGGCCGAAGGCGGGCTCCAGCCGGTCAGCGCCGGGCTGCCGTCCGCCGCGCGCTGCTTCCAGTCGCCCCAGCAATGCTGGTCGAGCAGCTCGAAAGAGACGGAGAAAATGATTTCGAAGCCGAGCGCCTTCGTTCGCGCTGCGAAATCCCGGTGCCACGCCTCGCACGGTCCATTGAGAACGCCTCCGGCCAGGCTCGCGTAGAATCCGCCCGAATTCGCCTCGAGCCGGAAATAATGGCTCATCCCGACATAGTGGTTGATGAGTCCGCGATAGCCGAGATGAAGTGCGTTCCTCAGCACCCGCGCCGGAGTCACATGATAGAGGTCGTCATAGCCGGTCGCGATGCGCAGCCGGTGCTCGGGCACAAGTCCGTCGCCGATCGACAGGACCGAGCCCGGGCCGTCGCACGCCATCCCGCTCAGCTCCGCCCAGCCCGGCGCGGGCGCGTCCAGCGGCGCATCCTCGCCGGTGAAACCGGGCGGCACCAGCGACACGAACATCCGGTCGACATCCCCAGCCCAGACCGGATCCTCGCCGCCCCAGCCGCCGGCCAGAGCCGCGAAGTCCAGCGCGATCGCCGAATCCTCGGGCGCCCCGCTCGCATAATTCCACAGCCGCACATACCAGCTGCGCGCCGCACCCGTTTCGTCGCGACCCTCGATCGTCAGCGTCGGCCCGTTCACCGCGTCGAGCGCGACCACTCCGCCGCTCCGCCAGCGAAGGGCGAGCCGGCACGCGCGGAAGTCGCGGCTCGTCTCATAGGCGGTCAGCGCATGGTCGAACCGGTCCTCGGCCTCCCAGATCAGCCCGGCCAAATCGTTCGCCTTGTAGAAGACGCAGTCGACGCGCAGCGCGTCGGGCGCGGTCGTCACCACGCTCGCCGTCATCGGCCGCGGAAAGTTGACGGTCCAGAAGCGCGGATCGAAGCGCTTGACGAAGCCGGTCTCCTTCGCCGCCCCCGGCGGCGCCAGCCAATGAGCCATGGTCAGTCCTCCACCCGCATCAGCGCCTGCCTGACCGCCCGCGCCACCTGCCGGCTCGACCGCGCCAGAGCTTGCGGCGCTTCGCCCGACGGCGTGTTGATGGTGATGCTGAGCCGCACATCGCGTCCGCCGCCTCGCGCCGCGTCGTCGATCCGTCCGCTCGCCGTCGGCACGAACAGCTCCGGGCCCCGCTCGCCGACCAGATAGGCCCGGCCCGGCGCGACTCCGCCGCCGGTCGCCCGCCCGGGTGCGCCGAGGATCGCGGGGATCAGCGCCCCGATCAGGCCGAGCAGCCCCCCGCCGCCGCTCTGTCCCCCGCCGATCGCGCCGACGCCCTGGCGGACGGCGGCGCGGGCGATCTCGGCCATCGCGGCGAGCGCGATCCGCTTCAGGTCCTCGAAGCCGAGCTTGCCGGTCCTGACCGCCTTTAGCAGGGCGTCCTCGACAAGCCGGCCGGCACGCGCCGCGCCCGCGGCAAGCGGTCCTTCCAGCTGCCCGCGCATGTCGGCGACGTCGCGGGCGAAGGCGCCGGTATCGGCGCGGACGCTGACGATCAGCCGTTCGATCTCTTCATCCATCGGGATCGGCCTCCATCAGCCGTTCGAGCTCGGCCTGGTCCAGCCCCGCCGCCGTCTGCCCGTTCGCCGCGGCCAGAACGGCGGCCAGCTCGGCCGGCGTCGCACTCCAGAATTCGTCGGGCCGCCAGCCCAGAAGCAAGGCGGCCGCGCCGGCCAGGCGAGACGCCGCCTCGGCGAACTCAGCCATGGCCTTGCAGGATCTGCGCGATGAGGCCGCGCAGCAGCGGCGCGACCTTCGCGAGGCCCAGTTCGGCCAGCGCCGCGCCCAGCCGCTCTCGGGTCAACCCCTCCGGCCGGTCCCTGACGCAATGCCAGAGCAAGGCGGCGATCTCGCCGAGCCTCAGCTCGCCCGCCGCGGCCCGCTCGACCAAGGCGAGCAAGGGCCCGAGCTCCTCCTCCGCGGCCACCAGGGCCTCGAAGCTCGGGCGCACGACCAGAGCGGTGCCGCCGACGCTGAGCGCGGCCTCCCCGCGTGCCGGATTCGCCGCGCTCACAGCGCGCTCACCGGGCCGGAGCTTTCGAGGCTCAGGCTGTAATTGCGCTCGCCGTTATAATCGCCGGAATAATCGAGCCGGGTGAGCAGGAAGCGGCCGCGCATCCGCTCGCCGCTCTCGAAGCTCAGCTCGTAATCGTCGATCAGGCCGGCCAGCGCGTTCGACTTCAGCCGCGTCTCTGCAGCCGAGCCGGTGAAGATGCCGCTGCCGGCCACCGACACCGACCGGACGCCCGCGCCCGACAGCAATTCGCGCCAGCCGCCGCTGTCCTTGCTGGTGACGTTCACGGGCTCCCCGTTCACCGACATCTGGGTCGTTCTGAGGCCGGCGACGGTGGCGAAAACGGGCGGCTCCGCCCCGTCCCCGATCTTCAGCAAAAAGGCACTTCCTTTTTCCGCGCCCATCGATCAATCTCCTCTTGGCTCAAACCGTTGCACAGGAATTCGCCATGATTTCGCATGTGCTTCTGATCGCTCTGGCCGGCGCTCCCCCCGGCCCCCCGCCCAATCCCAATGCCGAGCGCCAGGCGCTGACCCATTGCCTCTCGGCGATGGTCAAGGCGGACCTGAAACTGAAGACGGCGGCCGACGCCTTCGAGGTTAAGGCGAACGCCTCCTGCATGGCCGAGGAAGCGGCCTTCCGCGCCAAGTCGGTCGCCTCGGATCGCGCCGTCGGCATCAGGTCCGCGGACGCCGAGCAGAACGCCAAGTCGGAAATCACCGACATCCGCCAGAACGCGCTCGAACAGTATAAGGACTTTCTGGAGTCCAACACGCCGCCGCCGCGTTGACCCGCCGACGCTAGCCCGCGCCGGCCGAATCCAGCATCCGGGCGCGATATTCGGTGACTCCGGTCCATTCGATCGCCCCCGGCCGCTGACCTTCGCGCAGGGTTCGGCTGCGCAGCCAGGCGAAGGTGACGACCTGCCAGCCCTCGATCGCGGGCAGCGCCTCGAGCGCGGACTCGACCGCGCTCATCAGCCCGAGCAGCCGGACCGGACGCTCGCCGGCGTCCCGCACCGTGACCGCGGCCCTGAGCTCGCGCCCTTTGCCGCTCTTGTGGCCCCAATCGCTCTCCGGGCCGCATTCGACCAGCGCGTAAGGGAAGGCGGCCTGCGCCGGCGGCGCATCGTAGACGCCGAGACCGGTGCCGGCACGCAATGCCGCGGCCATCGCCGCCTGAAGGCTTTCGCTCGCGCTCATCTTCTCGTCCTTTCCACCATCCAGCGCAGCGCCTGATCGATCAGCCGGCGCAGCAACAGGCCTCGGCCGGTCAGCGCCACGCCGCCGGGCCTTTCCTCGACCCGGACCCCGCGCGGCGCGTCCGCCTTCAACGCGGCCGCCAGGTCCGCAACGGCCTGGCGCGCCCGCCGCGCCACGATCGCCGCCGCGCGCGTCTCCAGCGACTCCAGCATCACCTGAGGCTCAGCCGGCGATAGGGCCGCCACAGCGCGGTCACCGATGCCGGCGGCGCGTCGCCCGGCATTCCCGCGCGAAGCGCGTAGAAATGGGCGGCCATCCGAGTCACGCCGTGCCGCAACGCCTCCGGCAGGTCGGTCCAGGCCGCGGCGAGCCCCGCCTGATAGGTGACGCGGATCCTGCCCGCCGCGCCCGTCTCGAGCCGGATCCAGCCGTCCCCGTTAGCGTCGATGTCGGTCGCGTAGGCGTCGGCGGCGAGCGGCGAGCCGGTCCCGTCCGGTCCGATCGCCTCGACCGCCCCGATCGAGCGCACCGGGTTGCGTCCGAGCCGCAGCCAGCCCGGCCGCGCCCGCAGCGTCTGGCGCACGCCCCGCGCCTGCAGCACCCGCGCCGTGAACCGCTCGCACAGCTCCGCGGCCGCCTGCACCAGGGCGGCGATGGCGCCGTCATCCTCGCCGTGCACGGCGCGCAGCCACGCCTTTGCGTCGCCCGCCGCCTCGGGCGGCAGGACCAAGGGATCCATCTCGATCATCACCTGTCTCCCAGCGAGAGGCCGAGCGACAGCCGCCGCCGCCGCTTCCTCACCGCGAAGGCCGAGGGCAGGTCGAACCTGACCTCGACCGCCCCTCCGGCGCGGAGCAGCGAGCTGTCGAACCACAAAGGCCCGCCCACCCCGCTCACCGTCCGCACCGCGATCGCCGAGGCGAGGTCGTTGCCGGTCAGATATTGCAGCACGGCCCCCGTCCGCTTCAGCCAGACGAACCCGACCGGCGTAAACAAGGGTGGGCGGAACAATCCGCTTTCGTAGCAGCGTCCGCTGGCCCCGCTGACCTGGATCGCCCGGTCGATCGTCGTGGGGCCGTTGCCGGCCAGCGGATTGGCGCTGACTCCCAGGTAGAGCAACGGATTGCCCAGCGCCCGGGCGCGCAGCACGAAGTCGCCGGCCATCGCCTGGTCGGAGACCGCGCTCGCATCCGGCGTGTCGGCATTCCCGCCGGTCTTGGTGACGAGGAAGACTCCGCCGTCCTGGGCCGCCACCGTGCAATTGGCGGCGTTGACGATCGCGGGCATCAGTAGAGCGCCAGGATGTCGGACGCGGTGGTTCCCGTCGCCCGCACATATTGCGCCCGGAAGGGCAGGATCGAGCCGTCCTGGACGTTCTTCCAGACCTGGTCGGCGCCGCCGCCGATGCCGCGCATCGCGATCGCTCCGCCGGTGCCGACGAACAGGGCCTTGGGAATGTCCGGAAGGGCCAGGGTATCGCTCGGCACCACCGGCGCGGCGAGGCGGGCGGGCGCGGTCGCGCTGTCGGCGACGCTCGTGAAGGGATCGGCCATCGGGGCCTCCTGTCTTGAATGAAAGGATGCGCCGCGCCGGGTCGTCCGGCGCGGCGCGCAAGTTTCGATCAGGCGCCGAACTTCATCAGCTTGATCGCTTCGCTGTTCGACACCTGGCCGCCGATCCGCTTGGTCGCGTAGAAGTGGACGAACGGCTTGTGGGTGAACGGATCGCGCAGGATCTGGGTCTCGGTCCGCTCGGCGATCAGATAGCCCGCCTTGAAGTTGCCGAAGGCGATCGACAGGCTGTCTGCCGCCAGGTCCGGCATGTCCTCCGCTTCGACCACCGGATAGCCGAGCAGGGTGCTGGGCTGCCCCGCGGTCAGCGACGGCTGCCACAGCAAGGCTCCGGTCGAGCTCTTGAACTTGCGGATGGTCGACGCCGTCGCGGAGTTCATCACGAACACAGCGCCCTGCCGGTAGGGCGGCCGAAGCGCCTGGACGAGATCGATCAGCTTGTCCGTCTGGTTCCCCGGCGGGAAGGCCCCGGCGGTTCCGGTCGGCACGAACTGCAGCGTCCCGAACGCCCGAGTGCCGTCCGGATCGGCCGATACCGGCGAGGTCAGGAAGCCCTTCGGCCGGTTGACTCCCGAGCCCGAGACGAACGCCTGCCCCTCCGCTCGGGCGAACTCGGTCGCGATCTCGCTCGCGAGCCACGCCTCGACGTCGAACGCGGCGTCGTCGAGCATCGTCTGGCTCGCCGCCGGATTGGCGTAGAGCTCGCCGAATGGCGGCGCGATCTCGATGAAGGTCGGCGTATCGGTCTCCGGCCGCGCCGCCACTTCCGAGACCCAGCCCGACGGCGTTCCGCCCGCCGTGACCAGCTTGCGGTAGCCGGCCGTCCCGACCTTGACGACGTTGGCGATCGCCCGGATCGGCGAGATCGCGGTCAGCAGCCGGTCGATCTCGGAGTCGATCTCCTCGGGCACGGCATAGCCGCCCGCGGCGTCGGACGTCCCCGACAGCGCCTTCAGCTCCACGCCCGCCTCGAGCCCCTTCCTCAGATAGCTCTCGACGAAAGCCGACCGCTCGGCCTTGGTCTCGGCAAGCGCCGGCCGCGCCGCCGGCCCGGCGTCCAGCCGCGCCTTCAGCTGCGCGACCTCCGCCTTGAGCTGCGCGACATCCTCGTCCTCCCGCTCGAGCGCCTCGAACGAGGCCTCCAGCGCATCCGTCTTCACTTCCAGCATGTCATTCTCCTCACGTGATTGGACACAAGTCCGCCGCCGCAGAGGAGCGCGCCCGGCGCCCCTCCCCGTCATTCCCGCGAAAGCGGGAATCCCACTTCTTCTTCCCTCCCGATTCGCGCTATCGCCGCCCGATGGACCTCGATCGCGACGGCGCCGAGCATTTCCAGGCCGCCCTCTCGAGCGGCGAGGTCGCCGCCCTCCGGCGGCAGCTCGCCGACCATCGCGCCAGCGTCCGGCTGAAGCCCGGCACAGGCCTGGCTGCATTGATCGGCCCCGCTGACGCCCTCGCCGCGACGCGCCTGCCGGGCGCCAGCGCCGTCTTCGCCCGCTATTTCGACAAGGGGCCCCATTCGAGCTGGAGCCTCGGCTGGCACCAGGATCGCACGATCGCCGTGCGCCGGCGCGGCGACGCTGCCGGCTTCACCGCCTGGACGGTGAAGGCGGGCATCGCCCACGCCGTCCCGCCCGTCGGCTATCTCGAGCGCATGCTCGTCCTGCGTATCCATCTCGACGAGGCCGGCGAGGCCGCTTCTCCCCTCCTCGTCGCGCCCGGCTCCCACCGCTTCGGCGCGGTTCCCGAGCCCGAGATCGATTCGATCGTCGAGCGCTGCGGCACCCGGGCCTGTCTCGCCGCCGCCGGAGACGTCTGGGCCTATTCCGCGCTCATCCTCCACGCCTCCGGTCCGATGCGCGCGCCCGGCCGCCGCCGGATCGTCCAGCTCGCCTACAGCGCCGACCCCTTGCCGGCCGGGCTCGAATGGCTGGGCGTCTAGAAAAAGTGGCAGGCTTTGCCCGGCCTGCCGGCGGGGGACCGCTCAGGCGGCCGGGTCGACCGGCTGGTCCGCGGGCGCCGGCGGAATCGGGTCGCCGCCGAGGCCCTCGAGCGCCTCGCTGAGCGCGTCGAGCTTGTCGCAGTCGGCGAGCACCGCTTCGTTGTCGTCGGCGACGTTGCCGCGGATCCGCTCGACGACGTCGCTCACGTCCTTGGCGATGCGCGCCACCGACTCGTCGAGCCGTTTCGTTGCATTGGTCATGTTCGCTGTCCTCCATGTGATGATGAGGAGCGCACCGAGCGCTCCCCATTTCGGGATCGCCAGTTCCGTCATGTTTCTCTCCGGTCCTGGGGCAGGCTTTTCTTCCCGTCCTTCCGCCGGCCTGCCGCGGCGGGGGAAGGCGTGTCGCGATCAGCGGGGCGGCGCCTCTTCGAGCGCATGCACCCGCGCTTTGGGCTGCATCGGCAGGGTGACGAGGCTGATCTCGACCAGCTCGACGTCGGTCAGCTCGCGCGGCGCCTGGCCCCGCGCCTGCCGCACGCGGTATCCGAAGCTCAGCCCGTTCGCCGTCCCCTCCTTGAGCAGCGAAGCCGCCTCGCGGCCGGCGGCGCCCTCGGAGAGCCGCGCGATCACCCTGAGGCCCCTCGCATCCTCCTTGAGATATTCGATCCGGCCGATCGGCCTGCCCGTCTCGTGCTGCCACAGCAGGGGCACGCGTTCGCCGCGCCCCAGGCTGCGGGCGAACGCCCCCGGCCGGACGATGTCGCCGCCGCGGTCGGGACGGTCGAACACCGCCGCATAGCCCGCGAACCTCATTTGACCATGTCCCAGAGGTGGAGCTTGACCGCCATGCCGAGGACGAGCAGCGCGAGCAGGATCCGCACCGCCCAGGCGACCACCGCCTGGAGCGCCGATTTCTTGGCGTCGCGCCAGGCCTGGAGCAGCTCGCGCAGCTCGTCCATGTCGCGCCGCGCGCCTTCGTCCCGGAGGCCGAGCGCGCCGAGCGCCTTCTCGGCGCCGAGCCCGCTCGCTTCCTCGATCAGCCCGCGCAGGGTGACGAGGTCCGCCCCCTGCGCCTCGGCCTGGGCGAGCAGCAGCGCGACCATCGACGATCCGACCGCCGCCGCCCCGGCTCCGCGCCTTTCTTCAGCCATCATCCTTCCTCCTTGCCGGCCGCGAAGCCGAGCATCTCCCGTTTCTCGCCGCGGCTGAGGAAGTCGGCCGCCGAGACCTGGGTCCACAGCATCTGCCGGTCCTCGGCGAGCGCGGTGACCTGGTCGACGTCGAGCTTCAGGCTCAGCCCCGGCCACCACGCCGCCAGCGCCGACGCCAGGGCGCCCGCGATCTTGTCGCCGAGCGGAAGCACGGTGAGCCGCCACAGCGCCCGGTTGGCCTCGCGGTAATTGGCGTAGGTCGCGTCGCCGGGCAGTCCGAGCAGCATCGGCGGAACCCCGAAGGCGAGCGCGATCTCGCGCGCCGCCGCCGCCTTCAGCCCGACGAAGTCCATGTCCGCCGGCGACAGGCTCATCGCCTCCCATTTGAGGCCGCCGTCGAGCAGCATTGGCCGCCCGGCATTGGCCGTGCCCGAAAACTCGGCCTCGATCTCGCTCTTCAGCCTCTCATATTGCTCGTCGGCGAGCACCGCCCCGTCGCCCGGAGCGTAGACGAGGGCGCCGGACGGCCGGGCCGCATTGTCGAGCAGGGCCTTGTTCCATTTGGTCGCCGCATTGTGGATCGCCACCGCCCCCGATGCCGCGCCGAGGCAGCCGAGGCCGTAATGGTCGTCCAGGGGGTGGGTCGCCTTGATGTGGACGAGGCTCGGCCGCCCCAGCCCGTCGCGCGCCGGCAGCCGGGTCCTGGCCTCGCCGGCCTTGTAGAGATAGGCGGCCGGCCAGCCCCCCGCCCCCGCCTCGACCTTCACCCGCTCGGGCCGGAGCGCGAACAGCTCCGCCGGCCTGCCCTCGGAATCGACCAGGATCTGCAGATAGGCGTTGCCGTGGAGCAGCAGCTGCGACGCCGCCGCGTCGAGCACGGCCGGGCCCGCCAGCGCCGGCGCCTGCCGCGCCCCGTCCCCGCCGCCCAGCGCGTTGAGCGGCGCCCAGGCGACGCTCTCCGCCACCAGCCGGACGGCCCGCTGCGCGACCGGGTTGCCGAGATAGGCCTCGCGCACCTGCGCCTCGTAGCTTCGCGGCCATTCGCCCGCGGCGGGCGCCGCCCCCCACGCCCGAAACAGCAAGGGCCGGACGGCCCCCCGCCCGGCCTTCCGGCCAAACCAGAATTTCATGTCGCTCTCCCGCAAAAACCCCTCTCCCCTTCAGGGAGAGGGAGGGACCCGCGGCCGAAGGCCGTGCGAGGGTGAGGGCACGCGCGCCTGCACCAAATCTCCTCGCCCAATCCGCTCGACGCCGCTCGCCGCGCGCGCCATCCTCCCTCGCACGGAGGAACGCCCCATGCGCTGGTTCAAGCCTCTAGGCCTGCTCTTCTACCCCTGCTCGGTGATGGGCTGGCTGTTCACGCTCGCCGCCGCCGCCTTCTGCGCCCACATCTTCCTGTTCGTCGACGCCCGCTCGCACAGCGTCACCGACACCTTGTACGACATCTATCCCTATTGGCTGCCGACCCTGGTCGCGCTCGGCTGGATCGCCGACCGCACCGGCGGCCGCCCCCTGAATCCTATGGCGCCTCAGCCGGATCGATAGCGCCCGACCACGGCGTGGAGCGCCCCATCCTCCCTGTCCGCGAAGCGGATGGGGAGGGGGACCATGCGAAGCATGGTGGAGGGGCCTTGCTGACTCGGACTAGCCCCTCCTCCGGACTTCGTCCGGTCCCCCTCCCCATCGCGTTCGGCGACAGGGAGGACTGAATTTTCCTATCCCCGATAGCGCCCGACCACGGCGGGGTGCAGCGGCTGGTCGAAGGCCAGGCCGGCCCGCGCGCCGTCGCTCCAGGCGACCCGCGCCGCCCAGCTCTGCAGCCCCGGCAATTTGAGCCACACCCGCGCGCCCGGCTCGAGCCAGGCCGAAGCCTCGATCCCACAGCCGCCCTCCGAAAGGTCGACGACCGTCACCGGCGAGGCCGGCCGGTCGCTCGCGCTCCCCAGGCCCGCGCCGATATGGACCGCCTGGCGCACGAAGCGCCGCCGGTCATAGCCGCTCTCCCGCTCGATCGAAGCCGCCAGCCGCATGATACCCCCACAGTCCGGGGACTCGCCCCGGCGAAAACGAAGAGGCTAGGCGCGAATGGTTAACGAGGGGTTACCGAGAGGCTTCGATGCCGCTCCGGACGGGGGACTTCGCTAGCGACCTCAAAGCGCTGGCCCAGTCTTTCATGCTGACTCCATTCCTAAGTTCGATGTGGGCTGTGCCGTCATTCAAGTGGCCGTTCCAACCGTCCGCCCATTCGGCAAGTGCCACTATGCTATCTGGGATCGTCAATTCGAATTCGTCCCCGTGAACAAAGCCGTCCCGGGAGCGAAGCCCTGGGAGTTCGTCCGCCGGTATCTGGACAGCGCCAACGTGGTGAAACCGTAGCGTGTTAGTGATAATTCCAAGGGGAGTCGTATTGCCCTCCACTACGTGGGCAACGATTCTGACGCCCGGGACCGAAAGAAGGTTTTCTTCGAGAAGCGCGTGGATAAGCGTCAAACGCATTATGGTGCTGCCTAGGCCCATTTTTCGAACGTCGGGGTCCACCATGAGTCCCCCGATCTCGCAGACCTTCTGGAATTCGTCGTAGGAGGCGTAGGCTAAAGCCAAATAGTCGCCAGCTGGCGATTTGGCAGCCCACACGCTGCCCATCATCACCATGCTCTCGAAGTCGTCTCGCGTTCGCGGATAGAGGGCGTCGTTGGCACCAGCGAAATCGTGGTGCCATTTGTGAGCCGAAAAGCAATCCTCCGCCTCGATCGCGGAAAAGAGAATCATCTGGCAGCCCCCTTGCCCAAACAAGGGGGCTGCCTATCCCACGGGGCCGCTCAAAAAGCCAGTATGCTAGTCAGCAATCGACGCGTTGCCGTACACTGCGCAGAGCGCGCTTGGCCTCTACCAAAAGCGTGTCGAAAGCCGCCCTGCGCAGCAGGGGATGCGGAGCCGTGACATTTCGAGTCCACCGCCCGATAGTGGGACGGCTAACTTTGAAGAGCAGCGACATCTCAACATCCGTCTTGTTGAGAAGCTTCTGGGCGTGGCGCATGATACGCCCAAACTCCGCCCCTTCCGGGTCGAGAACGGCGTCGCCAAGCTCCTCGATTAAAGTCGCGAGCACCTCCTGCCGCTGACGATCGAAATCGTCCACTGCGCGGTCAAAAGTCCCGTCGGTCACTTTCTCGTTGGTCATGGTATTCACACTCCGGCATTGTGGCATGCCGTTCCCCCTTGTGAACATGCTGCACACAATGTTAAAAATTCGTCACCGGTTCAAGCAGATTTTTCCGCGTAAAACCAATGACTTGTAAAATTGGGTCTGCTTCTATGCGGTACGAGCTGCACCGTTGCTGAACGCGATTGCCGGAAAAACGCCCGCCGTCAAGACGCGTTCCACAAAGATGCGTCCTTTGTCGACAAAACGTCCGAGAGCGGCACACATGCAGGCTTAGCGCATGGGTTTTGGCAGTAGTGCCAAATCTCCAACCCGCTCACAACCTTCTGATCCTCGGCTCGCCCCGCGCCGGCCCCAGCATCAGCTCGGTCAGCGCCCAGACCATCGCATCGGCGCGGTCCGGGCTTCGGCCCGGGCCCTCGTAGCCGCCGGCGATCGTCATCCCGGCCAGCTGGTCCTCGAGGTCCGGGAAGGCGCCGGCGAACTTCGCCCGCCGCCGCTCGAACAGGCCGGCGACCGGCTCGGCGCGGGCGCTCTTGCCGCGGCGGGCGTGGACGATGCGCACCGGCAGCCGGCTCTCGACGCTCCTCAAGACGCTCTCGACCATCTGTCCGCCCTGATTGCCTTCCGCCACCACCCGGTCGGCGCCCCAGGTCGCCGCCGCATGCGCCACCGCCGCCGCCCAGCCCTCGGGCCGGAGCCCGGCCACGCTGGCGTCGGCCAGCACATAGCCGATCCCGTCCGCGCCGAGCCCGCACACCACGATCCCGCACGCATCGCCGCCCGACGAAGCCGGCGGGTCCACTCCGACGACGACTCGGCGCCAATCCTCCCCGAGCTTGCCTCGGGGAAGTGGCAGCCCGGAGGGCTGACGGAGGGGCTGCCCCTCCACCGCGCCGCTCCGCGTCGCGGTCCCCCTCCCCGAGCCGAGCTCGGGGAGGATTATCCGACACCGCTCGATCATCTCGCGCGGCCACAGGCTCCCTTCCACCTCTTCGATCAGCTCCCCGTCCAGTTCCTGCCGGCCGAGCCGGGTGCCGCCGTAGAGATCGTTGACGTTGTCGAGGAACGCCGGCGCCAGCATGAGGTTGTCCGTCGTCCGTCCGCGCGAGACCACGACGCCCGGCCGCGGATTGCCGTCGCGGTCGGCCAGCCGTCGCATCAACGGGACCGGCCTGGGCGTGGTCGTGGCCAGCACCCGCGGCGCCTCGCCCCGGCGCAGGCCGAGGATCAGATTGTCCCACGCCGCCTCGCCCCTCGGCCATTTGGCGATCTCGTCGCACCAGGCGAAATCGTGCTCGGGGCCGCGCAGCGCCTCGGGATTGGCGGCCGAATAGAGAAACGCCATCGTCCCGCCGGGCCAGGTCAGCCGCCCGAGCGACGGCTCCCATTCCGGCCGCTCGCCGTCATCCGCCGTCGCCAGCAGACCGGAGGGCCCCTCGACCATCACCGCCCGCGCTTCGTCCTCGGTCGGCCCGACCAGGGCGATCCGCCGCCCCGGCGCCTCGGCGCGCTCGTGCACCCATTGCGCGCCGGCCAAAGTCTTGCCGTAGCCGCGCCCGCCCTGGATCAGCCACACCCGCCAATCCCCCTCCGGCTCGAGTTGCGCCGGCCGTCCCCGCGCCGCCCAGTCGAGCAGCCAGGGCCCGCGGAGATGCGCCGGAAGGCCGGCCAGGAACGCCCGCTGCGCCTCCGGCTCGAGCAGGGCGAACCGCTCGAGCGACGACAGCCGCGCCGCTTTCTCCTCTTCGGACAAGGCGAGCAGGCGCTCCCGCCGAGTCGCCTCAGCCATGGGCGGCCATCCGGCGGTTATACTCCGAGAGAAGCGCGCTGAACTCGCGGCGGAAGGCGTGGGCCTGGGCACGGCTGATCCGCCGCGGCGCGGCGGCCGGCGCCGGCGCCGCCGCCTTCACCCGGCTGTGATAATAACGCAGCAGCTGCATCGCGACCGCGGTCGGCACCTCGCGCAGCCGCTTCTCGACCCGGGTCTCGGGCTTGGGCCTCTTGCTCCCGAACCGCGCCCGCTCGAGCATCTCGAGCTCGAGCAGCGCATAGCCCTCGGCCACCGCCTCGTCCCAGCGGCGGCGGAAGTCGGGCTCGGTGCGGCGCCGTTCGTAGACGCTCCGGCTGTCGCTCGCGAGCCCGGAGACGCGCAGCGCCGAGCTGACGTTGCACACCGTCGCCAGCTCGTTGAAGAAGATCGTCTCCTTCTGGCGGCGGGTCAGCGCCTTGCCCTCCGCGGGCGCGGCCTCCGGCGCCTTCAGCGCCGGCTGGAAATTCGATGTCGGGTCCGCTTTGGCAAATTTACCAAAGTCGCCGCGAAGCGAATGACGAGGCATGTCGATCTCCGTTCGAAGGCAAGCGGCCGCCCCGTCGCAGCGAGGCGGCCGCGCCGGCCCGGCGCGGGGCGGGCGTGCGCCGGGCACGAAAAAGCCGGCGCGGGGCGGGCCCGGCCGGCGGTGAAACATGGTCGGGCTTGGCCCGGATGGAACGGTTCGAGAAGTGCTCCGGGCTGTGCGGCCGCCCACCCTGTCGGGGGGCCCGTCTTCACCAGCTACACTTTTCGACGATGACGGATTTGTACCCCCTGAGCGTGACGCTGTCAAGCGTTTTTTCCAAATAGGATATCTCCCATTTTTGGCGGAAGAGCGGGAAAAATAGGAAAAGTCCAACAAACAAAATGCGTTTTCAAATTTTTCCGGCACGCATTCCGGGCCCGCGCGTTGGGGGTTGGATGGTCCGATTCCGCTTGCTGCTGCTGGCGCTGCTCGTCGCCGAGTCGGCGGCCCGGTCGCCCGCCCCGCCGCCCGCGCCCGCGCCCGCCCCGGCCGACCGCGTGATTGCTGCCGTCCGCGCCGCCGAAGCCCGGGCCGGCGCGCTCGCGCCGCCGCCCGCCGCCGCCCTCCGCCACACCCTCGCCCGCGCCGACCGCCTGTCCGGCCCGCTCTCCCGCCTCGACGCCGCGCGCATCGACCCCCACCTCGCCGAACGACTGCTCAGCCGCTGAGAGTCACCCCGGCGAAAGCCGGGGCCTATGAACTCGGTATCTTCGGAGAGGGCGCCTTGAGCGACGGTGTCGATGGGCCCGGCTCTTGCCGGAATGACTAGCCTCTCGGAGCCGCCCGCCCGAACGCCGGCCGCGGCGGCTGGAGGAAGGCTTCACGCTGGGACGCCCGAACGCCGCGCCGCTCGCGTCCCGCGCGCTCGAGCATCGCCGCCTCGAAATCGAGCGCGCGGGCCTTGTCGAGCAGCGTCCGCGCCACCCAGGGATGATATTCCCGGGCGTGGTCGCGGCACCTCTGGGCGCGTTCGCGAAGGTCGGCGGCGTTGGTCATTGGCGCCGCCTAAGGCCGCGGCGGCACGGCCGTCCATACGCCGATTCCCGCTGCCCGGAATTGGGACTCGGGCGGCTCAAACGTTAATCGCCTCTTTACCCTGTTTCAGGCGAGCGGCGACTGAGCCGGCCGCTTGACCAGCAGCCGCCGCCAAAGGCTGATCGAGGCGAGCCCGATCTGGGCGTAGGCGGGGATGAAGAAAGCGAGCAGAAGGGCCGTGAACGCGCCGATCACGACGGCGAGGCTTCGTCCCCTGGCGTAGCGCACCATCGCCGGGTCGGCCTGCTCGTCGACCATGTCCGGCCCGGTCGCGACACGGACCACCGCCAGGTTGAACAGGCCGGCCGCCAGCATCGTCGCGCAGTAGAAGATCGACGGGACGTGCTGGTTCAGGTTCTGCGCGAAGAAGGCCGTCGAGAAGGGCATGAACGCGATCACCCCGAGCAGCGCCATGTTCCAGCCGAGGATCCTGTTGCTGTAGCGGCCCGCCAGGGTGAAGGCGCGATGGTGGCCCATCCAGAACACGCCGATCACCGCGAAGCTGATGATGTAGCCGGCGAAGCTCGGGATCAGCTGGGCGAGCTCGGCGAGGTAGGCCCGGTCGGGGGAGCCCTTGGGCAGATGCGGCACCCTGAGCTCGAGCACGAGCAGGGTGATGGCGATCGCGAACACCGCATCGGAGAAGAAGATCAGGCGCTCCAGCGCATGGTCGGTCCGGCCGGCCCCTCCTTCAACGCTCGCGCTCATCGCCGCCCCCATCGATCAGGGGGCAAGCCTATTCAGGCGGAACCGCGCTTGGCAAGCGCTCCGTCGGCGAAATGGGGACACGTCTCTTTCGCGAAAAAGGACGTGTCCCCCTCGGCCTCAGTAGAGGCGGCAGCGGCAGCGGACCGTCGCCACGAAGATGATCCCGACCCGCTTGATCGAGACGTTCTTCAGGCACGGCAGGCGGCCTTTGCAGCGACCGGGTCCGCAGCGCACGCTCGCGGCCCATTTGCGGGCCAGAATGGGGCTGCGGAAACGCTTCACCACCTCGCCCGGGCACTTGCATACCGGAAGGATGGCGGCGGCGTTCGCTTCGGCCGCGGCGGGCGCGGCCGCTTCGGGCTGGGCGAATGTCGGGGTCGCGATCATCGCCGCGCAGGCGGCAAGCGTCAGCTTCAGGAAAATAGGCTTCATGATGTGTCTCCCCCACCTGAACAGTCGAGTCGTGCCCGACGGTCGGTGGAGGCTAGGTCGGGCCCAAGTCGAGTCAAGGACAAGCTGATCGGTTCTGGCGTGAACTCGGGCTCTACTTAGCGGCCATTGAGGCCATGCCGTGACACCGCAACGACAATTTGCCCCGTGACGAGAATCGGGTCTTTTACTCCGCCGCTTCCGCGGTCGGCGGCTCGTGGGCGAAGAGCGGGGGCGGGGTCGCCGCGGTCTCGGCCGCCTTGGCGCGTGCCGGCCCGGAACCGTCGCCGGCGCCCTTGCGCCGCTTGAAGCGGCCTTCGACCTCGGCGCCGCCGGCAATGCTCAAAGTCTCGTAGAGCATGTCGCCGGTCACCCGCGCGCTATGGTCGAGCGACAGAGTCCCGGCCTCGATCGCCCCGTCGACCAAGCCGGCGATGCGCGCCTCGCCGGCGACGATATTGCCCCTGACTTCGCCGCTCGTCCCCTGAACGAGCGTGCCGCAGCGAACGTCGCCGGTGACCTTGCCGTCGAGGTGGAGCTGGCCCGGCGTGTCGATGTCGCCGGTGACCTGCACCTCGGCGCCCAGGAAGGAGAATTCGCCGCCTGCCGCGGCCCCGCCGCCCGGCCCTTTCACGCCTCGTGAGAACATGTCGCCACCTCGCCTGGCCCGCAGCATCGCACATTATGGTGGCGAATCAAGGGGCGGGGTGACCGGCTCGGAATACCACTTCGAGCCGAATGAACATGGGGGCCGGCGTTGCCGCCAGCCCCCGAAGTCCCAGGCTCCCGATCGCGCCGCCGAGGCCGGGCGATCACCCGCTGGGTGGGTGGGTTCCGGAGCGAGGCGAAACCCCGTTCGGCTCCCGTGGGTCGCGCACGGAGCGCGAACGCTCCGGCGCTTCCCGTCGGCAGGGACTTGGGCCGAGACCCGCCGCCCCGCCTGGCGGCTCCACGGGAGGGCGAACCCTCCCGTTTCGCCTGGCTCCGGAAGAAGGCGAACCCCCTTCCCTCGCCGCGGTTCGAGAGCAAGGCGAACCTCATTCTCTCCCCTGGCTTTGGGCCGAAGCAAGCTCCGGCCTTCCGCCGCCTCCTCGAGCCACGAGCGGGCAAGCCCGCCTGCGACTTGTCGAAGGTCGGGTCCCAGGCCGGATCCGAAGATCCGGCCGGGCCCTGACCGGCATCGGCTTTGGGGCGATTCCCTCCGCTTCCCCCGGCCTCGGCATCGCCTTCCGGGCCGAAGCCCTTCAAGTCCTGCCTGGGAGGCTTCCCTCGCCCGCCGCACAGCCGCTTGCGCGTCCGTCCGGCCGTCGGGTTCCGCCGCCCTCGCCTCAACCTTCCGAAAGCGTCACGATCCTGGGGAGCGATGGCTTCGTCAGCGTCGGCGGCGGCCTTCGAAAGATCGGGGCGTTGCCGCTCCGGCCCCCTTCCGGCCACGCCCGATAATTCTCATGGATCGGCGAGTCGGCCAAGCGGATTCCACCTGTGGAAAACGAGGATAACGGGGACGAAACGGCGGCTCCGCTCAGCCGCCCTTGCCGCCCTTCTTCCCGCCCGCAGCGCGGGGCTTCGCCGCCCTCGTTCTGGCCGCCCCGGCGCGAGGCTTCGCGGCCGCCTTCTTGCCTCCGGTCGCGGCCTTGGGCTTGGCGCGGGGTTTCGGCTCGTCGCCCGCCGCCCAGGCGTCGATCGTCTTCCTGGCGACGTCGATGGCGATGGCGCGAAGCGCGCTGGCGAGGCCGCTCGCCTCGCGGGTCGCTTCCTCGACCGCGTCGGCCGCCGCCGTCCCCACCGCCGCCGCGCCCTCGCGCACGCCCTTGCCGTCCCTCAGCGCCGCGGCCGCGGCGAGCATCGCCGCCGCCACCGCCTCGCTCACCGCCGGGCTCTGCGCCGCTTTCAGCGCCGCCTTGCCGGCCTTGCGCAGCGGCTTGGGCAGCTTGCCGCCGCCCTCCTTGCCGGTTTTCTTGCCTTTCTTGTCCTTGCCCATCTCGAAGCACTCCTATTCGACGACGATTCGCGCCCTCATGCCGATCACTCGGCGGAACAGATTGTCGCCGCTGACGGAATAGCGGCCCGCCCTCGGCACGAACGCGATCGTCGCGTCCGAGAGCGGCGCAAGGCGCAGCGCGCCGTGCCTGACCAGGGTCCGGTCGCGCCCGCGCAGATCGATCGAGCGGAAGAAGGCCGGGGCCGAGAAAGAATGCGGCTGCTCCGAATTGTTGACGAAATGGAGCCGCACCGGCTCGCCGGCCTTGAGCCGGATCACCTGCGGACGGATCTCGAAGCTGGTGACGAGCACGTCATATTCGGGCGCCAGGGTCCATTCCTGGGCGGCGGCCGGCGTTCCGGCGAGGAGCAGGAGCAAGAGGGGCAAAATCCGGCGCATTCAGGTCCTCATCGACGTTCCGGCTCTTGCCCCAACGCTTAGCACGGGCGAAGGGAGGCGGGAAATCCAGGGACTCCCGATGAACCTCCTCCTCCCCCTCCTTGTCGCCGCCCTCGCCGCCGCGCCCGCGGCCGCCGCGGGCCTTTCGCCCGCCGAACGCAGGATGGCCGCCACGGTCGACTCCGAGCAGGCGCGAACCGTCGCCTTGCTCCAGCGGATGGTGAACCAGAATAGCGGCTCGATGAACCTCGCCGGAGTCGAGGCGGTCGGAGCGATGGTCCGGGCCGAACTTGAGCCCTTGGGCTTCGAGGTCCGCTGGATCCCGATGGCCGAGGTTGGCCGCGCCGGCCACCTCGTCGCCGTCCACAAGGGCAATGGCCGCGGCAAGAGGATGCTTCTGATCGGCCACCTCGACACGGTGTTCGAGCCGGACTCGCCGTTCCAGCATTTCACCCTCAAAGGCCCCGACAAGGCGGAAGGCCCGGGCGCCAGCGACGACAAGGGCGGCGACGTCGTCATGATCGCCGCGCTCCGCGCCATGCACGCCGCCGGCAGCCTCAAGGACGCCGACATCACCGTCTTCATGACCGGCGACGAGGAGGATGCCGGGCGCCCCGTCTCGATCTCCCGCCGCGACCTCGTGGCCGCCGCCAAGGCGTCCGACTTAGCGCTCGATTTCGAGGGCCTCGCCCAGGAGGACGGGCGCGACATGGGCTCGATCGCCCGCCGCAGCGCCGGCTCGTGGGAAGTTCGCGCGACCGGCCGGACCGGCCATTCCTCCGGCATCTTCAGCGCCGCCTCGGGCAACGGCGCGATCTACGAGCTCGCCCGGATCCTCGAGGCGTTCCGAACCGAGCTTCCCGAGCCCAACTTGACCTTCAACGTCGGCCTCGTCGTCGGCGGCGCCACCGCCTCGCTCGACGAGGCGGGAATTCGCGGTCAGGCGACCGGCAAGACCAACATCATCCCGCCGATCGCCATCGCCCGCGGCGACATAAGGTCGTTGAGCCGCGAGCAGGACGAGCGGGTGCGCTCGAAGATGCGCGACATCGTCTCGCGCCACCTCCCCGGCAGCGCCGCCGAGATCGTCTTCGTCGCCGATCCCTACCCGCCGATGGCGCCGACGCCGGGCAACCGCGCGCTCCTCGACCGCCTCAACCTCGTCAACCGCGACCTCGGCCTTCCCGAGATGGGCGTGCTCGACCCGCTGAAGCGCGGCGCCGGCGACATCAGCTTCGTTGCCGAATATGTCGACGGCCTGGTCGGCCTCGGCACCGCCAGCACCGGCGATCACGCTCCGGGCGAGACCGTCGACCTCGCCTCCATCCCCCGCCAGGCCAAGCGCGCCGCCATCCTCATGTCCCGGCTCAGCCGGGAAAAGCGATGAAGGACCTTTACCGAATCCGGTAATGGTCGGCGAGGCGGTCGAGGGCCATCTGGAGGACGAGCTTGCCGGCGCGGGCGGGCCAGCCGAGCGCCGTTTCCGCGTCGCGCATCCCCTCGCCGGCGCAGACCAGGCGCCAAGCGATGTCGCGGAGGCCCGGCCCGATCGAGGAGGTCGCCGCCTCGAACCGCCGGCGCGCGGCGATCTGCCGCTTGCCCGGCGCCATCTCCTCGGGCGCGCCGCGTCGGCCGCGATCGGCCGGCGGCGCGTCCCATACCATCGTCACCACCGGCGGCAGCTGCGCCGTCTCCCAGTCGGTCCTCAACTGCTCGCCGGCCGCGAACTGCCGCGCCGTCACATGCCCGCGGGCATGCAGCCAGCCGAGAGGCGATTCGGCCAGATTGACGGTCACGGAGCGAATCGGAGCGCCTCGCCTCCGTCCTCCCCGCCTTTCCCGCCCGTCCTCCGGCAACGGCCGCTCCGCCAGAAGTCTGTTCTCCTTACGTTTTATCCCGTTCACCCTGGCCACGTTCGAATCTCCCCGAATCACCTGCACTGAGACCTTGCCATTTCGGCTAGGGTGTAGGAAAGTTAAATAACCATCTCGGTTCCGGGAGGCAGACATGATCACGCGCATCCGCGAAGTGCGGCGGGCCAAGAAGATGACTCTTCAGGACGTCGCCGACCGCTGCGATCCGCCGACCACGCCGCAGACGATCGGCCGGCTCGAGACCGGCACGCGCACCGTCTCGGTCGGCTGGCTCAACCGCATCGCCAGGGCGCTGGGAGTCGAGGCCGGCGACCTCGTCCAGCTTCCCGACCGCGAGGACGTGCCGCTCGCCGCCTATCTCGACCATGACGGCGCCCATGCGCCGCGCCGCGCCGGGGTCGTCGTCCCGCCGCGGCCCGAGCCCGGCATGGTCGCGGTCAACCTCCTCGCCGGCGTCGGAGATTATCGCAGCGGCGACGAGCTCTGGTGCCTGCGCCTCGCGCCCGAGCAGTTCAGCCGCGCCCTCAACCGCGACGTGCTCGTCCCGCGGCCGGCCGGCCGCTATCTGTTCGGGCGGCTGATCGGGCGGGAGGACGGCAAGCTCCATCTCCTTCCGCTCGGCGCGGGGCAACGCCAGCTGGTCATCGCGGACCCGCCGTGGCTCGCCGCCGCGACGAAGCTCATCCGCAGCCTCTAGACAGTCCGGAAATCGCCATGCCCGCTATCGTTCTCGGCTCCGACCGAATCCTCGCCCCCGGACGATGGCTCTGGCTTCGAGCCCTCGGCTGGGGCCTCGCCCTCTTCGTCCTGGTGCTGCTCGCGGGCACGGCCGCCGCTCTCGCCGTCGCCTGGGCAGGCGCGCGCCTCACCGGCGACCATGCCCTCATTCTCTTCTCTCCGGCCACGCCGGTGGGGCAACTCGCTTATGTGGCGATGGTCCCGGCCACTTTGGCCGCCTATGGCGCCCTCGTGCGGTTCGGCGAGCGACGCCGCCCGGCCGAGCTCGCCCGGGCGCCGGCGGCCCGCGAGCTGGCGATCGGGCTCGCCGTGGGCGCGGCGATGATGGCCGTCGCGGTCGCTCTCCTGCTCGCCGCACGCTCGGTCACCCTCGCGCCGCAGCCCGTGACGTCGATCTGGAACGCGGTGGCGCTCAGCCTTCAGTCGGGTTTCGTCGAGGAAGTGCTGCTGCGCCTGATCGTTCTGCGCCTCCTCTGGCGGGCGTTTGGGCCGTGGCCCGCGCTCGCCCTCTCGGCCCTGCTGTTCGGCCTGCTCCACCTCGCCAATCCCAATGCCAGCTGGTTCGCCGCGATCGCCATCGCGGTTGAGGCGGGGATCATGCTCGCCGCCTTCTATATCCTGACCGGCCGGCTCTGGGTCTCGATCGGGGTCCATGCCGGCTGGAACTTCACCCAGGGGTGGGTGTTCGGCGCGGCGGTCTCGGGTACCAACGACTTCGCCGGCGGCCCTCTCTCCCTCCACCCGGTGTCGGGGACGGCTCAGGCTCTGAGCGGCGGCGCGTTCGGGCCCGAGGCGAGCTTCGCCGGCCTCCTCGTCGGCACCGCCGTCGGCCTCGTCACGCTCCATCTCGCCTGGCGGAGCGGCGGTTTCCGGGCCGCCTGAGCTTGCCTGTGCCCGCCCGAACTGGCATCGCCCGAAAGGCGAGGCGGCCGGGCGCTTAGCTCAGCTGGTAGAGCATCTCGTTTACACCGAGAGGGTCGGCGGTTCGAGCCCGTCAGCGCCCACCAGCCGCCGCTAGAGCACGAAAGGCGTGATCCGCTGCACCGCCTTCAAATAGCTTTCGAGCGCCGCGGCGGCCTGCTCCGAGAGCTCGATGAAGACCCGGCGTCCATCCTCGGGATCGGCGACCCGCACGAACAGCCCCTGGTCGCACAGCGCCTTGATCCATCTGAGCGCCGTGGTCGGCGGTACCGCGGCGGCGATGCACAGGCTCGAGACGGCGACCTGCTGCCTCTCGAGACGCGCCGCCATCAGGTCGAGCAGCATGTCCCAGGCAGGGTCGGCGAACAGGTCGCGCTTGAAGAAATGGTCGCGCATCCGGCGGGCTCGGATAACCGCCCTAATCTGCCCCGCCTCGAGCCGCTGGGGATCGCCGTCGTGGCTTTCGAGCCCGGCCATCGCGGCGGCGGCCGCCTCGTCCTCCGACAAGGCGGACAGCAATGAAGCAATCCGCCCGACTTCCTCGCTCAATTGCTGCAGGCGCAACGTCGCCTGCGCCTTGTTGACGTCGTGAAGGCGGAGCGGCGGGCGCTGCGCGGCCAGCACGAGCGCGGTCAGACGCTCGCAGGGATCGGCGTCGATCAGATGCTGCACTCGGGGATGGAGTCCGGCGGCCAGGCGATCGGCGACTTCCAGCGGGCCTGCCGCGATGGCGCCGAACCGGCCTTCCTCGGCGCCCGCCTCTAGTTCCTCGCGCAGCGCGTCCAGCTCCTCGCGAGCCTCTCCGTC
Source organism: Sphingomonadales bacterium (assembly GCA_034668685.1). Classification (GTDB taxonomy): domain Bacteria; phylum Pseudomonadota; class Alphaproteobacteria; order Sphingomonadales; family Sphingomonadaceae; genus Allosphingosinicella. The sequence continues at coordinate 11,108 of JAXDPA010000092.1, read as the reverse complement.
CGCGGCCAATACGACGACGTCGACGCAGGCCTGCTTGCGCAGGCGCTCTATCCCGTTCTCGATGGCGGCGGTATCAACCAGCCGGAAGCCCGCCAGCCGGCCCGTTTCCAGCCACGGCTTGGCGCCTTCCTCGGTGCCGAGCAGGAGGAAAGTCGGGCGCGCGTCATACCCGATCTCCGCGAGCGATTCCGTCCTCGTGCCGCCCATAACCACGCCCCTCGCTTCCCCTTCCCGCAGATTGCAGCCGTTCCGGAGGAAATGCTGCGCCTGCTTGGTCCATTATGGATGTAATGCGGAGCCGCGGCGCGCCCGGTTCAGGAAGGTGCTCTGCGCTGGCTCCCGGATCGGGAGCAGGACCGGCGACAATGGCCGCCGAGTCCCGGCGCGAGCGATTCCGGGTTTAGTCGTGCCATCGCCTCCAAACTGTCGCCATTCTAAGTCCATTTTGGACCAAACTCGGTACGCCGCTCAAGAGGTGATCCACTCGACCGCGGCTTTCGCATGCAGCGCGGTCGTGTCGTAGACCGGAAGCACGGTGGCGCCGGGATCGACGAGAAGCACCAATTCGGTGCAGGCCAGCACCGCCGCCTGCTCGCGCGCCTGCGCCATTTCGGTAAGGCAAGTCTTGAGCCGGCGCTGCGCATTGCGGGTGACCTGTCCCTTGGCCAGCTCCTCGAAAATGATCCGGTCCATTTCTTCGGCAGTGCCTGGCGGCGGAGGGCTGAGTTTCACACCACGCGCCTCGATCCGGTCGCGCATGAAGCCCTCGCTCATCGTGAAACGTGTGCCGACGAAGCCCGCTTTCCTGACCCCGTCCGCGGCGAGCCGTTCACCGACCACGTCGCCCATGTGGATGAGCGGGATCGAGACGGCGTCGGCGACGTCGCCCGCGACCTTGTGGCCGGTATTGGAGCAGATGATGAGGCCCTCGGCTCCGGCCCCCTCGAGCCGGCGTGCCGCCGCCGTCAGGATCTTTGCGACCTCGTCCCATTCGCCGGCGAGCTGCAGCGGCGCGACTTCCCCCAGGTTCAGGCTCTCGATGACGAGCCGCGCCGAGGCGAGGCCGCCCAGCTTCTTCGCCACGCCCTTGTTGATCTGCTCGTAATAGAGGGCGGTCGAGAGCCAGCTCGTCCCGCCGATCATGCCCAGCTTGCGCACTTCGCCCTTCCGTCCGGCCCGGCCTCCTCTCAAGCGGCATTCGCTCGATTGTTCAAGCGGGCTGCGCCGCAGCACCCGACGCTTCGGGAGCTTAATGCGGCGGGCCGTGGCCGGGAGCGTTCAGCCCAGGGCCTTCACAATTTCCTCGACCATCTTCTTGGCGTCGGCGAGCAGCATCATCGTGTTGTCCCGGTAGAAAAGCTCGTTGTCGACGCCGGCATAGCCGACACCGCCCATCGAGCGCTTCACGAACAGCACCGTCTTCGCTTTCTCCACATCCAGCACCGGCATGCCGTAGATCGGCGACGACTTGTCGGTCTTGGCGGCCGGGTTGGTGACGTCGTTGGCGCCGATCACGAAGGCGACGTCGGTGCGGGCGAACTCGGAATTGATGTCCTCGAGCTCGAACACCTCGTCGTAAGGGACGTTCGCCTCGGCGAGCAGCACGTTCATGTGTCCCGGCATCCGCCCCGCCACCGGATGGATCGCATATTTGACGCTGACCCCCTCCTTCTTGAGGACGTCGCCCATCTCGCGAAGCGCATGCTGAGCCTGGGCGACGGCCATGCCGTAGCCCGGGACGATGATGACCTGCTCGGCCTGGCTCATCAGGAAGGCCGCGTCCTCGGCCGAGCCGCGCTTGTAGGGCCGGTCGATCGCCGCTCCGGCCCCGCCCGCGACGGCGTCGCCGCCGAAGCCGCCGGCGATCACCGAGATGAAGCTTCGGTTCATCGCCCGGCACATGATGTAGGAAAGGATCGCGCCCGACGAGCCGACCAGCGCCCCGGTGATGATCATCGCCGTGTTGTGCAGAGTGAAGCCCATCGCCGCGGCGGCCCATCCCGAATAGGAATTGAGCATGCTGACCACGACCGGCATGTCCGCGCCGCCGATCGGGATGATCAGGAGGAAGCCGATCAGGAAGGACAGTCCCGCGATCGTCCAGAAGATCAGCGGGTCCTGATCCTGCGTGAAGGCCGCGATGAGCGCGAGGATGGCGATCAGCGTGCCGAGATTGATGACATGCCGGAGCGGCAGCAGGATCGGCTTGCCGGACATGTTGCCGTTCAACTTCAGGAAAGCGATGACGCTGCCCGAGAAGGTGATCGCGCCGATCGCGACGCCGAGTCCCATCTCCACCCGACTGACCGGATTGATGAGGGCCGTCACGGTCGCCGGGGCATAGACGGTCCACCCCGAACCCGGGGATAATTGCTGGACGATTCCGAAGGCTTCCGGATTCAGGAAAGCGGCAGCGCCGACCAGCACCGCCGCGAGCCCGACCAGCGAGTGGAAGGCCGCGACCAGCTGCGGCATCGCGGTCATCGCGATCTTCCGCGCCGTCACCAGCCCGATCGCTCCGCCGAGGGCGATCGCCGCGATAAGCTCCCCCACCGTCTTGTAGTTGAGCAGCGACAGCGGCAACTCGCCGGACGGGCGCGGGTGGTAGTAGAGCAAGGTGGTAAGAACGGCGATCAGCATTCCGAACATGCCGATCCGGTTGCCGCGCCGGCTGCTTTCCGGGCTCGAAAGCCCACGCAGGGCAAGAATGAAGCAGCCGCCCGCGATCAGATAAGCGAGCGCGACCCACGCCGGGAGTGCGGGGCCCTCGTGCATCAGCGCTCTCCCGTCACCCCAGCGAAGGCTGGGGTCCATTCTGAGTCAGCATGGATGCCAGCCTTCGCTGGCATGACGAAAAGGAGCTCCATCAGCGCCGCTCCTTCTTCTTGTACATGGCGAGCATCCGCGCAGTCACCGCGAAGCCTCCGAAGATGTTGATGCTGGCGAGCACCACGGCCGCGAGGCCCAGCCATTTGGCGCTGTGGTTGCCCGTCGCCGACTCCGCGGCCGCCGCGATCAGCGCTCCGACCACGATCACCGAGGACACGGCGTTGGTCACCGACATCAGCGGCGTATGCAGCGCCGGCGTCACCGACCACACGACGTAATAGCCGACGAAGCAGGCCAGAACGAAGATCGACAGGATCGAGATGAAGTCCATCGCCTACTCCGCGAACATCGTGAGCTGGGTGTAATAGCTATAGGAGGTGTTCTGGAATCGCACCTGCTGGCCGTGGAACGGCGCGGCCATGCGCATCCTTATGTCCTCCCCACGCCGCTCCAGAAGGTCGAGATCCAGCCCGGCAATCGCCATTCGCGACGGAAAATTGGCGCTCGTGCAGAAGCTTGGCGGCCGAGTGTCGGCGCAGTCGCGGACCACCCACACGCGCCGTTCGTCGGCATCGCGGCCGACCTTGAAATGGAAGCGCACCCGGTGCCCCCCCTCCTGGGTGAGCGGAATGGTCAGGCCGCCGTCGAGGATGCGCTGGTAATGGAAAGAGATATAGGGCGCGCCGCTCATCTCTTTCGGCCGCAGCTCCCGCAGCTTAGCGGCCCCGATTGCGACCATCTTGGTGTCGCTGAAACGGCCCTGCAAGGCGATCCAGTCCAGCCCGCCGAGGCCGCGGGTGAAAGCATGGTCCGGCGCGCCGTCCCCATCGATGTCGGCCAGGCACACGCGCTTGCCTTTCGCCGTGCCCTCTGCCGCCTTGATCTGGGTGCAGGCGACCAGGCGGTTCGCCCTTAGCCCGACCAGCTGCGTCCCGGCGGGTATCAGAAGCGCGCCGGACGAGTCCGAGACAGGGGACTCGACGGCGTAGAGCGTCACCGGCCATAGCCGCGTATCGACGATCTGTTCCTGCTCCTTGACCCAAAAATCGCCGTCCCGGAGCGGGTGATCGCCGATCGTCCAGAATAGGGCGTAGGTATCGCTTGGGTCCTGCAATTCCGCGGCGACCGCGGGCGCCGGGGCGACCGTCAGCACCACCGCGAGGGCGGAAAGGACGGCGATCGCGACCTTCACATGATCCTCACAGAAGTGCGCTCGATGATCCGGGGGATGATGTCGTCGACCTGAAAGGGCTGGTCGATCCTGAACCCCGCCTTCCTGGCGGTCGGATCCCAGCGAAGCAGCGTATAGCGGCCCGGCCCGGCCGCGGCCGTCTGTCCGATGCCGTAGCAGACCGAACCGAACGAGGCGCCGTCGGGCTTGCCCCCGTTGACCCGCATCTCCCAGCCCAGGCAAGGCGCTTTCTGGCCTTTCTCCCCCCCGACGAAGAAAACGGGGCCGACGACGACGTCCTCCGGATAGTCAGCTGGCGGGGCCGTCTCGACCGGCACCGCATTCACCCGCTTGGCGCCGCGGGCGAAATCCAGACCATATTCTCGCAGCAGCAGGGCATTGTTGCCGCTGACATAATGGAGGTTCGTCGTCGTCTGATCGGCGGCGACGGAAACACACAGCAAGCCGCCCATGCTGATCACCGAAAGCTTGGCCCGCCGGTCCGGCGGGACGAGCGAGGGACCATGGTTCCAGGTGCAATATTCGCCTGCCCTTCCCCCTGACATCGCGGCGAGGATGGCTCCGGCCGGAAGGATGACCTTGCCCTTGTCCAGATCGAGCAGGTCGGCCCGGGTACGAATCGCGCCCGCCGGCCGAAGGAACCCGCGTTCGACGAATTCGCCGGTCGCGACCTCGACTTCCGAGCCGGCGCGAGCGGTCGATGCCGCATTCCAGACCGCATAGCCGCGCTCCCGCGCCGTGAGCGCCGTGGGAAGGCCGAGAACGGCCAGGACCACAAGGCTGGCGGCCGCCCTCATGCCTTCAGCCTTTCGCTGACGATGTCGCCGCCGCGCGTCAGCCGCACGCCCTTCACGATCTCATCGTCGTCGGGGAGCACCACCCGTCCCGCGTCCTTGTCCCAGAAGGCGGAGAGGAAGTTGTAGAGGTTGCGGGCGTAGAGCGCGGACGCGTCTGCGGCGAGGCGGGAGGCGACGTTGCGGTGGCCGACGATCTTCACGCCGTGCTGCTCGGTCACCTGCCCGGCTTCCGATCCCTCGACATTGCCGCCCTGCTCGACGGCGAGATCCACGATCACCGAGCCCGGCCGCATCGTCGCCACCTGAGCATCGAAGATCAGCCGCGGCGCCGGCCGCCCCGGAATTAGGGCGGTGGTGATCACGATGTCCTGCTTGGCGATATGGCCGGAGACGAGCTCGGCCTGCTTCGCCTTCTGCTCGTCCGTCAGCTCGGCGGCGTAGCCGCCGGTGCCGACCGCCGCCAGCCCGTCCGCGAACACCGCCTTGGCGCCGAGGCTCTCGATCTGCTCGCGAGTCTCGGGCCTCACGTCGGTCGCCGACACGATGGCGCCGAGCCGCCGCGCCGTGGCGATCGCCTGCAGCCCGGCGACTCCGACGCCCATCACGAACACCCGCGCCGCGGGAATGGTCCCGGCCGCGGTCATCATCATCGGGAACGCCCGGCCATATTCGGCCGCCGCGTCGAGCACGGCCTTGTAGCCGGCGAGGTTGGACTGGCTGGAGAGGATGTCCATCGACTGGGCGCGGGTGATGCGCGGCATGAACTCCATCGCCAGCGCCTCGAGCCCGGCGGCCGCATAGGCCTCCACCCGCTCGCGCCGGCGGAACGGGTCGAGCGCGGCGACTACCAGGGCGCCGGCCCTGGCGCCGCCGAGCGATCCCGGCTCCGGTCCCTGAACGCCGAGGACGGCGTCGGCGTCCCTGAGCGTCTCGTCGCGACCGCCGACGCTCGCCCCGGCAGCCGCATAATCCGAGTCGGCGATCGAGGCCGTCCCGCCCGCGCCCGCCTCGACCGCCACGCTGGCGCCGAGGGCGATGAACTTCTTGACCGTCTCGGGCGTGGCCGCGACCCGGCGCTCGCCTTCTTCCGTCTCCCTAAGGACCGCGAGCTTCACTTATTTGCGGATCAGCAGGACGACGATGAAGGCGATGATCGCGCAAATCACGGCGCCGATCCGGAACATGGAGATGAATTTCTCATAGCCCTGCCGGTGAACCGTCAGCTCCTTGTCCGCATCGCCTTGCGCCGCCATCTCAATCCTCTCACGTTCGCTGGTCGCGGCGCCTTCTAACAATGCCGGGGCGGCGTGGGAAGCGCCGCCGAGCGGGTTCTGCAGCCGCCTTTCCGGCACGATTAAGCCCGCCTTTACCCCCTTTCGCTAGACCGGTCCGCGCTGGAGCCGAAAAGGGGTATCGATGCGGCCGGATCCCACCCGTTGCCTGTTGCTGATCGACGACGAGCCGGCCCAACGCCGGCTGGTCACCGCCATCGGCGCGCGCGCCGGCTGGTGGGTGCGCGGCGCCAGCGACGTCGACGCCGCCGCCGCCCTGCTCAAGGACCCCGAGCAGCCGAAGGCCGACGCCATCCTGCTCGACCATTGGCTGCCCGGCGAGGCGGGCACCGAGCTGATCCGCGAAATCCGCGCCCTTGCTCCGGAGCTTCCGCTCCTCGTCATGACCGCGCAGACCTCGGTCGCCGTCGCCGTCGACGCGATGCGCGCCGGCGCCAGCGATTTCCTGGTCAAGCCGATCGCCCCCGAACGTCTCCTCGCCGCTCTCAATGCCGCCACCGACCGCCGCCAGCGGAACGGGGAGCTGCGGCCGCTGTCCGAGAAAATCACCAAACCTCTGTCGTTCGACGAGATCGTCGGCTCGGCGCCCCGCTTCCGTGCCGCGATGGCGGTCGCCGCGAAGGCGGCGCGCGCGCGGGTTTCGGTGCTGATCGAAGGGGAGAGCGGCTCGGGCAAGGAAGTGATCGCCCAGGCGATCCATTCGTCGAGCCCGCGCGGCAAGAAGACGATGATCACCGTCAATTGCGGCGCCATCCCCGCCAACCTCGTCGAATCGGTGCTGTTCGGGCACGAGAAGGGCGCGTTCACCGGCGCCTTCGACCGCCATATCGGCCGCTTCGAGGATGCCGACGGCTCGACCCTGTTGCTCGACGAGGTCGGCGAGCTTCCGCTCGAAACCCAGGTCAAATTGCTTCGCGTGCTCGAGACCGGCGAGGTCCAGCGCCTCGGCGGCCGGGCCATCCAGATGGTCGACGTCCGGATCATCGCCGCCACCAACCGCCGCCTCGCCGACGAGGTCGCCGCCGGCCGCTTCCGCGAGGATCTCTATTACCGGCTGAACGTCGTCCACGTCGACATCCCGCCGCTTCGGGACCGTTCGAGCGACATCCCGGCCCTCGCCCGCCACCTCCTCGCCCGGATCGCCGAGCAACCGGGCATGCGTTACCTCTCGATCACCGACGACGCGCTCGCCGTGCTGATGCGCTACGGCTGGCCCGGCAACGTCCGCCAGCTCCAGAACGCACTCTTCCGCGCCGCCGTGCTGTGCGAGGACAATGCGCTGACCGCCGCCGACTTCCCGCAGATCCAGCAGGAATCGACCTTCGCCCGCCGCGCTTCGGATTTCCACCGTCCCCTGCTCAACGGCGCCTCGCAGACCGCCGCCCTCAATCACGCGCCGGGCATCACCCTCTACGACAGCGACGGCAACATGCGCAGCCTCGAGGATATCGAAGCCGACGTCATCCGCCTCGCCATCGGCCATTATCGCGGCCGCATGACCGAAGTCGCCCGCCGCCTCGGCATCGGCCGCTCCACCCTCTACCGCAAGCTCGGCGAGCTCGGCATCGGCGAGGTGGCGTAAGCGCCCAGCTGTTGAGGGTGAAAGAACCGTTCGGGCTGAGCCTGTCGAAGCCCTCCCCTTTCTTCCGGATCAAAAGAAAAAGGCCTTCGACAAGCTCAGGCCGAACGGAGGTTTTTCCTCCCCGCGTGACGTAGCGGGGCCGACCCGTTACACACCCCCCGATGACCGATTTCGCCAACGCCATCGCGCTGATCACCGGCGCCGCTTCCGGCATCGGCGCGGCCACCGCCGCGCGGCTCGCCGCCGGCGGCGCCAAGAAGCTGATCCTCGTCGATACCGACGAGGAGAAATTGCGCGACCACGCCTTCACCCTCCCCTGCGAACGCCAGCCGATCGTCGGTGACGTCGCCGACCCGGAGCTGTGGGCGGCCGCCGACCTCACCGGCCTCACCCACGCCGTGGTCAACGCCGGCATCGGCGCCGGAGCGCCGATCCTCGAATCCTCCTTCGAGGATTGGCGCCGAGTCCTGTCCGTGAACCTCGACGGCGCCTTCCTCACCCTCCAGGCGGCGATGCGGGCGATGCAGGGGCGCGGCGGCGCGGTCGTGCTCACCGCCTCGGTCGCCGGGCTCAAGGCCGAACCCGGAATCGCCGCCTACGGCGCGTCCAAGGCCGCGGTCATCCAGCTCGCCCGGATCGCCGCCAAGGAAGGCGGGCCGCTCGGCATCCGGGTCAATGCGATTGCGCCGGGCGGAGTCGAGACTCCGATCTGGCACAACGTTCCCTTCTTCCACCAACTGGTAGAGAGCACCGGCAGCGAGGAAGCGGCCTTCAAGGCGATGGGCGCGGCCGCGGCGCCGATCGGCCGCTTCGCGCGCCCCGAAGAGATAGCCGGCCAGATCGCCTTCCTCCTCTCCGACGCCTGCGCCTTCGTCACCGGCGCCTGCTTCGTCACCGACGGCGGCTATTCGCTGTAATCCTCTCCGTGACGAGGAGGAATAAGAGCACCTTAACCGCGCCCCGCTAGAGCGGAGCGATGCTTCGTCTCGCTCTCGCCGCTGCGATCACCGCCGCGCCCGCCGAGGCGCCGCAGCTCCCTTACGCGCCGCTCGACCCGGACGATACGGTCACGGCGCCGGCCGCGCCGGCCGCGCCCGCCGCGGCGGCCGAAGAGACCCGCAACCCGCCCTGGCTCCAATACCTCCTGCTCGACCGCATGGAATGGGCCTTCGCCCGCGGCGAGGACGGATATGCCTGGGATTTCTCCGCGATGGTGGGCGGCAAGCGCAATCGCGTCTATCTCGCCTCGACCGGCGAGGGCGCCGCCAGCGGCCGGCTCGACTATCTCGAGCTCGAATCGCTCTACAGCCGCTGGGTCGGAAGCGACGTGGATCTCAACCTCGGCCTGCGCTGGGACGCCCGGCCGCGCCCGAACCGCCTCTATCTCGCCGCCGGCGGCCAGCTCGACACCGGCAAGCTCTGGCTCGGCGCCTTCGGCTACCTCTCGAAGCAGGGCGAGCTCAGCGCCCGCCTGTCGGGCTACTACAATTGGGAGCTGGCGAAGCGGCTCACCCTGCAGCCCAGCTTCGAGCTCGACGCCTACGCCCAGGACGTCCCCGCGCTCGGCCTCGGCCGCGGCCTTTCCTACGCCGAGCTCGGCCTGCGGCTGCGCTACGAGGTGATCGACCATTTCGCGCCCTATGTCGGCCTCAGCTGGTCCCGCGACCTCGGCCGCACCGCCCGCCTGACCCGCGCCGCCGGCGACGACCCCGAGACGAAGAGCGTGGTCGCCGGAGTCCATTCCGAGTTCTGAAAACCTAGTCCTCCCTGTGCGCGCAGCGCATGGGGAGGGGGACCATGCGAAGCATGGTGGAGGGGCCATTCTGACTCAGCGAGGCCCCTCCACCGCACTTCGTGCGGTCCCCCTCCCCATCGGCTTCGCCGACAGGGAGGATTACCCTTCCTAGCGCCGCTCCTGGGCCTTCAGGAACGCGACGAGCCCCGAGAAATAGGTCTCCTGGTCGTCGTACATCGCCATGTGGCTGCCGTTTTTCGCCAGCAGGAACTGGCCGTGCGGCAGCCGCCGAGCCATCGCCGCCATCCAGGCCGGGTCCATCGTGTCGTAGGTCGCGCCGATCACCAGGGTCGGAACTGTGATCCGGTGGAGGTCCTTCGAGCGGTCCCAGTCGACCAGGATCCCGCCCGCGCCCAGCTCGCTCGGCCCCTGCATCAGCTCGTAGACGTGCTGGTTGACGTGGTTGATCGAGCGGATCACCGGCTCCGGCCAGCTGTCGAACGGCCGGCGCAGGAAATGCTGCTCGTAGTGCATCGGGACGAGCGTCGCCATGTAGCGCGGGTCGTCGGTCTTGCGGCTCGCCTCGAGCTGCTTGACCAAGGCGAGCTTCGCCGGGTCCATCTTCGGCATCAGCACCCGCTCGGCGTAGGCATTGTAGGCCGGCACCGAGTCCATCATGTTCGAGATCACGAGGCATTTGAGGTTGCGCTGGTATTTGAGCGCATATTCCATCGCCAGCAGCCCGCCCCAGCTGTGCCCGAACAGGCAGAAATTCGACCGGTCCAGCTTCAGCGCCCGACGGACCTGCTCCACTTCCTCGACGAAGCGCGGCAGCGTCCACAGGCTGTCGTCCTCCGGCCGGTCGGAGAGGCCGGCGCCCAGCTGGTCGTAATAATAATATTCCACCCCCGCCGCGGGCAGGAAGCTGTCCATCGCCTCGAGATAATCGTGGCCCATCGCCGGCCCGCCGTGCAGCAGCAGCACCTTCAGCCGCGGATTGTTGCCGACCCTCTTCACCCAGACGTGGAACGGCCCCTTGGGAGTCGCGATCTCGATCATCCGCGCCCCGCCCGACCAGGCGTCCGGCCGGCCGGCGCGGCCGTAATAATCGGCCGGCGGCGCGGCGGTTGAGGAGGAGGCGAGGAACAGCGGCAGGGCCAGCCCCGCCAGCAAGAGCAGCAGACGCTTCATTCGAACCCCCGTTCGAAGTCGACCGGCCCGGTTCATGCCCCCGGGCGGGGCCGAAGGTCAATCAGGCGAGCAGGTCATGCGCCTCCGGATGACGCTCGATCCAGCCGCGCACGAACGAGCAGTCCGGAATCACCTTGAGGCCCCTCGCGCGGACGTCCTCCAGCGCACCCTTCACCAGGGCGCTGCCGATTCCGCGCCCTTCCAGCGCCTCGGGCACGATCGTGTGCTCGAAGACGATGTCTCGGCCCTCCGTCCGATAGGCCGCGAAGGCGGTCGCTCCGTCAGCCTCGATCTCGTAGCGGCTCTCCGCCTCGTTGTTCCGGACCCTGGTCATGCCGCCCGATTCATCGGCTGGATGACCTGCGCCGCGAACCGGTCCATCTCCTCCGCCTGCGGGCTCATCTGGAGGAGGAGGAGATCGACCCCGGCGGCTTCATATTCCTCGATCCGCTCGCGCAATTGCTCCGGAGTGCCGACGAGGTTGGGGCGA
>JAXDPA010000091.1:0-24200 GCA_034668685.1 Sphingomonadales bacterium | reverse complement strand
TTCGACGTTGAGGATCTTGCCCTTGAGCGGGAGGATCGCCTGGATGTTGCGATCGCGCCCCTGCTTGGCCGAACCGCCGGCGGAGTCTCCCTCGACCAGGAACAGCTCGCACTTGGCCGGATCGCGCTCCTGGCAGTCAGCGAGCTTGCCGGGCAGCGACGCGATGTCCATCGCGCCCTTGCGCCGGGTCAGCTCGCGCGCCTTCCTCGCAGCCTCGCGGGCGGCGGCGGCATCGATGATCTTCTGGATGATGGTGCGGGCGTGCTGCGGATTCTCCTCGAGCCACTCGGCGAGCTTGTCGGCCATCAGGCTCTCGAGCGGCTGGCGCACCTCTGAACTAACGAGCTTGTCCTTGGTCTGCGATCCGAATTTGGGATCGGGCAGCTTGACGGAGACGATCGCGGTCAGCCCCTCGCGCATGTCGTCGCCGGTGAGGCTGACCTTCTCCTTCTTCAGGGCTCCCGATTTCTCGGCGTAGTTGTTGAGCGTCCGGGTCAAGGCGGCGCGGAAGGCGGCGAGGTGGGTGCCGCCGTCGCGCTGCGGGATGTTGTTGGTGAAGCAGAGGACCTGCTCGTAATAGCTGTCGTTCCATTCGAGCGCGACCTCGATACCGACCTCGTCGCGCTGGCCGGTCACCGAGATCGGATCGGGGATGAGCGCCGTCTTGGTGCGGTCGAGGTAGCGCACGAAGGCGGCGATTCCGCCCTCGTAGAACAATTCGATCTCGCGCTCCTCCTCGTGCCGAGCGTCGGTGAGGACGAGGCGGACGCCCGAGTTCAAAAAGGCGAGCTCGCGGAAGCGGTGCTCGAGCCGGTCCCAGTCGAATTCGGTGATCTTGAACGTCTCGGCGCTGGGCAGGAAGGTGACCCGGGTCCCCTTGCGGCCGGTGGGCGCCGGGCCGACCCGCTCGAGCGGCGCCTCGGCGTCGCCGTGGCGGAAGCGCATGTGATGCTCCTCGCCGTCGCGCCAGATGGTGAGGTCGAGCCACTCGGAAAGCGCGTTGACCACCGAGACTCCGACGCCGTGGAGCCCGCCGGAGACCTTGTAGGCATTGTCCTCCGACGTGTTCTCGAACTTCCCGCCGGCGTGGAGCTGGGTCATGATAACCTCGGCCGCCGACACGCCCTCCTCGGCGTGGATTCCGGTCGGGATGCCGCGGCCATTGTCCTCGACCGACACCGAGCCGTCGGGGTTCAAGGTGATGCGGATGAGGTCGCAATGACCGGCGAGCGCCTCGTCGATCGCATTGTCCGAGACTTCGAACACCATGTGGTGGAGGCCCGAGCCGTCGTCGGTGTCGCCGATATACATTCCGGGCCGCTTGCGGACCGCGTCGAGGCCCTTCAGCACCTTGATCGAATCGGCGCCGTAGCTGTTTTCGCTGGGGGATGTTGCCATCATCGGCATATAGCGATGAAGGGTGCGAAACCCAAGGAAAATGGCCGGATTCGGGCCGGTTTTTTCGGCGCTGCAACATCAGGCCGAGGGGGAGAAAAGACGATGATCAAGCGACTGGCGGGGCTGGCCCTGATGGCGCTTGCTGCACCGGCGGCGGCGCATGTGCCGCCGGCCCAGATCAACCCCGCAATCTACACCGATCCGCCGCACGACAAGGCGCATCCCGCGGCGATGGAGGTGCTGCACATTCCTTCCGGCGGCGTCAGGATCAACGGCGTCGCCTACACGGCGGCCGGGCCGGGTTCGCACCCGGTGCTGGTGCTGATGCACGGCCTTCCCGGCAACGAGAAGAATCTCGACCTCGCCCAGGCCGTGCGCCGCGCGGGGTGGACGGTGGTCACCTTCAACTATCGCGGCTCGTGGGGCAGCCCCGGCGCCTTCCGCTTCGCCGGCAACCTCGACGACGCCCGCGCCGTACTCGCTTACCTGCGCGATCCGGCCAATGCGGCGCACCTCGCCATCGACCCGAAACGGATCGTCGTCGCCGGCCATTCGATGGGCGGCTGGGTGACGGCGATGACCGCCGAACGCGACCCGGACCTCGCCGGCGCGATCCTGATCTCGGCGGCGAACATGGGCGGCCGCGCCATGAAGCGCGAAGACGCCGTCGCCCTGATGGCCGACAATATGGAAAGCCTCGCCGGGGTGACGGCCGAGACAATGGCCGACGAGGTTCTGGCCAATGCCGCCGCCTTCGACTGGACTCGGGGCGCGGCCGGTCTGGCGCGAAAGCCCCTCCTCGTCCTCACCTCCGACGACGGCCTCGCGCCGGCCGCCGACGCGCTCGCGACCACGGTGAAGGCGATGCCGGGCGCCCGCGTCTCGACCGTCCACGCCGCCACCGACCACGGCTGGTCCGGCGCCCGGATCCGGCTCGAGCAGGAGGTGATCGACTGGCTTCAGGCCCTGCCGCCAGGCAGCTAGGCGGAGAAGACGGCGCCGCCGCGCACCACGAAACGGGTCGCGGCGGCGCCGATCCCCTCGAACAGCGACGCTTCGGTTCCGGTCAGCCATACCTGCCCGCCCCCGGCCTCCAGCCGCTGGAACAGGGCCGCGCGGCGGCGCGGATCGAGATGGGCGGCCACCTCGTCGAGCAGCAGCACGGGACGGCGCCCCGCGCGATCGGCGACCAGCTCGGCATGGGCGAGGATGATCGCGAGCAGCAGAGCTTTCTGTTCCCCGGTCGAGCATTGCGAAGCGGCCTGATTCTTGCCGGCGTGCAGGACGACCAGGTCGGTCCGCTGCGGCCCCTCGAGCGTCCGGCCGGCCGCCGCGTCGCGTGGGCGGTTCGCCCGCAAGGTCCCGGCGGGCACCGCATCGCCCCCCTCCAGAGCGAGGCGCGGCCGGGCGAACGGACCCTCCGGCGCGGCCGCCAGCCGGTCGGCCAGGTGCGCCACGACCGCGCGCCGCGCGTCGGCGATGGCAGCGCCATGCTCGGCCATGCGCGCCTCGAGCGCCGCCAGCCACGCCTCATCCGGCGGCCCGCCTTCCGCAAGCAGCTTGTTGCGCGCGCGCATCGCCGCTTCGTAGCGCGCGGAATGGACGGCATGGCCCGGCTCCAGTGCCAGCACCAGCCGGTCGAGGAAACGCCGGCGCCCGCCCGCCCCTTCCTGGAACAGCCGGTCCATCGCCGGCGTCAGCCACAGGATCGAGAGCCATTCCGAGAGCGAGGTCGCCGAGGCGGGCGCGCCGTTGACGCGGACCTGCCGGCGCTCCGGCGTCGCGGCGAGGATGCCGGTGCCGATCTCCACGCCGGCGAGCCGCGCCGCCACCGCGAAGCCGCCGGACCCGCCGCTGCGCGCCATGTCGGCCAGGCTCGCTCCCCTCAGCCCGCGGCCGGGCGAGAGGAGTGACACGGCTTCCAGCAAATTGGTCTTGCCCGCCCCGTTGTCGCCGGTCAGCACGACCAGCCCCGGGCCCGGAGCGATCACGGCGTCGGCATAGGAACGGAAATCCGAAAGCGACAGGCGGCTGAGAGCCATGCCGCTTCCTAGCGGCAATCGGCGGAGTGGGCCACAGCGGGCGGTGGAACAGCCAGGGCGGCGTCATGCCGGACTTGATCCGGCATCCACCTTCTTTCCTCCACAGAATCGCAGGAAGGTGGACCCCGGATCAAGTCCGGGGTGACGACCCAACGTCGCCCCCAGCTCCTAGCGGTGCTGGGCGAGGAAGCGGTCGAGGGCGGCCTTCATCGCGGCACCGACCCGTTGCTGGGCGGCGGAATCGGTGCGGTTCATCCACTCGAGGCCGGTTTGAGTCACGTCGGGCGCGGTGGCGCCCAGCGCCTTCCCGGCATCGGTGGTGAGGAAGCGGGCGATCTCCGCACGCTCGGCGTCGGTCATGTCGCCGATCGCTCCGACCGCCGCGGCGGTGGCACCGCTTTCATAGGTCTGCTGGCGGATCTGGCCATTGCCTGCGGTCGCATCGGCGACCATCGGCCGAACGTCGACGCGCTTGTTCATCTGAAGCAGGAACTTGTGGCCGGTCGGCGTGCGGAAGAAGGCGGTGGTGGCATCGATCTGTGCGTCGGTCAGATGCGCGGCATAGACATCGGCGAGATGCTGCCAAAGATCGGGTAGGCTGTTCACCAGCTCCTGCCGCATGATCGGCTTGGCGCCCTCCCACATCGCCCTGACCGCGCCGGGATGGGCGGCCTCGAGCTTCTTGACGTCCGAATCGGCCATCATCGCGTCGACCATCTGGCCGTCGATCACCGCCATCGAGCTGTCGATGGCGATCTCCTGCGACTGCACCGTCTGGGCGAGGGCGATAGCCTTCTGGCGGTGCGCCGCGTCCGCCGCATCGGCCGCGACGGCCGGGACGGCGGCCAAAGGGGCGGAGACCAATGCCAGGGCACAGGCCAGCAGAAGCGACCGCATTTCAGACCCTCATCGGCATGAGAACGTAGAGCGCGGGCGCCTTGTCGTTCTCGCGCAGCAAGGTCGGAGCGGCGGCGTCGGCGAGGTGCATCTCGACCGTGTCGCCCTCGATCTGGCCGAGAATGTCGAGCAGATAGCGGGCGTTGAAGCCGATCTCGAGCCCGTCGGCGCTGTAGTCGCCGGGCACCTCCTCGGCGGCGGTGCCGTTCTCCGGGCTGGTGACCGAGAGGGTCACCCGGTCGCGGTCGAGCGCCATCTTGACCGCCCGGGTCTTCTCGCTGGCGATGGTCGAGACGCGGTCGACGCCCTCTTCGAAGCTGCGCGGGTCGATCCGGAGCAGCTTGTCGTTGGCGGTCGGGATGACCCGGCTGTAATCGGGGAAGGTGCCGTCGATCAGCTTCGACGTCAGGATCGCGTTGCCGAGGCCGAAGCGCACCTTGGTCTCCGACAGCGAGACCTGGACGGTGCCGTCGACCTCGTCGAGCAGCTTCCTCAGTTCCGCGACGCATTTCCTCGGGATGATGACGTCCGGCATGCCTTCGGCGCCGGCGGGGCGCGGCACGGTCACGCGAGCGAGGCGGTGGCCGTCGGTCGCCGCCGCCTTCAGCACCGGCTGCGCCTCATCCGAGACGTGGAGGAAGATGCCGTTCAGATAGTAGCGGGTCTCTTCGGTCGAGATGGCGAAACGGGTCTTGTCGATGATCTGGCGAAGCGTCGCCGCCGGCAGCTCGAAGCGGGTCGGCAGCTCGCCTTCCGCTATCACTGGAAAATCGTCGCGCGGCAGGGTCGAGAGGTTGAAGCGGGCGCGGCCCGCATTGACCTGCATCTTGCCTTCCGCCGCGGCGAGCTCGACCTGGCTGCCCTCCGGCAGCTTGCGGGCGATGTCGAACAGGGTGTGGGCCGAGACGGTGGTCGCGCCCGGCTGGCTGACATTGGCCTCGATCGTGTCGACGACCTGCAGATCGAGGTCGGTCGCCATCAGCCGGATGCCGCCGTCCTCGCTGGCCTCGATCAGCACGTTGGAGAGGATCGGAATGGTGTTCCTGCGCTCCACCACGGACTGGACGTGGCCGAGGCTCCTCAGCAGCGTGGCCCGTTCAATCGTCGCCTTCATCGAAACCCCCGAAAGTGGCACCTTCGAGGAGTATTAGAGCGGCGGACCCGGCCCGGCTAGGGGGTTCCGCCCGCGCGCGAAAAAAGGGCCGGAGCCTCGCGGCCCCGGCCCTCCTTTCAGCTGTTTCCGACCCGGAAGATCAGAAGCGGATGCCGAGGCCGGCGACCACCTGGTGGCGATCGACGCCCTGCTCGTAGTTCGAGTAGCGATACTCGGCCTTGACGAAGGCCTTGCGGCCGACCGCCTGCTCGACGCCCGCGCCGACCCGGAAGCCGTCGAGAGTCGAATGGGCCTTGGCGATCGTCGAACCGGCGAGGTTGGAATTGTAGGACGCCTCGCTGCGGGCGTTGGTATAGCCCGCCTTGGCGTAGAGCAAAGTCGACCGGCCGACGACAGCGCCGACGCGGCCGCCGACATAGAGATCCCGCCCCGTCTTGCTGCACAGCCGGTCGCCGGCGATGGCGAAGCTGTCGATACACTCCTTGGCAGTGGATTGGGACGCCTCGCCCTCGATCCCGAGCACGGCGCCGCCGGTCTGGAAGTCGTAGCCGAGGCCGCCTCCGTAAGCGAGGCCGTCGGCATGGTCGCCGTTGGACTGGGGGCGGTCCCAACCGACCAGGCCCTCGACCCGGACCCCGGTGTAGGGGCCGCGGTCCTGCGCCATCGCGGGGGTCGCCAATATGGTGGCGGCGAGGGCGGCTACAATCAACTTACGCATTGCAATAAGCTCCATTTTTCACTCGTTTCGCGTATTTCCCCCTGAGGGGCCCCCTAGCGACCGGGGGTGCGAAAGGTTGCATGAACGTCGCCTAAACGCGTTTTCCTGTTGCCCCCGGGCCACAACGCGAACAGGATCGCCGGTGATGGTCAGCCCTCGCAATTTTATCCTTTCAGCGCTGATACTTGGCACTTCGGCCAAGGCCGCGCCCGAGACGATCGGAATTTTTTCGACCTGGGCGGCGCTGCGCGACGGCGGCGGCTGCCGGGCCGTGGCGGAGCCCGACGGGCCGGCGCGGAGCGGCGGGGCCCGGCCCTTCGCCGTGGTCTCGTTCGTGCCGCCACGCGGCGTGCGCGGCCAGGTCGCGATCCGCTTCGCCCGCGCCAAGCGGCCGGGCTCCGCCATCCTGCTCAGGATCGACGAGCGGACCTTCCAGCTGATCGGCGGCGGCGCCGATGCCTGGGCGCCCGACGCCCGCGCCGACGCGGCGATCGTCGCGGCCATGCGAACCGGCGTGGCGATGAGCGTCGAGACTCGGAGCGATACCGGCGGCACCATGCGCGACCTCTACCGCCTGCGCGGCGCGGCAACGGCCATCGACGCCGCCGCCATCGCCTGCGCCCGCTGACCATGGCCCGCTGGTTCATCGCGCGGCACGGCGAGACGGTGTTCAACGCCGCCGGCCGGATCCAGGGCGACGAAGGCCACACGCCGCTGACCCGCGCCGGCTTCGCCCAGGCCGAGGAAATGGGCGAGGCGCTGAGGCGCCGGCTGGGACCGAAGCCGCCGCTCGCCCTGTGGTCCTCGCCGAGCGGCCGGGCGCTGCAGACGCTCGCGGTGATCGCCGAGCATCTCGAGCTCGACTGGCATTCGGCCCGCACCGACGCGCGCCTGCGCGAAATCGGCATGGGCGAATGGAGCGGCGCTTATTATCACGACATCGTCGCCGACGGCGGCCCGGTCTTCGATTCGGAGACCTGGCTGTTCGCCCGCCGGGCGCCGGGTGGCGAAGATTATGCCGACGTTGCGGCGCGCCTCTCGGCCTGGCTCGCCGAGACCGGCGGCGAGGCGGGCGACCGGCTGGTGCTGATGCACGGAATGTCGGCGCGGGTGCTTCGGGGGCTGATGACCGGCGCAGAGCCGCACGGCGATTGCCGGGCACCGGTCGCGGGGAACCTGCCGCAGGGCAGCGTGGCGGAGATCGTGGACGGTCGGGAGATTGTGCTTCACGTCGGAAGCGGACGCTAAGGAGAAGATCGAATGAAAAGGATTTTGGCCCTCGTTGCGCTGTCGCTCTGCGGAGCGGCGCCGGCTCCGAAGTTCGGAATCGTCCAGCGGATCGCCGGGCCCGACGGCGGCTGGGACCTGCTCAGCGTCGATGCCGACAACCACCGGCTCCTGGTCGCGCGGTCGGACGGAGTGATGGCCGTCGACCTTGCGACCGGCGCGGTGACTCCGCGCTTGGTGCCGGGCGCGCGGCTCCACGCCGTGCTGGCCGTGCCGGGCAGCGGCATCGGTCTCGCCACGTCCGGCCAGGCCAATGCCGCCATCCTGTTCGACACCGCCAGCGGCGCTGTTCGGGCCCAGGTGCCGACCGGCGCCAACCCGGACGCGGCGATCTACGATCCCGCGAGCCGCGACGTGTGGGTGATGAACGCCAGGGACGGCACCGCGAGCGTGATCGACCCGCGCGCCGCGAAGGTCGTCGCCACCGTGACGATCGGCGGCGGCCTCGAGCTGCCGGCGCTGGACGGCCGCGGCCATCTGTTCGTCAACGTCGAGGACAAGAACCAGCTGGCCGAGATCGATCTCAAGACCCGCCAGGTCATCCAGCGCGTCGCCCTGACCGGCTGCGACGGGCCCACCGGTCTCGCTTATCTTCCGTCCGGCTTCCTGCTCTCCGCCTGCGCCAACAAGGTCGCGACCCTGGTGCGCGCAGCGACCGGAAAGCTCGAAGGCACGCTGCCGATCGGCGCCCGCCCCGACGGCGCCTTCTACGACCCGGTCCGCCGCCGCGCCTACGTCCCCGCCGGCGGCGACGGCAATCTTACCGTGATTGACGCGCGGGGCGCCCGTCCTCGCGTGATCGCGACCATCCCGACCCAAACCGGCGCCCGCACCGGCACAGTCGACTCGGGGACCGGCCGGGTCTACCTGCCGACCGCGCGCTTCGATCCGCCGACGGCGCCGGGCCAGCGGCCGAAGATGGTGCCCGGCTCGTTCGAGGTCCTGGTCGTCGGCGAGACCTGAGCAAGGGTGGAAATCACGGCACTCCGCGCCTAGATGGAAGCCATCATGACAGCGCCGATGCCCATCCCCGGTCATATCGATCCGGTGCCCGTGCCGCGCCCGGCGTTCGCCGGCGCGGATGCGCGGGTCGACCTGGTCGGGTTGTCGAAGGACGGGATCCGCGAGGCCCTGGCCGAGGCGGGGCTCGATCCGAAGCAGGCCAAGCTCAGGGCCAAGCAGATCTGGCACCAGATCTACAATCGCGGGGCTTGCCAGTTCGAGGCGATGAGCGACATCGCCAGGCCGCAGCGCGCCTGGCTCGCCGAACGCTTCGTGATCGGGCGGCCCGACGTGGTGGTCGAGCAGGTCTCGACCGACGGCACCCGCAAGTGGCTCCTCAAGACCCGCGACGGCCACGATTTCGAGATGGTGTTCATCCCCGACGCCGACCGCGGCACGCTATGCGTCTCGAGCCAGGTCGGCTGCACCTTGAATTGCCGCTTCTGCCACACCGGCACGATGCGACTGGTGCGCAACCTCGAGGCCGGCGAGATCGTCGGCCAGGTCATGCTCGCCCGCGACGCGCTCGGCGAATGGCCGTCCCAGCCGGAAGGGCGGATGCTGTCCAACATCGTGATGATGGGGATGGGCGAGCCGCTCTACAATTTCGACAATGTCCGCGACGCCCTGAAGATCGTCATGGACGGCGACGGCCTCGGCCTGTCGCGCCGCCGGATCACCCTCTCGACCTCGGGCGTGGTGCCGATGATGGCGCGCGCCGGCGAGGAGATCGGCGTCAACCTCGCCGTGTCGCTTCACGCGGTCACCAAGGAAGTGCGCGACGAAATCGTGCCCTTGAACCGCAAATACGGAATCGAGGAGCTGCTCCAGGCCTGCGCGGCCTATCCCGGCGCCAACAATGCGCGGCGGATCACCTTCGAATATGTGATGCTGAAGGGCAAGAACGACAGCGACGAGGACGCGCGCGAGCTGGTCCGCCTGATCAGGAAGTACAAGCTGCCCGCCAAGGTCAACCTGATCCCGTTCAACCCCTGGCCGGGCAGCTCTTATGAATGCTCGGACGACGAGCGCATCCGCAGCTTCTCGGAAATCGTCTTCGGGGCGGGTATCTCGGCGCCGATCCGCCGGCCGCGCGGACGCGACATCATGGCGGCCTGCGGACAGCTCAAATCGGCGGCCGAGAAGAAGAGCCGCGCCGAGCTCGATCGAATCGCCGAAGAAAAACAGGCCGCGCTCGCCTGAGGGCAAGAGCGTTTTCAACATTTTACGATTAGCCCGCGGCGCGCTAGGGAGACTTTGGGCGAGCCCGGGGACGCGTCGGCATGGCTTCACTTCCGCTTCAGGATCCGGATCGGCCGGGCGACCCGCTCGCCGCCGCGGCCGCCTGGGCGGAAACGGCGCTGGGTCCGATCGAGGGCTGGGACCGGCGCCTCCGCTTCGCCGCCGACCTCTGCCTCCGTTCCGCGCTGCCGAGCGCCCTGTTCTGGGGGCCGCGGCGGCTGATCGTCCGCAACGAAGCGTGGCGGGCGCTGCTCGGCGGCCCTCAGGGCCTCCCGGGCGCGGAGGCGCTGGCCGACGTCTGGGGGGTCATCGAGCCGATGATCCGGCGCGTCGAGAAGACGGGTGAAGGCGCCTTCCTCCACGAGCAGCCGCTGACCGTCCGCCTCGGCGGCGCCGATACGGAACTCTACTGGAACTGCAACCTCACCCCGCTCGTCGACCCGGATGGAACGATCGCGGGGGTCCTCGCGCAGGCCAACGACGTCACCCGCACGGTCACCGCCGAGCGACGCCTCTCCTTCCAGATCAGCCTCGCCGACCGCCTGCGCCGCATTGGCGATCCCGAGGAGGTGAAGCGCGCCGCGACCGAATTGCTCGGCCGCTATCTGGACGCCGCCCGGGTCGGCTATGGCGAGGTCGACGAAGCCGAGGACAGGATCGTCGTCCACAGCGACTGGACGCGCGACGGCTCGGTCGTCAGCCTCGCGGGGCAGAAGGGCGTGCTGAGCTCGTTCGGGGAAGCTTTGCGCCTGCTCAAGGCCGGCGAGACGCTGGCCATTCCGGACCTTCATGCCGTGGCGGAATCGGCGGCGTCCAAGCCCTGGGACGCGCTCGGCGTCCGCGCGCTGGTGACCGCACCGATCATCAAGGAAGGCGCCCTCAAAGGCCTGCTCTACGTTCACGAGCCGGAGCCGCGCCGCTGGACCCGGGCCGAGGCCGCGATCGTCCGCGACGTCGCCGAGCGTACCGGCGCCGCGGTGGCGCGCGCCCAGGCCGAGCAGTCGCTGAGGGACAGCGAGGACCATTACCGCCACACGGTGGAGCTGAACCCGCTGGTCACCTGGACGGCGCTTCCCGACGGCCGGATCCACCGAATCGCCAACCGCTGGCGCGAATGGACCGGCACCGAAGGCCTCGCCGGCGGCTGGCGCGAGGCGATGCACCCGGACGACGTGGACCGCACGCTGGCGCAATGGGCAAGCAGCCTCGAGACGGGCGAGCCCTACGATGTCGAGCACCGCATCCGCCATCTCGATCGCGGCTATCGCTGGGCGCGGACCCGCGCCTATCCGCGTCGCGACTCGAACGGTCGCATCCTGCTCTGGTACGCGACGACCGAGGACACTCACGAAGCCAAGAGCGCCGAGGAGCGGCAGCGCCTGCTGATCAACGAGCTCAACCACCGGGTGAAGAACACGCTCGCGACGGTGCAGGCGATCGCCTTCCAGACCCTGCGCGGCGACATCGGCCTCGCCGAGGGCCGCGCGCGGTTCGAAGGCCGGCTGATGGCCTTGTCGCGCGCCCACGACCTCCTCACCGAGCAGAATTGGGGAGGAGCAGCGCTCGACCGGGTCGTCCGCGACGCGACCGCGCCGCTGGGCGGCGACCAGGGCCGCTTCAACCTCGACGGCGTCCCCCTCTGGCTGACTCCGCGCGCCTCGCTGGCACTGGCGCTGGCGCTGCACGAACTCGCCACCAACGCGGCCAAATACGGCGCCCTCTCCGCCGAGGACGGGCGGGTGTCGATCGCGTGGCAGAGCGAGGCCGGCCGCCTGCACATCGTCTGGAAGGAACAAGGGGGACCGCGCGTGAAGCGGCCGCCCCGGCGCGGCTTCGGCTCGCGGCTGATCGAGCAGGGGCTTGGCCCCGACCTCGGCGGCACCGCCGAGCTCGCCTTCGAGCCCGACGGCCTCAAGTGCACCATCGTCGCGTCGCTGGATGCCGTCGGAAAGCAGGAGGGTTCGCTTGGGTGAGCGCCTGAGAGTGCTGGTCGTCGAGGACGAGATGCTCGTCGCGATGAACATCGAGGACATGCTGCTCGACCTCGGTCACGAGGTGGCGGGGTTGGCGGGCCGCCTGTCCCCGGCGCTGGCGCTGGCGCGCGAGGCCGAGTTCGACGCCGCGATGCTCGACGTCAACCTCGCCGGCGAGACCAGCTTCCCCGTCGCCGACATCCTCGTCGAGCGCGGCATCCCCTTCCTGTTCGCGACCGGCTACGGCCTTCAGGGGATCGAGGAGAATTATCGCGGTCATCCGGTGCTTCAGAAGCCGTTCCGCGCCGCGGATCTCGGCGTCGCTTTGGGATCGCTCATCCGGCCGGGTTGACCGCGGCCGCCGACCCTGCTCATTTGCCCGGCGATGCGGCTGCTGGACAAGATGCTGGCGCGCCTCGTCAAAAAGGGCGAGCTCACCGTCGTCGACCATGACGGACGGACCTATCGCTATGGGTCACCCGATCCGGAGCTCCGCCCGGTCACCGTCCGGCTGATGGACCGCAAGGCCGCCTTCCAGATCGCCCGCGATCCCGCGCTCGGAACGGCCGAGGCGTGGATGAACGGCCGGCTGCTCGTCGAGCAGGGCGAGATCATCGACCTCGTCCTCGTCATCCGCCGCAACCGGCGCTGGGAAGACCGGACCCGGCCCAACAAGTTCCTGCGCAAGACCGGCCGGCTTCGCCACCGCCTCGCGACGATGAACTGGAAGCCGCAGGCGCTGAAGAATGTCGTTCACCATTACGACATCGGCAACGACCTCTACCGGCTCTTCCTCGACCCGGACATGCAGTATAGCTGCGCCTATTTCACCGATCCGGGAAACAGCATCGAGCACGCCCAGCTCGACAAGAAGGCGCACATCGCCTCGAAGCTCTATCTGAAGCCGGGGCAGAGGGTGCTCGACCTCGGCTGCGGCTGGGGCGGGCTGGCGCTCTATTTGAACCGGGTCGCCGACGTCGACGTGCTTGGAGTCACCCTGTCCAAGGAGCAGCTCGCCTTCGCCCGCCGCCGCGCCGAGGAAGCGGGAGTCGCCGATCGCGTCAAATTCGAGCTCACCGACTATCGCGACGTCACCGGAAGCTTCGACCGGATCGTCTCGATCGGCATGTTCGAGCATCTCGGGACCGCCTTCTTCCCTTCTTTCTTCCGGCAGGTCCGCGACCTGCTCGCGCCGGACGGCGTGGCGCTGGTCCATACGATGGGGCGGATGGGCAAGCCCGGCACGACCGACCGCTTCATGCAGAAATACATCTTCCCCGGCGGCTATTTGCCCGCGCTGTCCGAGATCGTCTCGGCGAGCGAGCGCGAGAGGCTGATCATGGCCGATTGCGAGGCGCTTCGACTCCACTACGTCTACACGCTTCGGGCCTGGTACGAGCGGCTGAAGGCGCGGCGCGAGGAGGCCTCGGCGCTCGCCGACGAACGCTTCTACCGGCTGTGGCTGTTCTATCTCGCCGCCTCGATGACGATGTTCACCGACGGGGCGATGGTCGTCTACCAGCTCCAATATCTGCGCCGCCGCGAGGCGACGCCGATCACCCGCGACTATATGATCGAGGACGAAAAGAGTCTCCGAGCCAAGGGCGCTTGACCCGGGCGACCGGGACATGTTCAACGCCGCCAAATCGAAGGGGATGGAAGCGTATGTGGCTGCTCGACAAAATGCTCCGAAGGCTGATGCACAAGGGCGAGCTGATCGTCGTCGACCATGACGGCAAGGAGCATCGCTACGGGACTGCGGAGCCCGGCCGCAAGCCGGTCAGGGTGCGGCTCACGGACAAGGGCGCCGCCTTCCACATCGCCAAGGATCCGCGGGTCGGCGCCGGCGAGGCCTATATGGACGGCCGGCTGGTGATGGAGGAAGGCGACATTCGCGACCTCGTCCTCCTCATCCGCGAGAACGCGCCCTGGGAGAAGGAAGGCGCCCTGAAGCCCAAGGGGCCGGTCAGGAAGTCGATCTCGCACCTGATCGGCCGGCTCGACCAGATCAACTGGAAGACGCGCTCCGCGCGTAACGCCGAGCATACCTACAACCTCACTCGGCGGCTCTACGAACTGTTCCTCGACGAGGACCGGCAATATACCTGCGCCTATTACCGGGACCCCAAGAACAGCCTCGAGCAGGCCCAGCTCGACAAGAAAGCGCACATCGCCGCCAAGCTGAACCTGAAGCCCGGAATGAAGGTGCTCGACATCGGCTGCGGCTGGGGCGGCTTCGCCCTCTACCTCCACCGCCATTACGACGTCGACGTGCTGGGCGTCGCCCTGGCGCCGGACCAGATCGCCTTCTGCAAGGAGCGCGCGGAGGCGGAGGGGGTCGCCGACCGGGTGAAGTTCGAGCTGATGGACTATCGCGACGTCCAGGGCGAGTTCGACCGGATCACCAGCGTCGGCCTGATCGAGCATCTCGGAACGCCGCATTATCCCGGCTTCTACCGGCACATGCACCGCCTGCTGAAGCCCGACGGAGTGATGTTCTCGCATTGCTGCGGCCGGATGGGCGGACCGGGCACCACCGACAAATGGACCCGCAAATACATCTTCCCCGGCGGCTACATCCCCGCGCTCTCCGAGCTGGTCAGCGAGGCCGAGAAGCACCGCATGGTCGTCACCGACGTCGAGGGGCTGCGCTTCCATTACGCCTACACGCTGGAGGAATGGTACCGCCGCACCGTCGCCCACAGGGAAGAGATCATCGCGCTCTACGACGAGCGCTTCTACCGGATGTGGGAATTCTACCTGGTCGGCGCCGAGTCCGCGTTCCGCTACGGAAGCCTGGTCAACTGGCAGATCCAATATGTGAAGCGGCGCGACGCCCTGCCGATCACCCGCGATTTCATGTTCGAGGAGGAGGAGAGGCTGCGCGCGGCCGAACAGCCGCCGCAATGGCACCTCGCCGCCGAATAGGGCCGGGCGTCCGCGGCGCGGCGGCGCTCGCCGTCGCTTGCTGGACCGCGGCGGCCGCCGCGGGGCCGCCCTACGTCACCGACGATCCCGAGCCGACCGACCTCGGCCATTGGGAGATCTACGTCTTCGCCGCCGGCTCGGGCCAGCACCGCGACTGGGACGGCGAGGGCGGAGTCGACCTCAATTACGGCGGCTTCAAGGACGTCCAGCTCACCGCCACCCTTCCCGCCGCCGCCGCCCACGCGGGCGGGCGGACGCGCGCCGGAGCGGGCGACGTCGAGCTGGCCCTTAAATACCGCTTCGCGAAGGCCGAGCGCAGCGGGTTCGACGCGGCGATCTTCCCGCGGGTCATCCTCCCGACCGGCGGGCATCGCTTCGGCACCGGCCGGGTCCGGCTGCTCCTGCCACTCTGGGCGCAGAAGGATTTCGGGCCCTGGTCGCTGTTCGGCGGCGCCGGCTACACGATCAATCCGGGCGCAGGCAATCGCGACTTCTGGCAGGGCGGAATCGCCGTGACGCGCGACGTCTCAAAGCGGCTGTCGCTCGGCGGCGAGGCGTGGATCGAGGGCGCGGACTCGGTCGGTGGACACCGGACGATCGGCCTCGACCTTGGCGGCATCCATAAGCTTGGCGGGCCGTTCTCCCTTCTGGTTTCGGGCGGGCTGACCTGGGAGCATCGCGGCGCCCGCGGCTGGCGCGGCTACGCGGCGCTCGGCTTGAGCTTCTGAGAAAGGCGGGACATGGACAGGCGCGATATCGAGAGCAAGGTGCCGGCGGTCACGCTCGGCTTCTGGATCATCAAGATTCTCGCGACCACGCTCGGCGAGACCGGCGGCGACAGCGTCTCGATGAGCTGGCTCGGCGAAACCACGCCGCAAGCGGGGCAAAGCGGCTGGAACGGCTATCTCATCGGCTCGGCGATCTTCCTGACCCTCTTCGTGGCGCTGGCGGCCTGGCAGATCGCCGCCCGCCGACTCCACCCCTTCCTCTATTGGGCGACGATCGTCGCCTCGACGACGGCCGGGACGACAATGGCCGACTTCGCGACCCGCTCGCTCGGCATCGGCTATACCGGCGGCTCGGCTTTGCTCTTCGCCCTGGTGCTCGTCTCGCTCGGGTCGTGGAAGCTGGCGACCGGCTCGATCCGCGTCGAGACTGTGCGGACTCCGAAGAGCGAAGCCTTCTATTGGCTGACCATCACCTTCTCGCAGACATTGGGCACCGCGCTCGGCGACTGGGCGGCGGACACGGGCGGGCTCGGCTATGGCGGGGGCGCCCTGCTGTTCGGGGCGATGCTTGCGGTGATCGCGGCGCTCTGGCTGTGGACCCGTGTCAGCCATGTCCTCCTGTTCTGGGCCGCCTTCATCCTCACCCGCCCGCTCGGAGCGACGGTCGGGGACTTCCTCGACAAGCCGCTGGCGCATGGCGGGCTGAACTTCAGCCGCCCGCTCGCCTCGGCGGTGCTGACCGTCGCGATCCTGGCCCTTATCCTGGTCCTGCCGCAGCGTCCCGGCCGCCACTCGGAAGCCTAGACGAGTCGTTCCGCGAGCAGGCGCTGGACCGCGCCGAGATCGTTGCCGGGAGCGGCGCGCAGGTGCAGGGGATGGTCCTCGTCGCCGAGCCAGATGCGGACCTGGCTTCGGCCGTCCTCGCCCTCCTGGATCGAGAAGCGGCGCACCTCGCGATAGGGATAGGAGCTGGTCTCGACCCGCGCCTCGAGCAGATGCTCGCGCTGGACGAGGAGGATCCGGCGCTCGGTGAAGAGGACCGCGCCGGTCGGCGAGACGAAGGCGGCGATCGCCGCCTCCCCCTCGACGAGGTGGGCGGTGATCGCCTTGGCTTCGGCGGCGCGGGCGGGCTCGACGTCGAGGATTCGCATTCAAGCCGTCTCGCCCGCGCCGCCCCTTGCGTCAACGCCAGGCGTGGCGCGGATAGCCGCCCCAGCCGCCGCGCTCGTAGCGCGCGTGGCGATAGCCCCAGCGCGGGCCGCGCTCCCAGCGGGCCTCGCCGAAGTAGATCGGGCGCGGGCGATAGACGACCGGCCGGTAGAACGGGCGGTAGAAAGGCCGCTCGACATAGACGACACGGGTCAGCGGCCGACGATAGAGTGGCGGCGGCGGAACGAAGGTCTCGCGATAGGCGACGCGGGTCGTCGCGCAGCCGCAGCCGACGCGGCGGACCGGGGCGCGATAGGCGACTCGGTGGACGACGGTCCGGTGGACCGCCTTGTGGTGGCTGCCGCAATGGGCGAGGGCCGGGGCAGCGGGGAGGGAGGCCGCGAGCATCGCGGCGGCGGTGAGGCTGAGCTTCATCGAAGATACCCTTTCGACTGACGCCTCCGATGCA
The DNA here is from genome assembly GCA_034668685.1 of Sphingomonadales bacterium. Taxonomy (GTDB): domain Bacteria; phylum Pseudomonadota; class Alphaproteobacteria; order Sphingomonadales; family Sphingomonadaceae; genus Allosphingosinicella. Next base: position 7,253 of record JAXDPA010000091.1, on the reverse strand, counting down.
CAGGGAGGCGGAAGGGTTAACGCTCCGGGCGCCTGCCGGTTGCGGAAAAAGCCATTGCGCCCCAACGGCTTGCCGTAACCGGCAGGCGCGCAGGCTCAGCGGCGACCGGGCGGGACGATGGTCGGCCCGAGCCGGGCGAGGACGTCGCGGGCGTCGAAGGCGCGCGGACTGTCGGCCGGCTTGGGCCCGCGGCCCATCACGATCTCGGCCGAGGCCTCGTAGCGGTCGACGGTGCGGACATCCATCGTGTCGGCCCAGAACGGGTCGCCGAACCAGGGATCCCAGCTGCGCATTCCGAAGCCGCGGCCCCAATAGCGCCAGCGCGGTCCCCAATAGCCGCCCCAGCCGCCCCACGGGCCGCCGAAGCCGGGCTCGACATAGGTGTTGGTGTTGCGGTTGGTCTCGCGGTCGGCGGTGACGAACCAGTCGAAGCCCTGCTGCTGGGTCAGCTCGGCGGCGCGGTAGAGGAGGTAGGTCTCGACCGTCTCGCGCGAGGTCATCGTGTTGCCGACGAAGGTGACCCGGAAGCGGTTGGCCTCGATCTGGCGCTCGGCATAGCCGCCGGCTGCGCGCGTCCCCGGCGCGCCGAGCGGCTGGTAGGGGGTGGCGGTCATGCAGCCGGCGAGCAGGGCGACGAGCGGAAGCAGCCGGGCGGCGCGGCGGCGGGAAGAGGAAGCGGGGTAAGCGAACATGGGCAAAGCTCCTTTGAAAAGGGCCCGTGGCGAAAACCCGCACCGAGGGGGGCTTGTTCCTTGGGCGAGCGGCCGCGCGGCCCTGATTTCGCCGCAATGAGGGGCGAGCCTGAAGCCGGGGCCGGAAGAACGTGGAGCGCGCCGATGTCGCTGGCTTTGCTGATCGCGCTCCAGGCCGTCGCGCCGCCGGCCGCCGGACGGAAGCCCGTCGACATCCGCACGATCGACTTCGACCTGTCGCGTTATCGGCCTGGGCCTCTGGGCTGCGCACCGGCGCCCGGCGACATCCTCGTCTGCGGGCGCCGGCCGGCCGGGACCGTCAGCGCCGCCGAGATGGCGCGGCTGGCGACGCTCTACGAGCAGGGGCCGATCGACGCCGAGACCGGCCTGTTCGGCCAGGTCAGGGGCCGGATCTATACCGAGCAGGCGGCGATGCCGAACGGCCAGACCAGCAAGCGGGCGATGGTCGGCATTCGCCTGCCCTTCTGAGCGCGGCCGCCCGCAGGGCAAGGAAGCCGGGCCGCGCGGCCCTGACCAGCCTTTCCCACTGCCGCGCTTTGGAGTAGCTTCACCGCCGAGGGGGGCGCCGTGGCAGGCTCCGGGAAGCTGATCCTTCTGATGTCGTGGAGCGCGCTGATCGCGGCGCAGCCCCCAGCGCCGATTCCCGTCCTCCCGCCCGCGACGTTCGAGATCGTCAACGACACGGACCGACCGCTCGATCCGCTGCTCTGGCGCTTCGAAGCCGAGAGCGGACCATCGCACGATGCCGGACAGCTCGGGCCGGGCGGTCGCTTGCGGCTCACCGCCGATCCGAGCCTCGGCTGCCGGCTCATCCTCCTTGCCGGCGCGCCCGGCCGCACGACCATTTTCCATCTCGACCGTTGCACCGGTCGGCTGCGCATCGACGCACTGATGCTCAGGGACACGCTCAGGCGCCACTCCCGCCACAGGATGAGCGAGACTGGCGACGACACCCTGGGAGGCTCGTCCCAACCCGTTCCGCCCCCGCCCCCGCCACCGCCGCCGCCCCCGGCACCGTCGCCGCCGCCGATCCTCACGTCCGCCGCGCCGCCCCGGATCCGCGTGCACACACAGCCGAGGGTCATGGCCGCGCCGCCCGCCCCGATCGTCGCCGCCGCGCCGCCCGGCGAAGCGCCGCCGCCGCCGGCCGCCGCCGCCACGGCTTATTGCGACGTCCTCCAGGACGAGGCCACGGCGGAGGAATGCAATTATTACACCGGCATCCTCGGCCACCTGAAGCAGGGCAGCGCCGGCTTGCGCGCGCCGGCTTCGATGCGGGTCGGCGAGACGGCGCAGGTCAGCCTCGCCCTCACCCGCGACGAGAAATCGACCTCGGTCGAGACCGCGCTCGGAGCCGCGCCGACCCAGCGCTTCGCCGTGCGCGTCGGCCGGCGGATGGCGGCCGAGCTGACCGCCACCGGCTTCACGATCAAGCCGCCGGCGCGGATCGAGAAGGATCTCGGAATCGGCGACGCCGCCCGCTGGGAGTGGAATGTAACGGCCGAGCCCGGGCGCGAGCACCAGCTCACCGCGACCGTCTATGTGATCGTCCGCAAGCCGGGCGTCGCGCCGGTCGAGCGGCTGGTGACGACGGCGGTGCAGCCGGTCAAGGTGACGGTGCCGTTCGTCCAGCGCTCGGAAGGCTGGATGGACGCGACCAGCGACTGGCTCGGCCACCTGAACAAGCTGCAGGCGGCGCTGGGCGCGGTGGCGAGCGGCGCGGTGGCGACCTGGCTCATCGCCTGGTGGCGGAAGCGCCGCGGAGGCGGCAAGCCGCCGGCCTAGGCGCCGGCTCCAGACCCGAACGGCGGCTGCTGCCGATCGACTGAAGCCGCCGCTCTAGCGCTGGTAATAGAGATCGCTGACCGCGCCGGTGCAGCGGTCGATCCGCATGCCGAGCCCGCCGCCGCCGGCCTCGACCCAGATCCGTCCGGGCCGAAGCTTGCCGCGCGGCGGCGGCAAGGTCTGGACGACAAGCCATTTGCCCGGATCGTCGCGGTCGGGCGCGACCTTGAGAACGTAATGCGGGCCGCGCCGGTGCGGGCGCACGGCGAGCACCGCCGAGAAAATGCGCCGCGCCGCCGCCTCATCCGGCACCACCGGGAAGATCAGATGGCAAGGGGGCGGGGCCGGGACGGGGACGGCCGACGCCGCGGCGAGGGCGAGGAGCAGGGCCGACATCGCCGCCGATCATGGACCCTTGCCCGGCCCGGCGCAAAGACCCGCGGGCGCTCGCGCGGCGGCCGGGAAAGGCGTCGCCGCCTCCCCTTGCCTTTCGGCGGGGATCGGCGCTGATGCGGGAGATGGGATTGCGGGGGAAGGTGCGGCCGGGGATGGCGGCGATGGCGGCGGGCGGCGCGATCGCGCTGCTGCTCTACGCGTGGTTCCTGTCGGTCGACCTCGCGACGCTCGTCGGGCCGGGCGACTCGGTCGTCGGCCAGGCGATCGAGGCGCTGACCGCCTTGGCCTGGCTGTGGGCGGTGCTGCTGGTCCTCGCCCTGTTCGACCGGATCCTCGGCGGCCCGTCCTGGCCGCGGCGCTTCGGCTACCTGCTGGTGCCGGCGGCGGGCGCCGCGACCCTGTTCGCGACCGATTATCCGGGGCGGCTGCTGTGCCGGCTGAGCCTGATCGCCTTGCCGCTGCTGGTCGGCCTCTACCTCGCGCTCGGCCGCCTGCCGCCGCGCCGGGCGGCGTGGGCGCAGGCCGCCGCCTTGCTGCCGATGGCGGCGCTCTCGGCCTGGCTGGCCTGGCTGTTCCTGAGCTGAGCGCGGCTCAGCGGCGCGACGCGACCGCCGAGGCGAGCGCGTAGAGGGCGAGCAGCCAGCCGGCGCCGACCGCGGCGGCGAGAGTCCAGCCGGGCAGCCCGCTGACGTCGCGCGCGCCCGCCTCCAGCACGTGGCCCACGAAGCTGTAATAGCCCATTCCGCAAGCGATCCCCCACGCCCCGGCGAGCGCCGGCCGGGCGAGGGCCGGGCGGGCGCGCGCCGTCCAGGCGGCGGCGAGCAGCGCCGCGCCGATCAGCACGTCGTCGATCCAGTGCCACCACAGCGCGAGCTGCGAGGAACGGCGCAGCAGCTCCAGCGCCGGGAGGAGGAGGCCGGCGACGATCGCGAGCCGGCGGTTGGCGGCGAGGCTGAGCATGAAGAATTCCCCCCCTGCCCTTATCCCCCGCCGATGACGCGAGCTCAAGCGGCGGCCATTGCCGACGAATTCGCCGAGAGCCTCCGGGCGTCGGCGGCGATGGCTTCCAAGCAGGTCTCGCAGCCTGTGAGCTCCCAGGCTTGGTCGGCGAGGATGAGGTCGAGCTTGAGGGCGAGGGCGGCAAGGTCGGGCGCGGGGAGGCGGAGCAGCCGGCGGAGCGCGGCGAAGCGGAGCGAGTCGACGCGGGCAAACGCCGCCTCCAGATCGTCGCACGGAAAGGCCCGCCGCTCCGCCGGCAGCCGCGCCTCCTGAGCCTTATACGCCGCGACGCGCGCCTGGGCGCGGCGATAGGCGGCGAGGGTGCGGGCCCAGCGGCGGCCGAGGGCGGCGGGCTCGTCCCCCCCTCCCCGTTCGCCCTGAGCTTGTCGAAGGGCGTTCCTTTCTCGTGGCAGGAGGGAAGTGGGGGGCTTCGACAGGCTCAGCCCGAACGGATCGTTCGGGCCCGGAGCGCCGGGCGCGGCGAACGCAACCGGCAAAGCGGCGCTCGCGCCTAGCAACGCCCGGCGCGTCAGGTTATGCCTCCCGGCAACCATGCCCGAGGGTCCTTTCTTGTCGGTCCCTTTTAGGGACCGTGTAGGAACACGTCAAGGGGGTTGATCTGGAACGTCCCGTCCTCCGCCCGGAACAGTCGCGGATGGCGCGGGCGGCGCTCGAATGGTCGCTCGAGGAGGCGGCGAAGGCGGCGGGCGTCAGCCGGCGGACGGTGCTGCGGTTCGAGCGTTACCACCGGGATGTGAAGCCGGAGCTGATTGAAACGCTGCGGCGGGCATACGAGGCGGCAGGAGTGCGATTCCTAGATGCAGGGGCCGATGCCGGTGCTGTCGTTCCGCCACCACTCCGCGTAGCGCCCCCGAGCTAGTCGATCCTGATCACATGCCAAGCATCTAGGATTTTTCTTGGTACCGGGCACCGGGATTTCAATAGAGCACGCAAATGCCGTATGGACGCCGTTACGTCCCTTTGGAAAAGCGAGCGAGGAGCCACGCGGCACCGCCTGGCTGCAGGCTGTTCCAAGCGGTTTCTCCGCTGAGCCGCGCCACAAAGACTCGATCATTTGCGTCAATGTAGAGCTTGAGGTCATCGCGTATGGTTACAGCAGTACTCGTCGTGTCGATGACCCAAAGCGACTCCAAGACCCTTTGGGCCTTCCAATCCCTAAGCCTGCCCCACAATGGCTCATAGTTCCGCCCAGGATTTCTGAGGTCGTAACTTATCGCGTAAACAGGCATAACCTTAATTTCCGCTGGTTGCTTGCGTTGCGCCCGTCGCGTCTTCTGCGTCCGAGGAGTTATCGCTAGTTTGTCCGAAGGGGCCGGTTGATCGAATCTGAAGCGAAGACTCCACGCGCTGCTCACCCAGTCGGAGGACCGCCCGCAGCCGCGACTTGTTCGAGAATGTGAGGTCTCGAAGAGACAGGTCACTTAGGACCATCCACTCTTCCTCGTCCTCCTCTAGATCATTGGGTCGGATGAACGTCCTATCAAATTTACCCCTCGTGTCACCAAGCCCGACAATCTCCCCCTCTGCAGTCAAGGTTAGACCCGCGCTGAATTCCTCTATCACCCTCGGTACGTAGAAGATGCTAATATATTTCAGACGTTCCACCATCAGAGGTTCCTCGTCTGACCAAACGACTGGAGCAAGAACGCCAATCAACATTGGCTTCCCCTCGTTATCAAAACGGACATCCTCGCAAAAAAAACAGTTTATCCGGACGTTATTCATCGAAAATAGCACAAATAATGGTGTTGCAGTCCGTGGTGAGTGCTTTAGCTAACGCGCGCACGTGATCCACCGTGGGCTTTTCCTTGCGGCTCTCCCATAGTGACAGCCGAGGTTGTGTGACGAATGCGAGATCAGCCAGTTGCTTTTGAGTTAGCCCCCTCTGAAGCCTGAGGTCTGCTAAACCCGCTTTTCCCGTTCTCGCCACGCGCGCTTCGGAAAAAGCCCGGCGGGCTTCAGGAAGTCGAGCTTCGTCTTCCGGCACCAGGACTCGCTGCAGGAGCTCATCTAGCGAGATGAATCCTTCCGGGAACTCGACCTCGTACGTCACGGGACGTAGCCGCACGAATGAGCGCGGCCGCCGAGGCACGTTCGCTTTGCGACGACCCCGCCCACTATCCCAGCTTCGTAAACCCGAGTTTCTCATAGCTCTTTCTCAGCCGTTCGATGCTCGCGGCGCTGTAAGCCTCCGACCGGTGCAGGATCGCGAGGATTGCCACCTTCCTGCTGCGATGGTCGCCGGCGGTCAGAACCCGCCACGGACCGATCGCGTACAGCTTCACGATGTACACATTTAGCCGCTCTGACTGCAGGTCGCGCAGCGGGTCGATCAACGATATGACGTCGTCCGAGTACGTTTCGTCGATTAGCTGCTCGCACAGGCGGATATCGTTACGGAGTTCCTGGATGAAAACCACAAACTGGTCGAACGCATGCCGATCCTCCCGGCGACAGCGGCGAAGGTCCTCGACGACGCCGTCGTCCGTCGCGAAGTGGTACTGCCGTTCGACCTCGCTCATATACCGGGCGCCGTATAAGGGCAAGGCCAGCGCTTAGCCAGCGCTTGGTTTACTCCGCCGCCACGCCCGCGCGGGTGAACATATCATCGTCGGGCTTGCTCGGGGCCTCGCCCGCCGAGCCGTCGTTCGCCGCCTTGGCCGCTTTCCTGCGGTCGAAGCTGTCCCACACCTCGTTCCAGTTCCCGCGGGTGGCCGCCTTCGAATATTCCGTCGCCCTCGTCTCGAAGAAGTTGGCGTGCTCCACCCCGTTCAGCAAAGGCGCAAGCCAGGGCAACGGGTGGTCGTCGATCATGTAGATGGGCTGGAAGCCCAATTGCCCCAGGCGCCAGTCGGCGATGTAGCGGATGTATTTCTTGATCTCCTTGGGGGTCATTCCGGGGACCGGGCCCATCTCGAAGGCGAGGTCGATGAAGGCGTCCTCGAGGCGGACGGTCTTCTGGCAGACGTCCATGATGTCGTCGCGGACCGCCTTGGTCATGCAGTTGCGCTCTTTCACGAAGGCATGGAACAGGCGGGTGATGCCCTCGCAGTGGAGGCTCTCGTCGCGGACGCTCCAGCTGACGATCTGGCCCATGCCCTTCATCTTGTTGAAGCGGGGGAAGTTCATCAGCATCGCGAAGCTGGCGAACAGCTGCAGCCCCTCGGTGAAGCCGCCGAACATCGCCAGGGTGCGGGCGATGTCCTCGTCGTTGTCGACGCCGAACTGCTGCATGTAGTCGTGCTTGTCGCGCATCGCCTGGTAGTCGAGGAAGGCGGTGAATTCGCTGTCCGGCATGCCGATCGTCTCCAGGAGGAGCGCGTAGGCGGCGATGTGGAT
>JAXDPA010000090.1:0-6710 GCA_034668685.1 Sphingomonadales bacterium | reverse complement strand
TAAAGTAACTTAAGGAAGTGAAGGGCTTCATGCCGACGATCAACCAGCTGATCCGCAAGGGTCGCGAGCCGCAGAAGGCCAAGTCGAAGGTCCCTGCGATGGAGCAGAACCCGCAGAAGCGCGGAGTGTGCACCCGAGTCTATACGACGACCCCGAAGAAGCCGAACTCGGCGCTGAGGAAGGTGGCGAAGGTCCGCCTGACCAACCAGCGCGAGGTGATCAGCTACATCCCCGGCGAGGGCCACAACCTTCAGGAGCATAGCGTCGTGCTGATCCGCGGCGGCCGTGTGCGCGACCTTCCGGGCGTGCGCTACCACGTGCTTCGCGGCGTGCTCGACACCCAGGGGGTCAAGGACCGCCGCCAGTCCCGTTCCAAATACGGCGCCAAGCGGCCCAAATGACCGAGCGGCCCGCGAGGGCCGCGTAGACTCACCCCGGCGAACGCCGGGGTCCATCTGCGAAGGTGGATCCCGGATCAAGTCCGGGATGACGAAACAAGGAGTAAGCCCCGGACATGTTCCGGATCAGCTGAAGAGAGAAGGAAGAACCAATGTCCCGTCGTCGTCGCCCCGAGAAGCGCGAAGTCCTCCCCGATCCCCGTTTCGGGGACGTGGTGCTCACCAAGTTCATGAATTCCGTCATGCTCGACGGCAAGAAGTCGGTGGCCGAGGGCATCGTCTACGGCGCCCTCGACACGATCGAGGGCCGGGCCAAGCGCGATCCGATCGGCGTCTTCCACGACGCGCTGAACAACGTGAAGCCGGGCATCGAGGTGCGCAGCCGGCGCGTCGGCGGCGCCACCTACCAGGTGCCGGTCGAGGTCCGTCCGGAGCGCGCCCAGGCGCTGGCCATACGCTGGCTGATCGGCGCGGCGCGCTCGCGTTCGGAGAACACCATGTCGGCGCGTCTTTCGGGCGAGCTGATGGACGCCGCGAACAACCGCGGCAACGCCGTCAAGAAGCGCGAGGACACGCACCGCATGGCCGAGGCCAACCGCGCCTTCTCGCACTACCGCTGGTAATTTTAATCCCTATATCGTCGTCAGACGGGCACAGCCTGTCTCCCGACATCGGAGTTTAGACAATGGCCCGCAGCCACCCGCTCGAGCGGTACCGCAACATCGGCATCATGGCGCATATCGACGCCGGCAAGACGACGACGACCGAGCGAATCCTCTATTATACCGGCAAGTCCTACAAGATCGGCGAGGTCCACGAGGGCACCGCGACGATGGACTGGATGGAGCAGGAGCAGGAGCGCGGGATCACCATCACCAGCGCCGCCACCACCTGCTTCTGGAAGGCGGAGGACGGCGAGGGCCCCGAGCACCGGATCAACATCATCGACACGCCCGGCCACGTCGACTTCACCATCGAGGTGGAGCGGAGCCTGCGCGTCCTCGACGGCGCGGTCGCCTGCTTCGACGGAGTCGCCGGGGTCGAGCCGCAGTCCGAGACGGTGTGGCGCCAGGCCGAGAAGTACAACGTGCCGCGCATGTGCTTCGTCAACAAGCTCGACCGCACCGGCGCGAACTTCGAGATGTGCGTCGACATGATCAAGGATCGCCTCGGCGCCCGCCCGGCCGTCCTCTATCTTCCGATCGGCATCGAGAGCGGCTTCAAGGGCCTCGTCGACCTGGTCGAGAACCGCGCGATCATCTGGCTCGAGGAGAGCCTCGGCGCCAAGTTCGAATATACCGACATCCCCGCCGACCTCGCCGACGCCGCCGCGGCAGCCCGCATGGAGCTGATCGAGATGGCCGTCGAGCAGGACGACGACGTCATGGAAGCCTATCTGGGCGGCGACGAGCCGGACACGGCGACCCTGAAGCGCCTTATCCGCAAGGGCACCTTGAACTTCTCGTTCGTGCCGGTCCTGTGCGGCTCGGCGTTCAAGAACAAGGGCGTCCAGCCTTTGCTCGACGCGGTGGTCGACTATCTTCCGAGCCCGCTCGACATCCCGCCGGTCGATGGGCTCAAGCTCGACGGAGTCACTCCGGACACCCGTCCGGCGAGCGACGACGCGCCGTTCGCGGCCCTCGCCTTCAAGATCATGAACGACCCGTTCGTCGGCACCCTGACCTTCGCCCGAATCTATTCGGGCAAGCTCGAGACCGCGTCCCAGGTCGTGAACTCGGTCAAGGACAAGAAGGAAAAGGTCGGGCGCATGCTGCTCATGCACGCCAACGACCGCGAGGACATCCAGGTGGCCTATGCGGGCGACATCGTCGCTCTCGCCGGCCTCAAGGACACCACCACCGGGGATACGCTCTGCGCGTCCAACGCGCCGATCATCCTCGAGCGGATGGAGTTCCCCGACCCGGTCATCGAGGTCGCGGTGGAGCCCAAGACCAAGGCGGACCAGGAGAAGATGGGCGTCGCCCTCAATCGCCTCGCCCGCGAGGACCCGTCGTTCCGGGTCTCCTCGGACACCGAGAGTGGCCAGACCATCATCAAGGGGATGGGCGAGCTCCACCTCGAGATCCTGGTCGACCGCATGAAGCGCGAGTTCAAGGTGGAGGCGAACGTCGGCGCGCCGCAGGTGGCGTATCGCGAATATCTCGCCAAGCCGGTCGAGCTCACCTACACCCACAAGAAGCAGTCGGGCGGCTCCGGCCAGTTCGGCGAGGTTCGGGTGAAGGTCGTGCCCGGCGAGCGCGGCTCGGGCTTCCAGTTCGTCGACGAGATCAAGGGCGGCAACGTGCCGCGCGAATATATCCCGTCGGTCGAGAAGGGCATGCGCGAGACGGCGCAGACCGGATCGCTGATCGGATTTCCGATCATCGATTTCGCGGTGCACCTGGTCGACGGCAAATATCACGACGTCGATTCGTCGGCGCTCGCCTTCGAGATCTGCGCCCGCGGGGCGATGCGCGAGGCGGCCCAGAAGGCCGGGATCAAGCTCCTGGAACCGATCATGAAGGTCGAGGTGGTGACCCCCGAGGATTATCTCGGCGACGTCATCGGCGACATCAACAGCCGCCGCGGCCAGATCCAGGGCACCGACACGCGCGGCAACGCCCAGGCGGTCACCGCGATGGTGCCGCTTGCCAATATGTTCGGCTACGTTAATGAGCTGCGGTCCTTCACTCAGGGCCGGGCGCAGTACACGATGCAGTTCTCGCATTACGACGAGGTGCCTGCGAACGTGGCGGAAGAGGTCAAGGCCAAGCTGGCCTAACGCAACGCATTGAATTTGAACACGAAAGACGAGGGTTACTCAGATGGCGAAAGCTAAATTCGAGCGGACGAAGCCGCACGTGAACATTGGTACCATCGGTCACGTCGACCACGGCAAGACGTCGCTCACCGCGGCGATCACCAAGGTCCTCGCCGAGTCCGGCGGCGCCACCTTCACCAGCTACGACAATATCGACAAGGCGCCGGAAGAGCGCGAGCGCGGCATCACCATCTCGACCGCGCACGTCGAGTACGAGACCGCGGCGCGCCACTATGCGCACGTCGATTGTCCGGGCCACGCCGATTATGTGAAGAACATGATCACCGGCGCCGCCCAGATGGACGGCGCGATCCTGGTCGTGTCGGCCGCCGACGGCCCGATGCCGCAGACCAAGGAGCATATCCTGCTCGCCAAGCAGGTCGGCGTGCCGACCATGGTCGTGTTCCTCAACAAGGTCGACCAGGTCGACGACCCCGAGCTGCTCGAGCTGGTCGAGCTGGAGATCCGCGAGGAGCTCTCCAAGCGCGATTTCGACGGCGACAACATTCCGATCATCTCCGGTTCGGCGCTCGCCGCGCTCGAGGACGGCGACCGCGCCATCGGCCATGACGCCATCCTGAAGCTGATGGCGGCGGTCGACGAGTGGATCCCCCAGCCCGAGCGTCCGCTAGACAAGCCGTTCCTGATGCCGATCGAGGACGTGTTCTCGATCTCGGGCCGCGGCACCGTCGTCACCGGCCGCGTCGAGACCGGAATCATCAAGGTCGGCGAGGAGGTCGAGATCGTCGGCATCCGCGACACCACCAAGACCGTCGTCACCGGCGTCGAGATGTTCCGCAAGCTGCTCGACCAGGGCCAGGCCGGCGACAATATCGGCGCCCTGCTGCGCGGCACCAAGCGCGAGGACGTCGAGCGCGGCCAGGTCCTCTCGAAGCCTGGCGCGATCACTCCGCACACCGACTTCAAGGCCGAGGTCTACGTGCTCTCGAAGGACGAGGGCGGCCGTCACACGCCGTTCTTCGCCAACTACCGGCCGCAATTCTACTTCCGCACGACCGACGTGACGGGCGAGGTGGTGCTGCCGGAGGGGACCGAGATGGTGATGCCGGGCGACAACGTTCAGCTCGGCGTCAAGCTGATCGCACCGATCGCGATGGACCAGGGCCTGCGCTTCGCCATCCGCGAGGGCGGCCGGACCGTCGGCGCGGGGGTTGTCGGCGAGATCACGAAGTAGTAGAGGCACGCGCAGCCGCCCGGATCGGTAAGATTCGGGCGGTTCGCATTTTTGTTGAGTAAAAGGGTGAGCTCCACCCGTCATGCCAGCGAAAGCTGGCATCCATGCCGATGAGGTGCCCTGCGCGGCGTCGGCATGGACCCCAGCCTTCGCTGGGGTGACGTTTAAGGCGCCGCCGGGTCTGGCTCTTTGCAATCGGTGTAGGAATGGAAACGCAGAATATCCGCATTCGCCTGAAGGCGTTCGATCATCGGGTGCTCGACCAGGCGACTGGCGACATCGCCGATACGGCGCGCCGCACGGGTGCGCTCATCCGCGGTCCCATTCCGCTTCCGACGCGCATCGAGAAGTTCACCGTCAACCGCTCGCCGCACGTCGACAAGAAGTCGCGCGAGCAGTTCGAGGTGAGGACGTACAAAAGGCTGCTCGACATCGTGCAGCCGACCCCGCAGACGGTCGACGCTTTGATGAAGCTCGATCTCGCCGCGGGCGTCGACGTGGAGATCAAGCTGGCCTGAGGCCGGCGTCTTCTTCGCCAACCGCTCATCCTGAGTAGGGACTGAGCCTGGCGAAGGCCCGTATCGAAGGACCGTCCTTCGATACGCCGTTTCGACAAGCTCAACGGCTACTCAGGATGAGCGGCTGCTGGCTTGCAGAAATCGGGTGATACCGCGGGAGCCGCGCTCCCGGCCTGCGTCCCCGCCGTTCCGCCTCCGGGTGGAGCTCTAGCCCAGGCGGGGCACGTATCGATTTGGGCTAACACGCCCCCCGGCAATTTCGCCGCGGGGCCTCTGTCGTGAGGAGTTTGCGTGATGCGCACCGGCGTGATCGCGAAGAAGATGGGGATGACCCGCCTGTTCCAGGAGGACGGCCGCCATGTGCCGGTCACCGTCCTGGCGCTGGACAACGTCCAGGTGGTGGCGCGCAAGAATGCGGACGACGACGGCTATGTCGCCGTCCAGGTCGGCGCCGGCACCCGCAAGGCCAAGAACATGACCAAGCCCGAGCGGGGCCATTTCGGCAAGGCCGAGGTGGAGCCGAAGGCGCGGCTGGCCGAGTTCCGGGTCGCCGAAGACGCGCTCCTCGACGTCGGCGCCGAGATCACCGCCGACCATTATGTCGCCGGCCAATATGTCGATATCCAGGGCGTAACCCAGGGCAAGGGCTTCGCCGGCGGCATGAAGCGCTGGGGCTTCGGCGGCCTTCGCGCCACCCACGGCGTCTCGCTCTCGCACCGCTCCTTGGGCTCGACCGGCCAGCGGCAGGATCCGGGCCGGGTCTTCAAGAACAAGAAGATGGCCGGCCATATGGGCGCCGCGAACCGCACCCAGCAGAATCTCGAGATCGTCCGCACCGACGCCGAGCGCGGCCTGCTCTTCGTCAAGGGCTCGGTGCCCGGCCACAAGGGCGGCTGGCTGCTGGTCAAGGACGCGGTGAAGGTCGCCCGTCCGGACGCCGCGCCCTATCCCGCCGGCATCCGCCAGAACAACGACAACGCTCCCGCCGAGACTCCGGCCGAAAACGCCGCCGCTCCGGAAGCGACCGAAGGCCAGGAAGGCTAAGCCATGAAGGTCAAAGTTCAGAGCCTCGACGGCAAGGCCGGCAAGGACATCGATCTCAACGACGAGATCTTCGACGTCGAGCCGCGCCCCGACATCCTCCACCGCGTCGTCACCTGGCAGCTCGAGAAGCGCCGCGGCACCGCCCGCGCCGCCCGCGAGCGCTCCGACGTCGCCCGCACCGGCAAGAAATACGGCCGCCAGAAGGGCGGCGGCACCGCCCGCCATGGCGACCGGCGCGCCCCCATCTTCATCGGCGGCGGCAAGGCGCACGGCCCCCGGGTCCGCGACTTCAACCCGTCGCTGAACAAGAAGGTGCGCGCGCTCGGCCTCAAGATGGCGCTCTCCGCCAAGGCCCGCGACGGCCGCCTCATCGTGCTCGAGAATCTCGACCTCGGCGAGGCCAAGACCAAGGCGGCGCGCGAGCGGCTGGCGACCCTCAACCTCGGCAAGAACGCTTTGGTGATCGACGGCGACGCGCTCTCCGTCTCCTTCGCCCAGGCGTCGGCGAACCTGCGCGAGATCGACCTGCTCCCGGCGGTCGGCGCCAACGTCTACGACATTTTGAACCACGAGACGCTGGTCCTGACCCGCGCCGCGGTCGAGAAATTGGAGTCGCGTTTCAATGGCTAAGGCAGCGAAGAAGCAGGCCCAGGTCGACATCGCCCATTACGACGTCGTCCTCGCCCCCCACATCACCGAGAAATCGACCCTGATCTCCGAGCAGAACGCGGTCG
>JAXDPA010000089.1:0-7196 GCA_034668685.1 Sphingomonadales bacterium | reverse complement strand
TCCCCCTCTACCCCCCCCCCCCCCGCCACCCCGCCTCGAAGGCCGGGTTGTCGGCGATGGCGTCGAAGTCGAGGAGGAGGCCGCGCTGCGCGTCGCGGCCGGGGAGGAGGAGGCGGAAGGTCTCGCCCTGCCGAATCGCGATTTCGGCTTCGAGGCCGAGCCGGGCGACTCGGAAGCGGAAGCCGCCCCGCGCCGGGCGGCGGCGGGTGAAGGTTCGTCGGGCGGCGATCACCACGTCCGCCGAGAACCAGCCGAGCCGCTCGACCCCGATCACCTCGAACTCGCCGCCCGGCTCGTCTGCAGGCACTTCCTCGCCGATCAGGGGGTTGGTCACACGCTCATCCTCCGCTCCATCCCCCCGCCGCCGGCGCCGCGACAGGACCCGGAAGCGGCGCCGCCTGGCGCCGATATTTGGTCGAATGCGCGCATCGGTTCGTGATTTAAGCGCATCCGTCCCGCGCCGCCACTTTCGGGCCCTCGCAGCGGACGCCCCGCGCCGGCCCGGGATCCCGAACGCCTGGGGGTCCGGTTCAGCTGGACGAACCCCTTCGGGAGGGCAATCGTGGCCGGTCCCTTTTGGTGACCGACGCCCTTTCTCCGGCCCGGCGCTAGCGCTCCGCCGTCGCCTTGGCTCGCACCCGCTCGCGCGGGTGGTCGGTGGCGACTCCGCCGCTCAGCTTCGCGACGTGCGGATATTGCTCCGCCACCTCCGGCGTGTAGCCGAGGTTGAACACCGTCGGGCTCTTCTTCGGGCGGTCCTTGCGGTCATAATAGGTGCCGAGGAGGCGGTCCCAGACGAAGCTGGTGATGCCGTAATTGCCGGTCTCGTCGTGGAAATGGTGGGCCATGTGCTGGCGCTTCATCTCGGCCAGCCACTTGTTCTTGGGCTTGTAGGCGAGGTGCTGGATGCAGTGGCAGAATTCGTAGAAGCAGGTGGTGATCAGGCCGGTCGCGAAGGCGATTGCAGCCGCGCCCAGGGCGGCGTTCGGGTGGTGGGGGGCGAGGAGCGCGCCGATCGCGTAGCCGACCGGCAGGGTGGCGATGGCGATGGTCGGCATGGTGGTGTGGAGGGCGCCGAACAGCACCTCGAGGTGGTTGGGGTCCTGGTGATGGTCGTAGTGGATGCGCTTCCAGGTCGAGGCGAGCAGCCGGTGGCGCCACATCCAGCGGCTGTGCAGCACCCAGCGGTGGAGAAGGTACCAGACCAAAGGGTAGATGAAGGTCGCGGCGGCGACCGCGGCGAGCGTCGGGGCGAGCGGGGCGGGGCGAAGGGCGTCGAAGGCGATCGCCGCGGCGGCGGCGGCGGCGTAGGCGATGATCGCCGGATATTGGAGGTAGGCGACGACCAGCTCCTTGAGGCTCATCTTGTCCAGATGATGCTCGCGTCTCCAGAAGCTCGGGCGCAGGCTTTGGGCGATCTTCATGCTTTTCCTCGGTTTTTCGGCGCGTCGGCGCCCGGGGGCGCTAGGCCCCGATATGTGAGCGTCCCATGAATTCGCAATATGGCAGATTGAGGGCGGACTGTCTGCCCCGCGCGATTTTCAGTTGAGGTGAAGCAGTCGGGAGAGGGTGCCGAGGCTCTCGCGGTCGCCGCGGGTGAGGCCGAGGCGGAGGGCCGACCAGCTGGTCATGGCCCACAAGGTGAGCACCGCCGCGAAGCGGGCGGGGCCATGGAGCAGGCGCTCGGCGCCCCACATCAGGGCGAGGCCGGCCAGCGCGACGGCGAGGCCGAGGAACAGTTTGCGGTCGAACGGGGAGAGGCCGTCGCTGACCTGGAGCTCGATCGTCGCGGCGTAGGCGATGGCGACGGTCGCGGCGCCGACCGCGACCGCCATCCCCGCCTCGCCCCAGAGGGGCACCAGGACGAGGCTGAGGCCGATCCAGAGCGCGACTCCGATCGCCGAGTTGACCAGCGGCAGGATGCGGTGGCCGGCCATCTCGACGATCGGCGTGGCCGGGCCGACGATCGCCTCGGCGGCGCGGGCGGCGACGAGGATGTAGAGCAAAGGCAGGGCCGCCATCGCCTCCGGCCGGTAGATCGAGAGGAAGTCGGCGCCGGCGAAGGCGAGCAGTCCGGCGAGCGGAACGACGAGCGCGGTCGAGACCCGGCTGGCGAAATGGTAGAGCGGGGCGATCTTGGCCCGGTCGGCCCGCGCCTGGTGGGCGGCGAGCGGCGCCATCACATACTGGAAGGCCTGGCGGACGGCGAGCGGCAGGGTGGCGAGCTTGCGGGCAATCTCGAACAGGCCGGCGGCGACCGCGCCGCGAGCGCCGGGGAGAAGAAGGTTGACGACCAGGGCCGGCGCGTCGGTGAGCAGCCGCCGCGCGACGTTGGCGGGGAGGAGGGCGATTCCGGTCGCCAGCAGCTGCCGGAAATGGGCGCGGCGGAGCGGGGCCCGGACCAGCCGCTTGAGATCGTAGAAGCGGCCGAGCAGCGGCACGCAGAGGGCGGCGGTGAGGCTGAGGCTGGCGAGATGGGCGAGGACCAGGCCGAGGCTCCCCGTGCCGAGCGCGAAGAAGCCAAGCGCGAACAGGATCCGGGCGATCTGCTCCCAGAACAGGCGCAGGCGGATCTCGGGCCCGAAGGCGCGGCGGGCGCGGGCGGCGGAGGTCGCGACCTCGACGAAGGTCCACAGCGGCAGCCCCCAGGCGAACAGCGCGACCGCGCGCGGCAGGATGGCGCGGTCGGCCGGGGCGGCGTGGAACAGGCCGGCGACCGCCGCTGCGTTGAGCGACACGGCCAGCGCGATCAGCCCGGCGGGGATCACCGCGACGAGCAGAGCGGCCTTGACCGCGGCATGCGCCTCGTCCTCCTCCTCTGTCGGTACGATCCGCTGCAGCGCCGAGGTCAGCGACAGGTCGACGACATTCTCGGCGAGGTTGATCGCCCCCCACAGCACGACATAAATTCCGTAGGCGGCGAGGCCGTAGAGCCAGATGAACAAAGGCTGGGAGACCGCCTCGATGAGCGCGGCGGCGCGGGAGAGGCCGACCAGCCCGGCGCCTCTTGCGACCTCGGAGCGAGTGACCGCTTCCTCGCTCACTCCTCGGTCCGGATCAGCACGGTTTCGCCGATGAGCAGGAACAGGAGGAAGGGCGCCCAGGCGGCGACGAGAGGCGGGTAGGCGCCGAGATTGCCCATCGAGAGGGCGAAACTGTCGGCGACGAAATAGGCGAAGCCCAATGCCATGCCGATCACGGCGCGGATGAACAATTGCCCCGACCGGGCGAGGCCGAAGGCGGCGACGGCGCCGAGCAACGGCATCAGAATCACCGCCAGCGGGCCCGAAATCTTGTGCCAGAGGCCGGATTCGAGCTCGGACGTGGAGCGGCCGCTGAGCTTCAGCTCCCGGATCGAGGCGGCGAGGGTTCGAAGGTCCTGCTCGTCGGCATTGACCTTGGCGAGGGTGAACTGGGCGGGATCGAGGCCCTGGCCGTAGAGCAGGCTCGCAGCCTTGGTCTGTGCGCCGGCGTCGACGTCGAAGCTGGTCACGGCGTCGAGCCGCCAGACCCGGCCCTGGCGGACACCGCGTTCGGCCGAGACGATCCGCTTCAGCGTCTCGCCCTCGCGGTCGTAGATCGTGACGTCCCTCAGCTGCGTGGCGCCGCCGGCGCCCACCACCTGCTTCACGAAGATGAGGTCGTCCCCCCAACGCACCGAGACGTTCGGGCGGATGCCGTTGTCGCGCGGGACCGCGCCGTAATCCACCTCCTGCCAGCTCGAGAGCGTGTCGGTCGCTCGTGTCACCACCCGCTCGTTGAAAACGAAGCTCAAGGCGGCGAGCCCGAGGCTGGCGAGGATCAGCGGCGCGATGATCTGATGGGCCGAAATCCCCGCCGCCTTCATGCTCACCACCTCGCTGTTCTGGTTCAAGGTGGCGAGGGTGATCAGCGTGCCGAGCAGCACCGCGAACGGCGTGAAGCGCGAGATCAGCTGCGGCAGCCGAAGCGAGACGTAGCGCCACAGTTCCGCGTCGCCATTGCCCGGATGGGCCAGGATTTTGGCGGTCTCGCCGAGCAGATCGAGCGTCTGCAGGATCACGACCAGCGCCGCCAGCACCGCCAGCGAGCGCATCAGGAACATGCGCGCCATGTACCAGGCGATCCTCTTCGACGGAAAGAATTGGAGGTTGATCATTCGGCGGGCACCGTCACCGGGGCCGGATCGCGGCGCTGGCCGAGGCGAAGGATCCGACCGATCAGCTTGGCGAGCTTCGAGAAAGCGCGTTCAAGCGTGCCGATCGGCTGGCCGCCCGGCTTGTAGGCGAGGGTCCAGTACATCCAGACGATCAGCGCCGAGAAGAGCAGGAAGGGAGTCCACAGCGCGATCACCGGATGGACGCGGCCGAGCTCGCCCATCCGTTCGGCATATTGGTTCACCTTGTGGTACGATACGACCATCACGATCGCGATGAAGATGCCGAGCCCGGACGTGCTGCGCTTGGGCGGGACGGCGAGCGCCACGGCGAGCAACGGCATCAGCAGCATCATCAATATCTCGACCAGCCGCATGTGGAAATTGGCGCGCGCCGCGTTGGCGGTCTGGCGCTTGACCCGTTTCGATTCGCCGATCTTGATCAGCTCGGGCAAGGTCAGCTCCTCGCTCTTGCCGCCGCGGGCGCGGAATTGCTCGATGGCCGGCAGGTTGATCGGCAGGTCCTGGATGTCGAAGGTCAGCACCCGCGGCACCTTGTAATCGGGCGCGTTGTGGACCAGCCGGCCGTTCGCCAGGCGGAGCTTGATCGTGTCCGGATCCTCCGTGGCGAGGAAGGTGCCGCGGTCGGCGGTCACCGCGATCGTCTTGCCGCCCTTCAGCTCGGCGCGGACGAAGACTCCATGGAGAAGCCGGCCCTCATTCTCGCTGCGCTCGACCCTCAGAGTCATGTGCTTGCCGAGATTGGTGAACTCGCCGACCTTGATCGAGGCGCCGAGCTCGCCGGAGCGCAGCTCGAAGCGGAGATGCTCGTAGCCGTAGCGCGAGAAAGGCTGGACATAGCCGACGATGAGGACGTTCAGCGCGAGCAGCAGCGCCGCGTAGAGGTAGGGGACCTTGAGCAGCCGGGTGTAGCCGAGCCCGACCGCGCGCAGAGCGTCGAGCTCTGAGGAGAGGGCCAGCTTGCGGAAGGCAAGCAGGGTGCCGAGCAGCAGGCCGATCGGGATTCCGAGGGCGAGATATTCGGGCAGCAGGTCCGCCAGCATCTTCCAGACGATGCCAACCGGGCCCCCCGTCGAGATGACGATGTCGAACAGCTTCAGCATCTTGTCGAGCAGCAGCAGCATCGCGGCCAGGGTCAGGGTCGAGACCAGGGGCACGAAGATGAGCCGGGCGAGATAGCGGTCGGTGGCTGTCAGGAGGCGCATGGCGGTCGCCGGGGTATAGACGGCGCGGCGTAACGGGCAAAGGGAGACCTCATCGGGCGATCGCGCGGGATCAGCCGGTGACCAGCGCCCGCTGGTCATCGCGGCCCATCGACAGGAGGAAGGGGGAAGTGGCCTGCATCGCCTGGAAGTCGGCCTTCGAGCCCAGCCCCTTCCAGCTTATCGCGATCAGCGCCTGGGCGATGGCGCCGCCCAATGTGTCGCCCGGTCCGAGCAGGACGATCCGGTCGGGCGCGAACTCGCGCACCGCCACCTGGAGGGCGCGGGTGAAATCGTAGGTCTCGAGGATCTGGGTGCCGAACGTGTAGCGCCGCAAGGCGTCCGGCGCGCCGGCGAACGGCCGCCAGATGCGCCCGCTTCCGTCGACCATCGGCACGGACGGAGAGCCGAACCAGCGGGCGGGAAGGCCGGCGAACGCGCGTTCGGACGATCCCCGCATCATCGGCGTGTGGAAAGGCCCGTGGTTGACGAGTCGGAGCGGCTCCCGGCCCGGCGTCGGCGGCGCCTCGGCCAGGAGGCCGGCAAGGCCCGCCTCGTTGCCCGCGAAGACGATCATTCCGCCGAGCTCGATCGAGACGTAGAGGGCCGAGCCGGCGCGCGCGCCGATCGACCGGGCAAGCTCCAGCACCTTCTCGCGCAGGCCCGGTACCTCCCGCCAGTCCTCGTCGACCAGGCTCAGCAGGACCTGCCCGCCCGGCTCGCCCGCCTGGCTGTTCGAGCCCATCGCGTCGACGATCTCGAAGCCGTGCTCCGCGTCGACCGCGCCGCCGCAGGCGAGGGTCGTGTACCAGCCCATCGAATTGCCGGTGACCGCGGCGATCTCGAAGCGCGAACGGTCGATGGCGAGGAAATCGGCCCAGGAACAGGCGAAGATGAGCGGCGAGGCGATGTCGCCGCGCGTGTGAAGCGCCGGGCTGAACTTCGCCGCGCCGTCCAGCTCCGACAAAGTCGGCTCGCCCCGCGCCGAGCGGATTCGGTCGAACGCCTCGATCATGCCCGCTTTGTCGGCATGGAATCGCTTCAGATAGCCGAGCTCGGCCTTGCCGTAGGTGCCCCGGCCGGGGCTGACGACCAGCAGTGCTTCGCGCTCAGCCACGCACCGTCTCCAGCGCCGCCTCGACGATCGAGTCGCGGCTCGGCAGGGTGATTGTCGCGGCGCGGCCGAGCGGGATGAAGCTGTCCTCGGCGGTGAGGCGCCGCACCGGCGTGCCGGGGTCGCGTTCGGCGAACAAAGCCATCAACGCCTCGCTCTGCGAGCCCGTGCGCCGGCATTCGTCGACGATCAGGACATGGCCGCAGCCGGCGACCGCGTCGAGCAGGGCGTCCGCGTTGAGCGGCGCGAGCCAGCGCAGGTCGACGACCCGGACTCCGAGCCCGTGCCGCTCGCGCAGGATCTTCTCCGCCTGGCGGGAGAGGTAATAGCCATTGGCGTAGCTGACTATGGCGAGGTCGGTGCCGTCGCCGTGGACGCCAGGCGTTCCGAGCGGGATCGGCTTGGCCTCGCCCGGCGCGGCGTAAGGGGCGGTCCACAGGCCGTCGCCTTCCTCGTGGAGGTCGCGGGTCATGTAGAGGGCGATCGGCTCGACGAAGACGACGACGCGGCGCTCCTCGAGCGCGAGTCGGACGCTTTCGCGCAGCATCTCCACCGCGTCGGCGCCGTTGCTCGGGCAGGCGAGGACGAGACCCGGAATGTCGCGGAAGACGGCGAGGCTGTTGTCGTTGTGGAAATGGCCGCCGAAGCCCTTCTGGTAGCCCAGGCCGGCGATTCGGATGATCGTCGGGTTCGTGTACTGGCCGTTCGAGAAGAAGCTGAGCGT